>DAIQBH010000054.1:3828-28234 GCA_036781285.1 Thermodesulfobacteriota bacterium | reverse complement strand
CCGAGCACCATGTCGTAGCGATAGACGGCGCGCGCACCGGGGACGGCCTGCTGCGCGGCACGCTCGAACGCGCGGTGCCTGGCGGCGAGGTGGGCGCGATAGTCGGCGACCGCACGCGTCGTCGGGTCGAGCTTCGCGGCCGTGCCGGCGCGCGCGGTCGCGGCGAAGCGACCGACGCCGCCCTTGTAGGTCGCGACGGGCGCGTCCTCGAGCTGCACGATGACGCCGACCCACCCGGCCGGCGACCGCACCGCAGCGGAATCGTCGTTGGCCGCGAACGTCGGAAGTACGCTCGCCGCGAGGAGCGCGGCGATCAGGAACGGGAATGCGGCGGTCGGCGCGCGCATGGTCACGGGTCCTCCTCGGGACGGCGGTCGAGACGACGAGGGTAAAGAGCGATCGGGCCGCCGTTCAATCCGGTTTCCACATGCCGGCCGAGCTGCGCATACCGCATGCGAAGTCGTCTCCGCATTTTGCGTCCTGACAGCGACCGGGTGCCCGGCGCACCATGGCTCGTGGCGAGCGGGGGCGCAACGTCGAGGCGGGGTGGTTTCCGGACCGTGCGGGGCAGGATGCTGTGCTGGATCCTCGCCGTCTCGATGCCGATCTACGCCGGCGCGCTCTACCTGTCGTACCAGACGACGGCGCACCGTCTCGAAGCCGACGCGGAACGCGGCGCCGACGAGCTCGCGGGGCGCCTGGCGGCCGGGCTCGATGCCGTCATCCGTCCGATCGAAGGCGGCATCCGGACGGTCGCGCACCAACTGGAAGAGATCGACCCGCCGCGGTCGGAGTATCCGCGGCGCATTCGCGGGATTCTCGCGGCATGGCCGGAGGTCTACGGATCGACGATCGCCGTCGAGGCGGCTGACGCACCGGCGACGGACGTGGGAGCGTTCGCGCCGTACTTCTTCCGCCGCGGCGACGACGTCGAGTACGCCGACCTCGCGCTCGACAGCTACGCCTACCGCGAGCTTCCGTGGTTTCGCCGTGCGGCCGATTCGGGACGGCCCGTCTGGTCGCTGCCGTACTTCGACGCCGGCGGCGGCGAGACCTGGATGATCACGTACTCGACGCCCTTCTACCGACGACACGCGACCGCGGGCCGCGGACTCGCGGGCGTCGTCACCGCCGACCTCGCGCTCGACTGGGTACGGCACACGGCGGCGCGCGCGACCCTCGGGCCGGTCGGCATGGGCTGGCTCACGTCGCCGCCGACCGAGCGGACGTTCGTCGCCACGATCGGCGCCACCGCACAGCGGCTTGCGGCGTTCGACGGCACACTCGACGAAGCGGCGATCCGCGACGCCGGCGAGGCCATGCTCGCGCGCAAGACGACCTTCGGGATGTTGCCGAACGACGTCGTCGCCCGCCCCGCCTACCTCGCCGTGCGCAAGCTCCAGACCCTCGACTGGAGGCTGATGCTCGTCCTCCCGCGCGCGGAGCTGCTCGCCGAGGCCCACACGCTCCTCGAGCGACAGCTCTTCCTCGGTGCCATCGGATTCGTCTTGCTCGTCGCGGCGATCTGGCTCGTGGCCGCGGGCATCGCGCGCCCGATCCACGCCTTGGCGAACGCGGTCGGCGCGGTGAACGACGACGACGCCGACCTCCAGTTGCCGGACGCCCCGCGTTCGGACGAGATCGGCGTGCTGACGGAGGCGCTCCGCCGCATGCGGAGCTCGCTCCAGCGCCACATCCAGCTCCGCGCCGAAAGCCTCGCGGAGCGCGCCCGCATGGAGCAGGAGCTCGCGATCGCGGCCGGGATCCAGCAGTCGATGCTGCCGCGGCGCGATGCCGCCGCCGATCTGCCGGCGGCGGTCGAGGTCGCCGCCGCGCTCCGGCCTGCGAAGCAGGTCGGCGGCGATCTCTACGACTACTTCACGACCGGGGACGGCAACGTCTTCTTCGCGATCGGCGACGTGTCGGACAAGGGCATCCCGGCCGCGCTCTTCATGGCGCGGATGTCGGCGCTGCTGCGCGTGCTCGGGGCCACCGACGAGTCGCCCGATCGGCTCCTCGCCGAGATCAACACGCGGCTCGTCGATGGCAACGACGCCTGCATGTTCGTCACGCTCGGGTGCGGCGTGCTCGACGTGCGGACGGGACGGGTGCGCTACGCGAGCGCGGGCCACGAGCCGCCGTTCGTGCGGAACGCGGAAGGCACCGTCCGGCTCCTCCACGCCGAGAACGGCGCTGCGCTCGGCATCGACGACGGCGCGACCTACCAGCTGACCGAAGGATTCGTGGCACCGGGCGATACGCTCGTGCTCTTCACCGACGGGCTCTCGGAAGCGGAGGCCTTCGACGGGTCGCTCTTCGGGGTCGAGCGGGTGCGCGCGTTGCTCCACGACGTCCCGGACGGCGACGCGGACGCGCTCGTGCGGGCGATCGTCGACGGCGTCGACACGGACGGGTCCGGCTTCCACGCGACCGACGATCTCACCGTGCTGGCACTCGGCTTCCGCCCGCCGGAGGTCGCGGTGTCCGACGCGGACGGCGCCGTATGCTGGCGGATCACGCCGGAGGCGTCGGCCGACGGCATCCGGCGAACGCAGCAGTGGCTCGCCGCGATCCTGGCGGCGCGCGACGTCCACCGCGAGCGGCGCGACGACGTCGAGCTCATCACCGAAGAGCTGCTCACGAACGTGGTCCGCGAAGCCGCATCGGCCGGCGGCGGCGTCCGCCTCGTGGTCGAGTGCAGCCTGACGCCGTCCGCGATCGTGCTCGGGTTTCGCGACGACGGCGCGCGCTTCGATCCGACCGCACGCGAAAGCCCACGCCTCGACGCCGCCATCGCGGACCGCGAGATCGGCGGGCTCGGCATCCTCCTCGTACAACGGCTCGCCGACACGTGTCGCTACGCGCGGATCGACGGCTGGAACGTCCTGGAAGTGCGACTGAACCCCAATCCTGAATCCCAGCGAGGTGTCCCATGTCATTGACGATCGACGAACGTCCCAATCCTCCCACGCTCGCCCTCACGGGCCGGCTCGACTCCAACACGGCCGGGCAGCTCGACGCGGCCCTCAGCCGGGTGCTCGCGAACACGGGCCTCACGCGCCTCGTGTTCGACCTCGGCGCGCTCGAGTACCTGAGCAGCGCCGGCATCCGGTGCTTCGTCCGGGCCCGGAAGACGATCGAGCCCCGCGGCGGGCAGGTCGCCGTCGTGAACCCGCAGCCGCCGGTGCGAAAAGTCCTGGAGATCGTGAAGGCGATCCCGACGGGCGGGCTTTTCAGCAGCGTCGAGGAGCTCGACGAGTACCTCGACGCCATGCAGCGGCAGGTCCGAAACCGCGACTGACCTCGGCCGCCTCGGGTTGCGGCGGCGTGGCGCATGCAGCAAAGTGCACGGAATTCATTCCCTCCGATTCCGGGCATTCAAAGGAGATTCCCATGCGTGAAGCCGTCATCGTCGAAGCCGTCCGCACGCCGCTCGGCCGCGGCAAACAGACCGGAGCGCTCTACCCGATCCATCCCGTGGATCTCGCGGCGAAGGCCCTCGGCGCCCTCGTCGAGAAGTCGGGCGTCGACCCGGCCCTCGTCGAGGACGTCATCATGGGCTGCGTGAGCCAGGTGGGCGATCAGAGCTTGAACGTCGGACGGAACGCGGCGCTCGCCGCGGGGTTCCCCGAGTCGGTCGTGGGCACGACGGTCGACCGCCAGTGCGGGTCGAGCCAGCAGTCGCTGCACTTCGCGGCGCAGGGCGTGATCGCGGGCGCCTACGACGTCGTGATCGCCGCCGGCGTCGAATCGATGAGCCGGGTGCCCATGGGCACCAGCGCGTACACGGGCGGCGCCCCGTTCGGGCCGACCATGATGCAGCGCTACATCGACCAGAACCTCTACGGCGTCGGCGGGCTCGTGCAGCAGGGCATCTCGGCCGAGATCATCGCCGAAAAGTGGGGGCTCTCGCGCGAGACGCTCGACGAGTTCTCGGTCGGCTCGCACCAGAAGGCCGCCGCCGCGACGCGGAACGGCTGGTTCGCGAACGAGATCGTGCCCGTCGAGGTGAAGCGTCCCGACGGCAGCCGCGACGTCATCACCACCGACGAGGGCATCCGCGCCGACAGCTCGCTCGCGAAGCTGATGAGCCTGAAGCCCGCGTTCAAGGACGACGGCGTCATCAGCGCCGGCAACTCGAGCCAGATCACCGACGGCGCGGCCGCGGTGCTGGTGATGGAGAAGTCGAAGGCGCTCGAGCTCGGCCTCCGTCCGCGCGCCCGCTTCCATACCTTCGCGCTCGGCGGCGTCGACCCCGTCATCATGCTGACGGGTCCGATCCCGGCGACGCACAACGCGCTCAAGCGCTCGGGCCTGCGGCTGAAGGACATCGACGTCGTCGAGATCAACGAGGCCTTCGCGCCCGTCGTCCTCGCCTGGCAGAAGGAGTTCGACGCCGACCTCGCGAAGGTCAACCTGAACGGCGGCGCGATCGCCCTCGGTCACCCGCTCGGCGCGAGCGGCGCGCGCCTCATGACGACCATGGTGAACGTCCTCGAGCGCACCGGCGGCCGCTACGGCCTCCAGACGATGTGCGAGGGCGGCGGCATGGCGAACGCCACGATCATCGAGCGGTTGGACTGAGCATCGATCGGTAGCGAGCCCGCCGGTGAAGGCCGGCGGGCTCGCCGCTTCGTTTCGCCCTCCGGCCCGCGCGGCAGCGATTTCGGGTACGCGACCAGTAGAGGGAGCGTCGACATGGAACGCGATCGCGCGCTGGACGCATGGCTGGCAGGGCTGCCGCCGACCGCGCCCCCCGCGATCCTCCTCGGCATCGGATCCACCAACGACCTGAGCGTGCTGCGGCGCTTCGCGCGGCGGGGGATCCCCACCCTCCACCTCGTGTCCCAGCGGCTCCTCGGGTCGTTCTCGCGGTTCGGGTGCCGCGTGCGCATGCCGCCGGTGGAGCACGAGCCCGAGGTGTGGCTCGCGGCGCTCGCTCGCGCGCTGACCGACGAGCACTGCGAGCTGCTCTCGCGGAATGCGGAGCGTCTGCGCGCCGGCAGCCTCCGCTTCGTGGTGCCCGACGGCGAGGCGTTCGGGCGGATCGTCGACAAGCGCCTCCAGTACACGGCGGCTGAAGCGTACCCCGTCATCCTCAAGCCGTCACCTCGTACGTCGGCCGGCCGCGGATCGGGAACCGCAAGGTCGTCGTGGTCGCGTCACCCGACGAGCTGATCACGGCGTTCGCGCGGTGCGAGGCGACCGGCGCGCGCTTCATGGTGCAGGAGATCGTGACCGGCGGTGACGACGCGGTCTTCTGGTACAGCGCCTTTGGGGACGCCGACGGCCGCGAGGGCGCTTGGTTCACCGTGCAGAAGCTCCGTCAGTTCCCCACCGGATTCGGCGACGGTTGTCTGCAACGCACGGTCGACGTTCCGGAGATCGTCGACGAGAGCCGACGGCTCCTCGCGGCGTTCTGCTACCGCGGCCTCGTCATGGTCGAGTTCAAACGCGACCCGATCGACGGCGCGTACGTCCTTATGGAGATCAATCCGCGCACCGTCTCCGGGAACCAGCTCGGCATCACCGCCGGCGTCGACCTCGCCTGGATCGCCCATCGGCATCTGACCGCGGACGACCGCCGACCCGACGAGACCGCCGCACCCGACGGCCGGATCGGCGTGCAATACGTCAACGAGGAATGGGACACTCTGGCATTCCTGGAAGCACGGGCGGCCGGGCGCCTCGGGCTCGGCGCGTGGCTGCGCTCGCTGTTGGGTACGCGGGCCTGGGCGATCTTCGCCTGGAACGACCCCGGGCCCGTTGCTGATCGGCATCTGGCGGATGCTGGTGCGCGCGACGCGGGGCCCCGCCGCGCCGCCGCCCGCTACTCCGTGACCGCGTCGGCCGCAGCCTCGGCCGCGCCGAGCGCGTGCGACGCCAGCGTCAGCACGGCAGGCACCTTGCCGCGCGCGCTCGCGCTCGGGGCCTGGCGCACGACGCGCAGCAGGCCGCGTCGGGACCAGAGGTCGGTGATGAAGCTCGCCCCGCGCGATCCGGTCGCGAGCCCGTCCCGGAGCGCGGCGAGCAGATCCGTGCTCGCGCGGCACGTCACGCGAGGATGGACGCGCAACGTGAGGTAGCCGCGGCCGTCGCTCTCCTGCTCTTCGACGAGCTGGTAGTCGCCGACGCTTCCCCCGCACTGCTCGGGCAACCGCTGCTCGACGAGCGCGACGAGATCCTCGACCGGATACTTCGTCCCGCCGAGCGTCACCTGGCGATCGCTCCCGACGCGCGCCACGTGCCGACGGAGGCCGGTCTCTCCGAGCAGGCAGCCGCAATCGCGGTCGACGATCTCGGCGACGTCGCCGTTCTCGACGTTGAGCTGAATCGAGGGCGCGCGCGCGTTCAGCGTCGTGACGAGCAGTCGCCGCCGCGTCGCGTCCGGTTCCGGATCGCCGACGACGGCGAGCGTGTGCGCCATCACGTGCATGTCGTCGGGCGCGGTCGGATGGCCGCAGCCGACGCCGAGCAGCCCGCCGGGGACGAAGCCGTACTGCGGGATCACGCGTGCGCCGCTCGCCTCGATCGCGCGACGGCGTGCCGCCGTGAGCGGCTCGCCGCTCGCGATGAAGACGGTGCCGTCGAGCGCGATCCCGGCGTTCGCCGCCGCGCGCACGACGTCGACGGCGCGCCCGACCGCGAGGCGAACGCAGCAGTGGCGGCCCGCGCGGCGCTCCGACCCGATCCACGCCGCGACCTCGACGTCCGTCGCGGCGGTCGGGCGCGGGAATCCCCGTCCGAACCAGCGCCCCGCGAAGGCGAGCTCGCGGGCGACGATCGCGTGGTAGGAGCGCACGAGGGCGCCCGCGAGCGGAACGTCGCGCACGAACCAACGCGCGCAGCCGATCCCGTGCCGCCCGAGGTACGCCATGAACTTCGGACCCGCGCCGCCCGTGAGCCGCGCGTCGTCGGTCGCGTGCACGTGGTCGTGGAGCGCGTGCGCGCCGAGGAACGCTTCCACGACGCACGCCTCGAGCTCCATCCATTCCATCGGATAGAGGCATGGCAGCGGCGACCCGCCGCTGCCCGAGCTGTTCGCGAGAAGGCCGACGTCGAACCGCGCCGGCACGAGGTCGTCGGCGCACACGCGCATACGCAGACCAGACCGCTCGACGTCGACACGCCCCCGGAATTCCGCTTCGGTGAGCCGCACGCCTTCCGCCGCGAGCCGTGCGAGCGCGGCCTCGAGGCCATCGGCCCCGACGAGGGCAAGGAGATCTTCGTACGTGCAGCCGGCGCGAGCGAGCAGACGCGCGTAGACCGCGCGCGGCCGCCCGTAAATCTCGCGCCGCGCCATCGCGAGGAAGCGCTCCTCGCGCGTGGCGATCGCGGTCCGCAGGGACACGAGACCCGACGCGACGCTCGGCTCGCGCCGGAAGAAGCGCGCGAGCTTCACCGGCAGGAGAACCGGCCCGAGCGCCCGTCCGAGCAGCCCCCCGACGTCCATGGCGCGAGAGCTATCAGTCCGTCGCGACGCGGCAAGCGCGAAGCCGACGTCGGGCACGGGACGTGTCGCCGGTCAGTGCTCCGATCCCGCGGACGGGTGCGCGCGCGTGAAGATCGCGAGGCTCACGGCAAGCGCTACGGCGAACACGATGGCCAGCAGCTCGAGGGCCGGCTCCAGTCCGATGCGGTCGACGAGGGCCCCGATCGCGGGGCCACACGCGACGAACGCGAGCCGGAAGCCGAGCGCGTTCAGCGAGAGCACGCTCGCGCGGTCGTCGGCCGGCGCGTCGGCCTGGATGACGGTCGTGAGGATGGGGCCCTGGAGTCCCCGCGTCGTCATGAAGCAGAGGTAGAAGACGACCGCCCACGCGGCGTCGAAGACTCCGAGCGTCGCGTAGCCCGTGACCGCGAGGAGCGCGCACACGACGAGAACCGTCCGCGCGCCGAGCGCGTCGGCGATCCGCGCGCTCGCGAGCGACACCAGCGCCAACCAGACGTGGGCCGCGGCCCAGAGCGGTCCGAACCAGGCGACGGGGATGCCGCGCCGCTGCATCCACGGCTGAATGAGCCACACCATGACGAACGTCGACTGGCCGAGAACGACGCTCAGCAGCATCGCAGTCCGGAGCCGCGCGTGCGTGAGCGCGTACCGCGTGACGTGCCACATCCGCGCCGCGTGTCCTGTCGTGACCGCCGCGCGCGCGCGGCCGTCGTCCATGCGAAGCGCGATGCCGAGCCCGGCGAGCGCCACGGGTAGCTCGAGCCAGATCGGCAGCCGCGGGGCAACCGAGTAGAGCCAACCGCCCACCGCCGAGCTCGCCGCCTCGCACGCCTGCCCCGCCGCGCGAACGCGCCCCTCCCAGCGCCGGTACTCACCGATCCGACCGGCAGCGTTCAACGACGAGAAGAGCAGCGCGGCATCGGCGCCCGAGACGAAGGCATGCCCGGCACCGAGCAGGATCTCGGCGACGGCGACGCCGGCAAAGGTGTCGCCGGTCGCGTAGAACACCCACCCGACCGCCCAGACCGTCATGCCGATCACCAGCGACGTCCGGTAGCCGACCCGGTCGGCGACGTAGCCCGACGGGAACTCCAGCAGTACCGAGGCGGTCCCGAAGATCGCCTGGAGCAACATGATCTCCGTCAGCGAGAGCCCGATCTGATCCTTCCAGTAGAGCGTGACGATCGGGATCGGGAACAGGACGTAGGACAGTCCGCCGAACGCGACGAGGAGTCGCGGAGTACGAAGACCATCGCTCACGCGTCGAGGATCGGCAGCAACGACGCGTCAGGACTTCGGCGCGGCCGGCTCCAGCGGATAACCCGCCTCGCGCCACGCCTTCATGCCGCCGTCGAGCGCGACGGCACGCGCGAAGCCCATCGTACGGAGCGTGTCCGCGGCGAGCGTCGAGATCTTTCCGAACTCGCAGCACGTCACGACGCGCACGGTCGGATCGGGCAGGACCGAGTCGATGCGGATCTCGAGCTGGCCGCGCGGCACGTGGAGCGCATTCGGAACGTGGCCGGCGTCGTAGGCGTCGCGCTCGCGGATGTCGAGAACGACGAGCCCCCCGCCGCCGGCGCTCACGCGCTCGCGCACCTCCTCCATCGACATGAACGCGATCCGCTGCGCGGCTTCTTCGAGGAGCTGGGCGACCGTCTTGCCGCCGGTGCGGTTGGTGCGAAGCGCCTCGGTCAGGTGGTCGGGCATGCCGATGTTCAAGGCCCGCATCTGCTCGACGAACGCCGCCCTATCCCGCTTCTGGAGCCGAGGATTGTACGCCTTCTCCTCGCCGACCGTCGAGACCGGAACGTTCTTGTAGTTGTGCCCGGGATACACGGCGAGCCCGTCGTCGAGCTGGAGCAACCGCCCGAACAGGCTGTCGTAGAGCGCGTCGGGATCGCCGGTCGGCAGATCGGTTCGGCCGGTCGCGCCGCGGAGCAGCGTGTCGCCCGTCAGCACCCGGTCCGGGAGCACGAGCGAGATCGAGTCGTCCGTGTGACCCGGCGTGTGCATCGCGCGGATCCGCAGGCGGCCCGCGATCAGCATCTCGCCGTCGTCGATGCGGACGTCGACGTCGGGCGCGATGCTGCCACGATACATCACCCGCGGGATGCCGAGTCGCCGCGCCAGCTCGAGCGACGCCGTGAAGTGGTCGGCGTGCGTGTGCGTGTCGACGACGTAGTGCACGCGGATACCGAGCTTGCTCACGAGCCCGAGCGTGCGATCGAGCTGCGAGATCTCCGGGTCGACGATCACGCCGGCGCACGTGTCGCCGCACGCGACCACGTAGGAGCAGCACCCGCCCGCGCGCACCTCCTCGAAGATCATGCGGGCTGCATAGCGCGGTCCGCCGATCCGTGAAAGGAACGGCGTCATGGCTTCCAGCGACCACGATCAGGCCTTCCATATCGCCGCGGACCACGTGAACAACGGCCGTCTCACCGAGGCGCTGGCGATCTTCGCGCAGCTCACCGAGGCCGATCTCGACGATTTCGGGAAGGCGATGGCGTGCGTGAACGCGGCGGTCGTCAGCGACAAGCTCGATCGGGTCGACGAGGCGTTGCGCTGGTACGACCGCGGCATCCGGTTCGAGCGGTCGGTCGATCGCTACGTCGTGGCCCTCCGCAAGGCCGACTACTGCGTCGAGAAGGAACGGCACGCGGAAGCGCTCGAGTCGATACAGGCGCTCGTCGCGAGCGGCGTCTCCGACCTCGACAAGGCCAATGCCTGCCTCCAGGCCGCCGGCGTTGCCGAAAAGCTCGGGCGGTCGGACGACGCGCTCGCGTGGTACGACCGCGGCATGTCCTACGAGCGCCAGCACTCGCGCTTCTTCGTCGCCGAGCACAAGGCGGCGTATCTCGCCGGGAAGGGCCGCGCGCAGGAGAGCGCCGCGCTCTACACGCGGATCGCGTCGGAGTCGTCGCTGACGGAGGCCGACAAGGATCGTATCCGCAACAACATCGCCGTCGTCAAAGGCGACGCGCGCTAGACGTCGCCGGCCGACGTCTAGCGCTAGATCTCGAGCATCGCGTCGAGCGCCGCTCGGAGCGCCCACACCACGTACGCCGAGACTCCCACGAGCGCGAGCGACGCGAGCCACTTGGCCGCGCGACCGAGGCGCGGCGTACGCATGATCAACACGACGGCGAAGGGCCCGAGGGCCGTGAGCGCCAGTACGGCGATCCAGAGCGGCCGGTAGTACCAGGCGAGCGCGGCACCCTGCCCCTCGCCACACCCGCGACAGAAACGGTCGGCCCCCTCGACCGCTCGGCCGCAATGCCAGCACAGCTCGGAACCCGCTGCGATCGATTCCATGACCTACGATTTTCCGGTTCGAACGATCGCGCTAGTCAGGGAGCGAGAAAAAGGAGGCCTGACCCAAGGCCGATCGCATCGATCGCGTGATCATCACCGGCGCCGGGAGCGGTATCGGCCTCGACATGGCACGCGCGTTCGATGGCGGCGACCCACCCGTCGGACGGATCGGCGAGGTGCGGGACGCGTCGGCGGCGGCGCTCTAACCTCGCGACCGGCTCGTCGGGCCGAGCCCGCGGATCAATCGCGTCTTCCCGATGGTCTTCCCGAACGACGGGAGCCGCGAGCGGTTTTTCGCGGACGCGGAGCATCGCGCGGTGCGGGCGCGCTGGTTCGAGCCGGCGGTCGCCGCGGTCGAGGTGCTGGCGGAGGCGTGAGCGCGTCGAAGAGCCACGCGAGGCCCGTATCCATCATCGCCCCTCGCGGGGCGACGGCGTTGAGCCGGAAGCGGCCGAGCGGCACCGGCGCCTCGACGCCTACGACCCCGAAACGGGGACCGTGCAAGGCGACGAAGCGCCGCGGCAGCGCCGAGATCAGATCGGTCTCGGCGATGACCGCGAGCGCGAACATGAAGTTCGGCACCGTCAGCGCGACCCGGCGCGTCCGGCCCGCCTCCGCGAGAATGCGGTCGACGAAGCCGTAGGGATCACCCGCCAGCGAAACGACGAGGTGCTGCATCGCGCAGTAGCGATCGAGGGTGGGCCTCATGGTGAACGAATGACGCGACCGCGCCGCGACGACGAAATCCTCCTCGTAGACCACGCGCGGATGAAAGCGTGCCGGGATGTCGTCGGAGGGCAGGATCGCGACGTCCATGGTCCTCGCTTCGAGCTCCGCGAACGCGGGTCGCCAGGCCCGCTCGGGAGCGGCTTCCCCTTCGACGGGGAGCAGTTGCCGGACGCTGACGTCGATGCCGGGCGCGCTCCGGCGCAGGGAGGCGAGCAGCGCGGGCAGCACGACGGCCGAGACGCCGTCCGGCGCGCCGATCGTGAAGCGCCGGGTCGAGGTCGCGGGATCGAACGGCGCGGCGGTCGCGAGTACGCTCTTCACCCGCGCCAGCACCTCCCCGATCGGGGCCGCGAGCTCGCGCGCGCGCGCCGTCGGCACGACGCCCTTCGGCGTCCGCAGGAACAACGGATCGTCGAGCATCCTACGCAGGCGGCCGAGGCCGTGACTGACCGCGGAGGCCGTCAGGTGCATGCGGTCGGCGGCGCGGCCGACGTGTCCCTCCTTCAGGACGGCCTCGAACAAGACGAGCAGGTTGAGGTCGGCGGCCGCGAGATTAATTTCCTTCAGCATATCGCTGAGGACGTATCATTGGATTCATGAGAGCCGAAAGCGGATCGTTCTCGAGTCGGCCGGGCCACCCGCCGATTGCAACCACTCAGACGAAGGAGCGATTCATGACGATCTCACGACGTTCGGTTCTCGCCGCGGCAGGTGGGCTCGCCGCACTGGAAATGACGGGAGCGCCGCGCTTGGCCGCCGCGGTGCCGAAAGACCTCGCCACGGATGCGAACGTAGCGCGGCTGGCCAAGCGGTCCGAGGACGCGAACGCCGCCCTCATGCGCGGCGACGCCGATCGCTTCTATGCGCTCATCGGGCTCGCGGACGACTTCACCCTGATGTCGCCGTTCGGCGGCACACCCACGCACCCCACCGACACGATCGAATCGCGGAAAGAGCTCGGGCGCTTCTTCAAGAACGGCACGTTCGAGATGGAGCTCGTCTCGGCGTGGGCCACGGCGGAGATGGTCGTGCTCGCCGTCATCGAGCGCTCCAACGTGGAGGTCGGAGCCCTGCCCGCGCAGGACTGGGCCCTCCGCGTGACTCTCGTGTATCGCCGCGACGGATCCGAATGGCGTCTCGCGCACCGCCATGCCGATCCGCTGGCGCACGGCATCAGCGTCGCGCAGTCCGCTGCGCTCGCGCGGGGGGATCGAACCGATCCGGCCACGTAGCCGTCGAACGCCGACGCCATGACGGTCCTCTCGACCCGCAGCGCGGCTTGCCAACGTGGAGCGCGCGGCCCAAGCTGCGTCGAGAGGACCGGCCATGAGCACGATCACGACGAGGGACGGCACCGAGATCTACTTCGACGACTGGGGCACGGGTCAGCCCGTCGTCTTCAGCCATGGGTGGCCGCTGAGTGCCGACGCGTTCGAGGATCAGATGTTCTTCCTCGCGTCGCGCGGCTATCGCTGCATCGCCCACGATCGCCGTGGCCACGGACGGTCGAGCCAGCCCTGGCACGGCAACGACCTCGACACGTACGCCGACGATCTCGCGACGCTCGTCGAGGCCTTGGACCTCCGCGACGCGGTGCACGTCGGCCACTCGACCGGCGGCGGCGAGGTCACGCGCTACATCGGCCGGCACGGCACGAAGCGCGTCGCGAAGGCGGTGCTGATCGGCGCGATCCCTCCGTTGATGCTGAAGACGTCCGCCAACCCCGGCGGACTACCGATCGAGGTCTTCGACGAGATCCGCGCGAACGTCGTGAAAGACCGCTCGCAGTTCTTCAAGGACCTCTCCGTACCTTTCTACGGATACAACCGTCCGGGCGCGAAGGTGTCCGAGGGCGTTCGCGAATCGTTCTGGCGGCAAGGGATGATGGCCGGCTTCCCCGCCGCCTATTTCTGCGTCGCAGCGTTCTCTGAGACCGACCTCACCGAAGACTTGAAGAAGATCGACGTGCCGACCCTCGTCCTCCACGGCGACGACGACCAGATCGTGCCGATCGGCGCCTCGGCCCTGCTGTCCTCGAAGCTCGTGAAGAACGCGACGCTGAAGGTCTACCCGGGAGGCTCGCACGGCATGTGCACGACGCAGAAGGACGCGGTGAACGCCGACCTCCTCGCGTTCCTCCGGGACTGACGCCGCCTAGCCTAGCGCGCGCGGGTCTGCAGCCAGTCCTCGAGGGTCGTCTTGCCGAGCCGTGCGGCGCCCGCGGGGACGAGCGAGCCCTCCTCCAGGCGGGCACCGAAGTAGCGGGCCTCCGGATCGCGCACGACCTCACGCGAGTCCCCGATGGCCTTCAGATAGCGCGCGATCAGCTCGCAGAACGGCAACCGCTCGGGACCGGCGATGTCGATCGTCGCGTCGGAGGGCGCGGCCTGCGCGACCTCGGCCACGACCGCGGCGACGTCGGCGGCCGCGATCGGCTGGAAGCCGGCACCCGGCAGCCGAACCTTGCCGTCGACGGTGCCCGCACCGGCGATCGCGTCGAGGAACTCGCAGAACTGCGTCGCCCGGACGATCGTGTACGGAACGCCCGCCTCCTTGATGATGGCTTCCTGGGCGAGCTTGGCGCGGAAGTAGCCGCTGTCGGGATGGCGCTCGATGCCGACGATCGAGAGCGCGACGTGGTGGCGGATCCCGGCTTCGCGCTCGGTGCGAGCCAGATTCCTACTCGAGCTCTCGAAGAACGCCAGCACGGCCGCGTCCTCGAAGGACGGGGAATTGGAAACGTCCACGACGACGTCCGCCCCCGCGAGCGCCTCGGCGAGCCCGCGACCGGTCGAGGCGTCGACCCCGCTCCGCGGCGAGGCGGAGATCGCCTCGTGACCTGCCTCGCGGAGCGCTTGCACGACCTTCGAGCCGATGAGGCCGCTGCCGCCGATGACGACGATCTTCACTTTGCACCTCCGATGGGAGAATGTCCCCGACGTTGCTGCTACGCCGTCTCCGCGTGTAAACCAAATCGCCCCGTTCGGAGGTTCCAATGCCGCGACTACAGCGGAAGAGCTTCGCGACGCCCGATGAAGTACGGATGTTCCCGAGCGGACACATCGACGTCGTCCTGCCGGATCCGGCACATCGGCTACGCCATTTCGGGAAAGCTCGAGGTGACGATGACCGACGGCACGCAGCTCGTCATCGAGGCGGGCGCGACGCGTACGAGATCCCGCCCGGACCCAGGCCGCCTGGCGCGATCCCGAAGGTGTGGGCCCATCGCGGCGAGTACGAGCTGAAAGGGCTCACGGGGCCCCGGACGGTCTACGCGCTCGAGCGCTGACCGGCCGGCTCAGGCGCGCGTCGCCCGGCCCTCGCTTTGCAAGAACTGGTGCACGAACGCGATCGCCATGCTGCCCTCACCGACCGCCGCCGCGACGCGCTTCACCGGGCTCAAGCGGACGTCCCCGCACGCGAAGATGCCGGGAACGCTCGACTCGAGGAGGTACGGGTCGCGGCCGAGCGGCCAGCGTCCCGCCTTCACCACGTCGTCGCCGGTCACGACGTACCCGCGCTCGTCGCGCGCGATCTGGTCGGGAAGCCACTCGGTTTCGGCGTCGGCGCCGATGAAGACGAACAAGCCGCCGCAGTCTTGCCGGCGCACCGCGCCCGTCGCGCCGTCGAGCACGTCGATCGCGGTGAGGTGCGTGTCGCCGTGCACGGCCTGCACCTCCGAGCGCAGCATGACCTCGATGTTGCCTTTCGCGCGCACCTGCTCGGTCAGGTAGTGCGACATGCTCTTCTCGAGCGACTCCCCGCGCACCACGAGCGTGACGGCCCGGGCGTGGCTCGCGAAGTAGAGCGCCGCTTGGCCGGCGGAGTTGCCGGCGCCGATCAGGTACACGTCGAGTCCTTGCGTCGCGCCGGCCTCGCTCCGCGCCGCGCCGTAGTAGACGCCCTTCCCGATGAGGCGTTCGGCGCCCGCGATCTCGAGGCGCCGCCAGGACACGCCGCTCGCGATGATCGCGGTCCGCGCGCGGACGACGTCGCCGCCGTCGAGCACGAGCTCCCGGCTCGCCGGATCGAGCCGCTGCACCGTGCGCGTGACGAGGATCTCGGCGCCGAGTCGCCGTGCCTGCTGGAGCGCGCGGCTCGCGAGCTCGTCGCCCGACACGCCCGCGGGAAAGCCGAGATAGTTCTCGATCCGCGAGGAGGTGCCCGCCTGCCCGCCCGGCGCCTCGCGCTCGACCACCATCGTGCGCAAGCCCTCCGACGCGCCGTAGACGGCGGCCGCGAGCCCGGCGGGACCGCCGCCGATGATCACGACGTCGTACTCCTCGCGCGCGGGATGCGTCTGGAGGCCGAGCGCCTTGGCGAGCGCGCGCATGCCGGGCTGCCGGAGGCGCGCGCCGTCCGCCAGCAGCACGTCGGGGCACGCGACGTCCGCCGGAACGTCACCGGGCCACTTCTGCGCGAGGTCCGGCGCGTCCGGCGTCACCCATTCGAAGCTGATCTCGTTCCGCGCGAGGAACCGGCGGAGCGCGCCGCACTCCGGATCCCACCGGTTGCCGAGAATCGTCACGCGCGGTTTCGGCCGCTCGGCCGCGATGCTCTGGAGGCCGCCGATGCGCTCGCGCGCGAGGGCGGCGACCTTCAACGCGACCTCCGGCGTCGCGGCGGCGATCGCGTAGTATTGCGCGGGCTCGAGTCGCAGCACGCGCGACGGCTCCGCGGCGCGGTACCCGCCCGGAAACGGCGAGCCGAGCGTCATCGGCACCTCGCCGAACATCGTCCCGGGCGCGCGCCAGCCGAGCGTGCGCTCGACGCCGTCGATGCGCTTGACGACCTCGATCTTGCCCGCGAGCACGCCGAAGATGGCGCGCTCCCCTCCTTCGGGAACCGCCCACTCGCCCGCGGAAAGATGGATGTCGGCGGCCATCTCCGCGACCCGCGCGAGCTCCGTCTCGGAGAGGCTCGCGAACAGCGCGATCGCCCGGACGTCGTCGACGGTGAGCATGGTCGAGCACTCCCCGGCGTCAGACGCCGGGTCGCACCTCTCCGAGACTGATGATGCCGAGCGCGTCCGCCGGCCAGGTGCGCTCGCGGCCCGCCTTCAGCAGCACGCGTGTCCACGCCACCCATGCTTCCCACGAGACCCGCTTGTCCCACGGCGTCGCCCACTCCGACTGGAGCGCGAGCGCCGCGGTCGCCGCCCGTTCCGCGTCCGCCCAGCGCTCTTGCCCGACCCAGGTCTGCGCGAGCAGCACGTGCGGCTCGGCGATGAACGGGTTCAGTGCGGTCACGGCGAGGAGCTCCTGCTCCGCACGCTCGGGCGGGCACGCGCTGTCGCAAACGACCTGCCAGTAGCGGTCGCGGGCCTCGGTCTCGGCCGCACGCTCGATCCCCGCCGTGCAGTGGGCGAACACCGGCGGCAGCGGGTCCGCGCCGCACGCGGCGGCGCGGAGGCCGAGACGCGCGTTCAAGCCCATCCAGATCCCCGGCCGGTTGTCGCCCGGCCAGAGGGTGCGCGCGCCGTGGCCCTCGGCCATGCCGAAGAGCCGGTCCTGCCAGCTGAAGAACTGTTCGGCATAGTCCGCCATGGTGACGACGAGGAAGATGCCGAGCTCGCGCCGCGAGAGCCGGACCTTCGCGGCGCCATGGATCAATCCGACCTCGAGACCTTCCGCGGGCACGGCGAGATCGCCGAACGGCAGCAGCTCGTCCCGACGGATCACGCAGAAGAGATGGACGAGCCGCTCCGCTTCCTCGCCGATCAGGGCGCGCACCGTCGCGCGGCCGTCGCCGTGCTCGGCGTCGAATACCTTCATGCGGACGTTGCTGTTCGAATAGATGCTGTGCATGAGGCCGAGCCGACAGACGTCGGCCGGCTGCCCCCATGCGATCAGGACGCGCCAGACCCCGACCAAGTGATCGAGGAACGTGCCGTGCTTGTGCCAGATCTCGCGGGCGCCGTTGTGGCCGAGCGCCTCGAGCAGCTCGTCGAGCCGCGGCTCGAGCGCGTGATGATCGTGGCGAACGAGCGCGAGGACGCGCGGCGGCAGATCGGGCGCCGGAACCATCCGCTCTTGCGTCGCACGCGACGATGGATGGGTCAAACCCGTCCGATGCCAGCCGCCACCGCGTGCGCTTCGACGCGCGCCGCCACCTCGGCGGCGTGCGTGGCGATCATGAAATGACCCGCGCCCGCGGCGTCGACGAGCTCCGCATGCGGGAGCGCCCGGGCGATCAGCTCGTTGCTGCGGCGAACCGCCGGATGACCGAGCGTACCGCGCAGCACGCGCGTCGGCACCGTGACGGCGGCGAGCTCGCGCGCGGACGTCGTGTCGGCGTACGCCAGGACCCAATCGAGAAGGTTCGCAGCGGTCGTCCGCACGACGAACTCACGGACGCGCGCGGGGAAGGCGTCGAAGGTTCCCGCGCCGCCGTAGAAGTCGATCACGCGGCGCGCCGCATCGCGTTCGCCGGCATGCCACGCGGCGGAGTAGCGATCGGTCATGGTGCGGAACTCCGCGAACCGCGCGTCCTCGCCGGCGAGACGAAGCGCGCCCGGACACGGCGGCTCGATGAGGCAGAGGCTCGTGAGCGGCGCACACGCGCGCACCGCCGTCGCGAGCGCGACCTGCGCGCCGAAGGAATGACCGACCAGATGCACCGGCCCGCCGCGCCCGGCGCGCCGGATCACTTCTTCGAGTAGCTCGATCTCGTCGGCCATGCGGGGCGCCGCGACGTCACGGCGCTCGTCGGTCCCGCCGTAGCCGAGGAGGCTCGTGGTGACGACGCGCCATCGCCCACGGAGGGCTTGGACGACGTTCCGCCACGCGGCGCCCGTGCTGAACGAGCCGGGCACGAACACCACGACCGGACCGTCGCCCTGCTCGTGGTACTCGATGCGCCCGCACGACGGTTTCGTGGGGGTTTCGAGCTGCTCGATTTCCTTCGATACGGCGAGAGGTTTCATGGCGACGCGATCTCCTTTGCAGGAGAGGCGCTACCTCCGAGGTAGCTCGCCGCTACCCGTCCCGGCGCCTACGCCGCCGTCGGTCCCGCGATCCTGTCGCCGAGCTCCTTCAAATGCACGGCGGCGCCGCCGAGGGTGAGCTCGATCTGGCGCGTCAACCGGAAATATCGAAAGAGGGCATACTCGGTGTCGACGCCGATGCCGCCGTGCAGGTGCTGCGCGGCGTGCGCGACGCGGAAGCCGCCTTCCGCCGCCCAGAACTTCGCAGTGTGGAGCGCCTCGTCGGCGGACCGTCCGTTCGCGAGGAGCCAGGCCGCCTGGCGGGCCGTCAGCGTGACCGCTTCGACGTCGATGTAGGCGTCGGCGGCGCGCTGCGCGACCGCCTGGAACGTCGCGATCTTCTGTCCGAACTGCTCGCGCTCGGAGACGTGCGCGGCGGTGAGCTTCAACGCTTCCGCGGAGACGCCGGCCTGCGTCGCGCAGAGACCGGCGAGAAGCCGTTTCGTGGTGGCGGCGACGATCTCGCGCCCGGCGTCGGGCGCGCCGAGGACGTCGGCGGCCGCGACGGGCACGCCCGCGAGCCGCACGGTCGAGCGCCGTTCGCGCGCCGTCGTCTCGGTGGTTTCGAGCGCGACGCCGGGCGCGGTGCGATCGACGAGGAAGACCCCGCACGCGTTCGGGCCCGTGCGCGCCGAGACGAGCAACCGATCGGCGACGTGCGCCATCGGCACGAGGTGCTTCGCGCCGTCGAGCTTCCAGCCGGCGTCGTCGCGCGTGGCTTTCGTCTCAGGGAGCGCCGTCGCGAGCTCGTCGCCGAACTCGCCGAACGCGACCGCCAGCACGAGCGAGCCGTCGACGACCCGTGGGAGCAGCGCCTTCCGCTGCGCGGGCGTTCCGAACGCGTCGATCGTCATCGCCGCGCCGACGACGGTCTGGAGATACGGAAGCGGCGCCACGGTCCGGCCGATCTGCTCGAGCACGAGACACGCCTCGACGAGCCCGAAGCCGCCGCCGCCCACGTCCTCGGGAAGCGGCACGCCGAGAAGCCCGGCGGTCGCGAGCTTCTGCCACTCGTCGGCTGCGACGTGATCGTCGGAGTCTTCGATCGCCCGCAGGCGCTCGCGCGTCAGCGACTCGCGCAGGATCTGAAGAGTGAGATCGGTGATGGAACGCTGATTCTCGTCGAGCTCGAGGTCCATGGTCGTGTCGTCCTGGTCTTTCTAGTGACGGGGCACCCGGGGCATCCCGAGGCCGAAGAGCGCGATCAGATCGCGTTGCACCTCGTTCACACCGCCGCCGAAGGTGAGGAAGAGCGTGCCCTGATACGCGCGTTCGAGCCGGCCGCGCGTCGGCGCGCCCGGCGCGTCGCTGCGCAGCATGCCGGCCGAGCCATAGACTTCCTGGAGGAGACGATACGCCTCGCAGAAGAACTCGCTGCCGAATACCTTGGTGGTGCTCGAGATGCCCGGGTTCGGCTCGGCGCACGTGATCGCCTTCCAGTTGGCGAGCTTCAGGTACTCGAGCCGGGCATGCACGCGCGCGAGGCTCGCCCGCACCCACTCCTGGTCGATCACGCGCCGGCCGTCGGGCAGCGCCGTGGCGCGCGCCCAGGCGACGGTGTCCTCGTAGACCTTCTCGACCATGCCCGGTGGCGCGATCGCGACGCGCTCGTAGTTGAGCTGGTTGGTGATGAGCTTCCAGCCCTTGTTCACCTTGCCGATCAGCGCCGACGCCGGCACGCGGATGTTGTCGTAGAACGTGTTGGTCGTGCCCGACGAGACGAGCGTGTGGATCGTCGAGTACGAGAAGCCCGGACTCGTGGTCGGCACCGCGAAGATCGAGATGCCCTGGTGCTTCGGCGCGTCCGGGTCGGTGCGCGCGGCGAGCCAGATGTAGTCGGCGTAGGCGGCGAGGCTCGTGTAGATCTTCTGGCCGGTGATCACCCAGTCGTCACCGTCGCGCACCGCGCGGGTCTTGAGCGACGCGAGGTCCGTGCCCGCCTGCGGCTCCGTGTAGCCGACCGCGAAGTGCAGCTCGCCCTTCAGGATGCGCGGCAGGAAGAACTGCTTCTGCTCCTCGCTCCCGTACGCCATGATCGTGTGCGCGATCGCGTTGATGGTGAGCGCGGGAATCGGCGCCATCGCGCGCCACGACTCGTCGTAGAAGATGAACTGGTCGACGAGCCCGCGGCCCTGGCCGCCATACTCCTTGGGCCAGCCGATGCCGAGCCAGCCGTCGCGTCCCATCTTCTTGACGGCTGCGAGACAGTGCGGGCCGCCGGTGTCGCCGTTCGCGACCTCGGCCTCGACCTCGGGCGTCATGATGGTCGCGAAGTAGGCGCGGAGCTCGGCGCGGAGGGCGTCTTCCTCTGGGGTGTAGGCGAGATACATGGCGGCGCACCCTGGCGTGGAAGGGCGCGCACGTCAACTCGCGCGGGCCCGGTCTACTCGAAGAACGCCACGGCGCCGGTATGGACGTCGTAGAGGCCGCCGACGAGCTTGATGCGTCCCTCGTGCGCGAGCGCGGCGAGCACGGGACTCTGCTCCCGGATGCGCCGCAGCGTGCGCTGCACGTGGCGGTACGACACCTCGTCGAGCCGGGCGCGGCGAGCCTCGTCGGACAACTGATCCCAGTCGACGCGCCACGAGGGATCGGCCGACTCCTGGATGTCGCGCAGGATCGGGTCGAGGTTGGGGCAATCACCGTTCGGAGACGGCGGGGTCGCCCGCAGGAGCGACTCCACCGCGATCTCGACCGCCTTGTTGTTGGTGTGGCCGAGAACCAGGATCACCTTCGCGCCAGCAACGGCGCACGCGTACTCGAGGCTTCCGAGGGTGCTCGGCACCGCGACGTTGCCCGTGGTGCGCGTGCAGAAGATGTCGCCCGGCCCGACGTCGAAGATCATCTCGACCGGCGTGCGGGAGCTCGAGCCGCTCAGTACGGCGGCGAGCGGATGGCGGCGCTCGGCGACGCCCTGGCGCAGGTGCGCCATGTCGCGCGTCAGCACCTCGCCGCTCCGGAAACGCCCGTTGCCCTCGCGCAGGATCTCCACGACCTGGTCGGGCGTGAGCTTCTCCTGGAGGTCGCGCGTCGCGAAATCGGCGTACCGGACCCGGTCCTCGAGCTTCTCGTACCGCGGCTTGAACCCGATGAGGCTCACCTGCACGCCACGCGCCGGTGCCGTCTCCTGCTCGTACTCGCGGATCACCCCGAGGATGTCGGTGTCGATGTAGTCCGTCGCGCGCGCGTCGATCAGCACGTGGCCGCCGCGCGGGGCCTCGCCGAGCGCACGCCGGAGCGCGGCGCGGTTCAGGAAGCTCACCTGATTCGCGAGCTCGACGTGCAGCACGTCGCCGCCAATGTGCTTCTCGAGCGTGCGGTGGAGCGGGCGGCGGTAGTTGCTCCGCAAGATGAACGCGATGCTGAAGCCGAGGCCGATCAGCACGCCGATGAGGAGATCGGTCAGCAGGATCGCCGAGATCGTGACCACGAACGGGAGGAATTGCTCGTAGCCGGCGTTCCACATCTGCCGGAAGAGCGCCGGGCTCGCGAGCTTGAAGCCGGTCGTGATGAGCACGGCGGCGAGGGCGGAGAGCGGGATGAGGTTCAACCAGGTCGGGAGCAACGCGACGCAAAGCAACAGCAGGCAGCCGTGGACGAGCGTCGCGAGCTTGGTCTTGCCTCCCGAGTTGATGTTCACCGAGCTCCGGATGATCACGGACGTGACGGGCAGGCCGCCGATGAGCCCCGACGCCAGGTTGCCGACGCCTTGCGCGACGAGCTCACGGTTCGGCGGCGAGTGCCGCCGCTGCGGGTCGAGCTTGTCGACCGCCTCGAGGTTCAAGAGCGTCTCGAGCGAGGCGACGAACGCGATCGTGATCGCGGCCCGGTAGACCACGGGATTCGAGAGCGCCGACAGGTCGGGCGCCAGGAGGAATCCGAAAAACTCCGGCAGATCCTGCGCCACCGGCACCTGGACGAGATGGCTCGCCTCGATCGACCAGCCGCCGTTCAGGCGGCCGAGCACGACGTTGCCGACCACGCCGAGCAGCACCGCGACGAGCGGCGCCGGGATCGGCGACTGCTTGAGCGCCTTCGTGCGATCCCAGAGGACGAGGAGCGCCATGCACAACAGGCCGATCGCGGCCGCGCTCGCGTGGATGCGGGACGCGAGATGGGCGAGGCCGCTGAAGGTGTTCTCCTGGTTCGGCTGGATGAACGCCATGTCGCCGAGCGGGTCCGCGTCGTACCCGAAGAGGTGCGGGATCTGCTTCAGGATCAGGATGAGGCCGATCGCGCCGAGAAGCCCGCGGATGACGCTCGACGGAACGAAGTCCGCGATCCCGCCGGCGCCGACGATGCCGAGGACGATCTGGATCGCGCCCGCGATCGCGACCGCGAGGAGGAATGCCTCGAAGCTCCCGAGCGCCGCGATCTGCGCCGCGACGACGGCGGTGAGGCCGGCAGCGGGTCCGCTGACGCTCGTGTGCGACTGGCTGAGCGCGCCGACCACGAGCCCGCCGATGATGCCGGCGACGATGCCCGAGAAGAGAGGTGCGTTCGATGCCAGAGCGACGCCGAGGCAGAGTGGCAACGCGACCAAGAAGACGACGAGGCCCGAGGTGAGGTCCGCGACGAGCGTGCCCGCGCGCGGCGCGGCCGGCGACGGACCGGTGGACGGCGCGGCCGCCGAGGAAGACGAGGGCGGGCTCGACACGGCGGCCGAGGCCGTGGCGCCGGAGGCAGCCCTCGCCGTCACGCTGCCACTCCGCCGCGGTGTCCGGGAGCTCGCGAGACAGGTTGGAAAGCCAGCACGACTTCGAAGAGCTTCTTCATCGACGATCCTTTCGGCGCGCGGGATGCGCAACGGCGCTCCGCCGTCCGTGAACGCGTTGGGTTGTGGTGCGAACGGTTACGGAAGATCAGCGGTGCGGCGGACCGCGGCCCGAGAGCGCGGGAACGAAGGGTGCGGCGGGCGCCGAAGCTCTCGGCAGCGTGGCGAGCGTGCCGGCGCTCCCTAGCGGAGCCGGCAGGGGAGAAAGGACGTCGAACGGAACCGCAAACGCGTGGAGGCGGGACGACGACGGGGACTCGCCGTCGGACAGCACGAACACGTCCCCCGGATGCGAGCCGTCGCGGACGGCGAGCTCGCAGCCGAGGGCTCCCGAGCGAGAGGCGCTGAGCCTGTTGCCGGCCGAGCGCCCGAGGTGACCATGGCGGGCCCGGTCCGCGCCGACGCCCGCCGCCGCGAGCTGGCAGGTGCCGAGCGCCAGTACCATCGCCGTAAGGCGCGCGAGGACGATCGGAAAGCGCTGGGTTGGGAAGATTGGCACGCGAAAATGTCGTTGCGACGAACGTTTACCACCATGACGCGGCGGGCCCAAACCATAAGGCAGGCACCTGGGTCGGTCAATGGAGGTTGGCGCCGAGCATCGCAGCTTTGCGTTGCCGCAGCTTGATGATCTGTCCCTGAGGCGGGCCGAAAGCGACGAGCTGCCCCGGCTCAGGGCAGCTCGTCGTAGCGAATCGCGAGCACCTCGAGCTCTTCGGGCCCACGGGGCGTGCGTACCGTCACGACGTCGCCGACGGACGCCTTGAGGAGGGCGGTCGCGATGGGCGAGATCCACGAGACGCGGCCGCGCGCGGGATCGAGCTCGTCGACGCCGACGATGCTGATCGTGCGCTCGGCACCGGCCTCGTCGGCGACCGTGACGGTGGCCCCGAAATAGACCTTGTCGTGGGTCTTGCCGGCGTTGTTCACGATGACGGCGCTGTCGAGACGTTTCCCGAGATACCGGATGCGACGGTCGATCTCGCGGAGCTTGCGCTTGCCATAGATGTAATCGCCGTTCTCGGAGCGATCGCCGTTGGATGCGGCCCAGGTGATCGTGTTCACGAGCTTCGGGCGCTCGTCATGCAGAAGCTGGCGAAGCTCGGACTTCAGACGGTCAGCGCCCGCGGGCGTGATGTAGTTCTTCGTC
>DAIQBH010000054.1:0-3818 GCA_036781285.1 Thermodesulfobacteriota bacterium | reverse complement strand
CGTTGCTGGCCGCCCAGGCAATCGTCTCGACGAGCTTCGGGCGATCGACCTTCCAGAGGCGCGCGAGCTCGTCGTTCAAGCGCGCGTGCCCCGCGGGGGTGATGTAGTTCGTGAAGCCGCCGGGGATGCCGTCGTCCTCGGGTCCGTCGTCGTCGGTATCGGTCGTCGAAACCTTACTCATGATGCGGTGGTGCTCCTCTCATCCTCCGGCACGATGACGGAAGGCGCGGGCGCGCCGGCTCGACCCGTGCAGCTCGAGAAACAGCAGCCCGCGCGCGACCATCATGAAGTAGACCCACAGCGCGAGCAGCACTGGCCGCGCGATCTCCAAGACGCCCGGCAACGGCAGCTCGACGATGACGAGCAGAGGGAGCGCCATCACGAGGATCGCCGGGAACCACTCGATCCAGTTGTCGGCGATGAATCGATAGCTCTCGCCGAGGAGTGCCAGCGACGAATGGTGGCCGAGGTAGATGAGCTCCGGCACGGCGTTGAACAGCACGAGGATCACGAGGTTCAACCCGAGGATGAGCCCGGGACCCTGCGGGATCGTGCGCAGCGCGGGCGTGGCGAGCGCGAACACGATCCACACGACGAAGGTCACGCCGACGACGTCGAAGAGATAGACGCCGAAGCTCCGGCGGAAGTCGTCGAGCGAGACGGAGCCCGTCCTGAGGATCATCTCGACCATGGTCAGGAACGAGCTGACGCAGGCGGCCCAGACGAGGCTCAGGAGGAAGCCGCCGACCAGACCGAGCTGCGAGGCGATGGTCGCGGCTCCCGCGAGCGCGAACGAGTACGCGAACGTCGTACCAGCGACGGGCCAGTTGCGAAGGGTCAGGGTGCCGGCACGGCGGAACGCGCGGCCGTACATCCCGAGGGTCGTGACGAGCCAGGTCATGAGGCGCGCATCCCTACATGCGACGGACGCGTCCGCAAGATAGGGGCGGCGCGGAGCCCCAAAACGACGCGAGCCCGCGCGTCGCCCCTTTCGGGAACGACGCGCGGGCTCGGGGCTCGGCGACTCAGCTGCTCAGTCGTTCTTGTCCTTGTACTGTAGGTCGTCGTTCTTGCTCACCGGGGCGCTGTGGGTCGTCTCCCAGCAAACGCCTTCGCTGTTCTTGATCTGCACCTTCACCGGCAGGGCCAGCGGGAGGTCCGCCATGTCGATGTTGGCGCCCTTCAGCTTGACCTGGATCTGCGACTTCCCGGCGACGGTGCCTTCCTTGAGCTTGAGCTGGCTCACGCCCTCGGGCGTCGCGTCCTTGTCCTTGTACTGGAAGCCCTTCGCGTTCTCCTTCCAGCACGGCTTCCCGGCGCAGGTGCCGCCGGCCGGGATGAACGCCCGCGAGACGATCGCATTGTTGGCGTAGATGCAGAGCTGGTAGTCGGTGTCGATCAGCGGAGAACCGAAGTCCGCCTTCGGAGTGATCGCACCGCGGCTGTACTTCCACTGACCCGCATCCTTGGTGTCGGGCGTCTTGTCCTTCAACTGGAGCTGGGACTTGGCCGACTCCGCCGTCCGGCAACCGACGAGCGGGGCCGGGGTGCAGACGAACTCGGCAAGGCAGGTGGCGCTACAGCCGTCGTTCGACGTGTTGTTGCCGTCGTCGCACTCTTCGTTGCAGGCGCCCTGCGTGACGCCGTCGCCGCAGGTGTTCGAGTCGCCGGCGCAGACGCCCGCGACGCACATGTCGAAGATCGTGCAGACAGCGCCGTCGTCGCAGCTCGTACCGTCCGGCTGGAGATCATCGGCCGGACAGGTCACGTCACCACCGGAGCAGGACTCCGCGACATCGCAATCGCCGGCCGCGGGGCGGCAGACGGTGGTCGGCGGCTCGAGCGCGTCGGCCGGACAGTCGGCCGCCGAGCCCGTGCAGCTCTCGGCGATGTCGCAGACGCCGGCGGAGGCGCGGCACTCCGTGCTTGCCGGCTCGAACGCGTCGGCCGGACAATCGGTCCCGGTGCCGTCACAGCTCTCGGCGATGTCGCAGACACCGGCGGAGGCACGGCACTCCGTGGTCGCAGGCTCGACGGCGTCGGCGGGACAATCAGTCCCGGTCCCGTCGCAAACCTCGGCGATGTCGCACGCACCCGCGCTCGCGCGGCAGGTCGTGCTCGCCGGCTCGACGGCGTCGGCCGGGCAGTCCGTCCCGGTGCCGTCGCAGGTTTCGGCGACGTCACAGCCGCCCGCGCTCGCGCGGCAGGTCGTGGAGGCGGCTTCGACCGCGTCCGCCGGGCAGTCCGCCGTGGAGCCCGTGCAGCTCTCCGCGATGTCACAGACGCCCGCCGAGGCACGACACTGGGTGCTGCTCGGCTCGAACGCGTCGCTCGGACAGTCGACCGCCCCGCCCGTGCAATTCTCGGCGATGTCGCAGACACCCGCCGAGGCTCGACAGACGGTGCTGCCGGGCTCGAGCAGGTCGGCCGGACAATCCGCGGACACGCCGCTACAGAGCTCGGCGGGGTCACAGACGCCGGCCGAGCCGCGGCAGATGGTGCTGGCGGGCTCGAAGGCATCGCTCGGACAGGCCGCGGACGACCCCGTGCAGCTCTCGGCGATGTCACAGACACCGCCCGAGGCGCGACACTCGGTGGTGCCGGGCTCGAACGCGTCCGCCGGACACGCGGCAGTGGAACCGGTGCAGTTCTCTGCGATGTCGCAGATACCCGCCGAGTTGCGACACACGGTGCTGCTCGACTCGAACGTGTCGCTCGGACAGTCCACCGAGGAGCCGGTGCAGTTCTCGGCGAGGTCGCAGACGCCCGCCGACGGCCGGCAGGTGTTGGCGCTCGAGAGGACGGTGTCCGCGGGGCAGCCGTTGTTGATGCCGTCGCAGACTTCGGGGTTGTCACAGACGCCGGCCGCGGCGCGGCAGACCGCCGAGCTCTTGGCGTCCGCGGGGCAGGCCGCCGCCGATCCCGTGCAGTTCTCCGCCGGGTCGCAGACGCCCGCCGAGCCGCGGCATTGCGTCGACGAATTCACGAACACGTCCGCCGGGCAGGTACCGCTCGAGCCGGTGCAGGTCTCGAGGACGTCGCAGACGCCGGCCGACGTGCGGCAGGTCTGGCCGCCCGTGCGGAACGTGCAGGTCGAGGTGCAGCAGGACGTCGCGGCGCCGTTCGCGCCGGCGAGGTCGCACTGTTCGCTGCCGCCCGGGCCGGGATCCGCGGTGCCGTCGCCGCAGCTCGACGCGTAGAACGCGAGATCGACGTGCGAGCGGGTGACCTCCGTGGAACCGTCACCTCGGCGATGCGTCGCACCCGTGCCGAAGTAGACGTCCGCGGGCTGCCAAGCACCCGAGCCCGCGTCGCTCGCTTCGATCAGGACGTTGACCGTCAAGCTGCTGACCGCGCCGCCAATGCGCCAGAGCGAGTGCACGCCCTGCGCGCCGCGGATGTTCGCGCTGGTGAGCGCCTGGGTCGTCGCGTCGCTCACGACCGCGCCCGTGTTGCTGAACGTCAGCGTGACGCGCGTGTCGACCGACCCGTAATTCACGATCGACGTCTGCCCGGTGTAGCGGATCGTGGTGGCGCCGTTCGCCGACCACGCGAATACCTCGTTGCCGGTCGGCTCGGCGTTGGCGTCCATCTGGATGCCAAAGGGCAGCGACGTGTTTCTGTTGATCCCGAGATAGAGGTTGGTGAAGGCCCCCGCGGTGCCGCTACACGTGTAGTTGCCGCCACCCGCCTGCTTCTCGACCCCCGCCGCTGGGGTCGTACACGACCACCCGCCGCCCGGCGACGTCGTCGGGTTTCCGATGACGATCGCCGCGGCCGGCGAGGCCGCGATCAGCAGTCCGAAGACCGCCGCGATC
>DAIQBH010000053.1:0-28239 GCA_036781285.1 Thermodesulfobacteriota bacterium | reverse complement strand
CGTCCCGCAGCGACCAGACGTTGGCGCCGATTCCCGCCAGGTGGCCGCCGCGCTTCGAGTCGTCGTGGAGGCAGCGGGGCGCGAACGGCTCGGCGGTGTGGCGGGCGTTCTCGACGACCAGGGTGTTGGCGAGCGTCGGGATCGGGAGGCCGAATCCGTCGAAGAGCCCGCCGTCGAAGAGGGCCGCGGCGGTGAAGCCGCTGTTCGTGAGCGCGTCGATGACGGTCGGCGTCGCCGACCGGATGTTCCCGGCCGAGGTCAGATGGAGGAAGTCGTCCTCGAGCCCCTGCCCGCGCACGAGCTCGGCCCAGATGACGCCCCGCTCGGCCGCGGCCAGCGGGTTGCCGCACGTCCCGTACGGGCACGCGTTCAGGCTCGTGCTCACGACCGCCCGCCGGCCCGCGAGTGCCAGGATCTGGATCAGGCGAATCTCGATGCCGCCGAGGGTGAGGCCCTTCTGGCCGTCCACCACGCGGAGGGGCAGCGTGCCGGGGAACATGCCGGTCGCACAGCCCCGCGCGGCCGCCGCGCTCCCGGGAGCCGGCGGCGCGCACGCCGGGCCGCCGAGCCTCGCCGCGATGATGCCGAGGACGTGATAGCCGTGTCCGGAGGGATCGAGATCGCCGGTCGCGAAGTCGTCCGCCACGACGTCCGCGACGTCCACGGCGGCGTCGGGGGGACCGTCGCCGAAGAAGTCGCCGACCACCATCAACGGACGCTCGGCGAGTGCGGGCAGCGCGCCGCGCGCGTTCCACGCGGCCGGGGCGCCGACCGCGAGCAGGTGGTCGATCTTCGTGAGGTCGGCGCCGCCCGCTTGCGCGGGATCGAAATTGTCCGGGAGCAGGTCGGGCTCGGGCAAGACGCCGGCCGTCGCGAAGCGCACGGAGGGATGCGCGCGCACGTCGGCCACGACCGCCTCGAGCGCGCCGAGGCTGCCCGGGTCGGGGATGCGCACCAGCAGGACCGGCGCGTTGGCGACGGCCATCAGGATGCTGCCGTCGATCGCGGCAAGGAGCGCGTTCACGGCGCCGACGGTGGCGGCGGGAGCGAGCGCGATCTCGAGCCGCGTGCGGGCGACGCGCGCTCCCTCGGGCGTCTCCGTGATCTCGGACGCGGGCACGCCGGGCTCGACGTCCATCGTCGTGATCGCCCCGAGCGCCGGGGCGTCGTCCACGCCTTCGAGAAGGGGGCACGACTCGTCGGCGGCGCGGATGCCGTCGCCGCAGGCGCTCGGGCGCGCGTACGCCGCGGCCGCGACGGCCCGGCCGGTCGCGACCGCGGCGTCGACGACGCACCCCGGCAGCGGATCGCAGCTGCCGACGCCAGCGCCGGTGATCGGCGTACCGTCCTTCCGCCGGCACGCCTTGGCGACGCTCGCCGCGGCTTTGGCCACCATCTTCGCGGGGTCGAGCACGCAGGCGTCGGCGAGCGGTCCGAAGCTCGTCGCGCGCTTGTCGCGCGCCTTCTGGCAGGTGGTCGCGTCCTTGAGCACGCGCGCCACGAGCGCGCTCCGCGCCTTGCCGATCGCCGCGTGGCACTTCGCGGCGGGCTTGTCCCCGGCGAGCACCGGCGCACCCTGGAGCGCCGCCGCGCTCGCACCGAGGAGCTCGCGCACGTGCGGGAGGAGCGCCGCCGCGACCAGACCGGCGGAAAAGTTGTCGCGGACCGGATCGCCCGGACGGCAGGCCTTGTCGATCGCGGTCCGGATCTTCGCCTCGGCGGCGGCGACGCGCCCCTTCGGATCCGCCAGGGCGAGCGGGAGGCACGCGCCGGGGTGCTTCCCCGCGGTCCGCCGCACATGGCAGGCGTCGACGAGCTTCAGTTGGAGCGCCACGATCTTCGCGGTGCCGGCGGCGATGGCGGCCCGGCACTTGCGGGACGACGCCAGCGGGTCCGCCGCGGCCTCCGCCGTGCCGGTGGCGAGCCCGGACACGAGGAGCAGCGCGAGGAGACATCGACGACGACGGCGTGGCATCGGGAGACCGGACTCGCCTTTCACTCCTCCCGGCGCTACATGGCGCGTAGCGATGCTACGGCCGGACCCGCACGCAACGGCGGCGCCGAGCGGCGTCGCCGTCGCCGACGCCCTCGTCGGCCGGACCCAGCTCCTCGCCGAGACGCGGGGATGGATCGAGGACGCGCGCCGGGGAATCGGGCGCTTCGTGCTCCTCACCGGCGAAGCGGGCATCGGTAAGACCCGCACCGCCCACGAGATCCTGGCGGGGGCGCGCGCCGCGGACGTCGCCGTCGCCGTCGGGCGCTGCCACCCCGACCCCGGGACGCCGCCGTACTGGCCCTGGGTCCAGATCCTCCGCACGCTCCTCCGGCGCGGCGAAGCGGATGCGATCCGCCGATCGCTCGGCGCGGATCTCGCGCGGGTCGCCGAGATCCTTCCCGAGGTCCGCCGTCCGGAAGACTCCCACGAGCCGCCACCCGCGCTCGAGGCAGCGGCGGCGCGGTTTCGGGTGCTCGACGCGCTCGGACGGGTCGTGGTCGACCGCGCGCATCATCGTCCCCTCGCACTCCTCCTCGACGACCTCCAATGGGCCGACCACGGGTCGGCGAGCGTCCTCGAGCTCCTGGCCCCGGCGATCGGCGACGTCCCCCTCGTGATCGTCGCGACGCTCCGCACGGCCGGGGCCGACGCCGCGTCGCCGGGGAGCGACCGCGAGCAGCGGCTCGCGCGCCTCGCGACCGTCGTTCCGCTCGCCGGCATCGCGCTCGCCGACGTCGAGGAGCTGCTCGCGCTCGCCGCGGGCGCACCCGGCCCCGCGGACGCCGTCGCCGCGCTGCACCGCCGCACCCGAGGAAACCCACTCTTCGTCCGCGAGCTGCTGCGGCTCCTCGCCGCCACCCACGAGCTCACCCGGCTCGATGCCGCCACGGTCGACGCGGTCCCGCTCCCGACCGGCATCCGACACGTCATCGCGCAGCGGCTCGACGGGCTCGCCCCGGCCGAACGCGCCGTGCTCGAAGCCGCGGCGGTCGTCGGGCGGGAGTTCGACCTCGAGATCGTGCGCGCGGCGGCGACGACCCCGGCAGGAGCACCGGACGCGACGACGGTGCTCGCCGCCGTCGAGCGCGCGATCGGCGGCGGATGGCTCACCCGTCGCGGCGACGTCGCCGGGACCTACGCGTTCACGCACGACCTCGTACGCGAGGCCCTCGCCGACGCCACCGACCCGGCCCGTCGCGCCGCGCTGCACGGCCGCATCGGCACCGCGCGCGCCGCGAACGCCGGCGACGTCGAGGACGTCGCCGCGCACTTCGTCGCGGCCGCCGCCGCCGGTCATGCCGCCGAAGCGGCCGACTGGGCGACCCGCGCCGGCGTCCGCGCCGCGGGGCAGTACGCCTACGAGGCCGCCGTCCGCCACTTCGAGCACGCGCTCGCCGCGCTCGCGATGACGCGCGCCGGCGACCGTGAGGAGCAGCGCTGCGAGCTGCTGCTCGCCCTCGGCGACGCGCTCGCGCGCGGCGGCGACACCGTCCGCGCCGCGGCGGTCCTGCACGAGGCGGCCGAGGCGGCGCGCGCGCTCGGCTCGGCGGACCACCTGGCGCGCGCGGCGCTCCTGCTCCCCCAGGGCCGCGGCGAGTTCACGACCTCGGCGGAGCTCTTCGATCCCGCGACGGCGGCACTCCTCGACGAAGCCCGGGTCGCCCTCGGCGACCGCGAGTCGGCGCTCCGCGCCCGCGTCCTCGCCGCGCTCTCCGCGAGCCCCGGCCGCGCGCCGCTCGCCGACGACGCGCTGGCGCTGGCGCGCCGCCTCGACGACCCGGCGACGCTCGGGTACGCGCTGCACCGCTCGCTGCTCACGCTCGGTCCGCTGCGTGCCCCGGAGCGCCTCGCGCGCGCCGAGGAGATCCTCGTGCACGCCGCACGGGCGCGCGACAAGCTCCTCGAGTTCGAGGGCCAGACCGAACGCCTGATGGCTCTCATCGAGCACGGCGACCGCGCCGCGATCGACGAGGCCGTCGCCCGGCACGGCCGGCTGGTCCACGAGCTCCGGCAGCCCGGCCCGCGCTGGACGAACGCGGTCGTACGCGCGTTGCAAGCCTTCCTCGACGGCGCGCTCGACGAGAGTGAACGGCGCGCGATCGACGCCTTCGCGATCGGCCGCGAGGCGCAGCCGGCGACGGCGGAGCAGGCCTTTGCCGGCCAGCTCGCGTTGATCCGCGGCGAGCAGGATCGGTTCACCGAGGTCGTTCCGGCCGTGGAAGCCATGGCGGCGGCGCAGCCGGACGTGCCGGCATGGCGCTGCGCGCTCGCCTACATGTACGCCGAGACCGGACGCGCCGAGGAGTCGCGTGCCACGCTTGACCGGCTCGCGCTCCGCGGCTTCGCGGAGCTGCCGCTCGACGGCCTCCTGCACGTCGCGCTCGCGAATCTCGCGGAGGCTTGCGTCGCGCTCGCGGCGCGCGAGCACGCGGCGGTGCTGTACGACCGGCTTCTCCCGCTCGCCGGACGCCAGCTCGTGGTCGGCGGCGCGCTCTGCCTCGGCGCAGCCGACCGGCATCTCGCAATGCTCGCCGCGCTCGCGGATCGTCCTGCCGAGGCCGAGGCACGCTTCGAAGCGGCGCTCGCCGCCCACGAGCGCCTCGGCGCCGTGCCGTGGCTCGCGCACACGCGGGTCGAGTACGCGCGGTTCCTGACCGCCACGGGCCACGCGCCCGCCCGCGCGCGCGCGCTCCTCGACGAGGCGGGGCGTGCCGCCGCAACCTACGGGCTGCCGCGGGTCGCACGCCGCGCCGACGCCGTGCCCCCGTCACCCCCGCCGCAGAAGCCGGACCGCCGCGACCGGCTCCGGGCCCGGCTCGCCCGCGAGGGCGAGTACTGGACCGTGGCGTGGAGCGACCGGACGGGACGCGTCCGCGACCTGAAAGGTCTCCGCTACCTCGCCTACCTCCTGGCGTCCCCCGGTCGCGACGTGCACGTCTACGACCTCCTCGCCTTGACCGAAGGCGCGCCGGCCGTCGAGGCGACGAGCGACGTCGAAGCCCTGGACACGCGCGCGCGCGCGAGCTACCGCGCGCGCCTCGCCGAGTTGCGGGTCGCGATCGATGCCGCGGAACACGCGAGTGACACCAGCGCAACGGCGTCCCTCCATGCCGAGGTCGACCGCCTCGAGCACGCGCTCGCCGCGGCCTACGGCCTCGGGTCGCTCCGCCCGGCAGCGGACGCCAGCCGTGAGCGAGCGCGAAAATCCGTGACCAACCGACTGCGGAGCGCCGTGCGCCGGCTCGCAACGGTCGTCCCGGAGCTCGAGCGTCACCTCGCCGTCGCGCTGCGCACCGGGACGCTCTGCGCCTACCGACCCGATCGCGACGTCGTCTGGGACGTCGTGCCGTAGTCCGCACCGGCGCGCCGGCGAACGCCGGCACGGAACGACGGACGGATCACGCGCACGACGTCTCGAAGACGCGGGCCTACCGGGCGCAACGGAATCCGACGTACCGGTCCGAGTACGAAAGCGGGAGACTGCCGATGATCGCGAGCGGACCGGCGAGCGGACCGCCGAAATCGGCGCCGAAAGACCCTCCGCGCAACAAGGCCGCGGGCTCACCGAAGCCGACCGTGCCGGCGAAGCACTGGAAGTCACCCGTCGGGCTGAGGCCCGACGACCAGTCGCCGATGCATCCCCGGTGGGCACGTCGTCAGGAGCTTCGCGCCCTGCGCACGGACGGCGCCGGGAAGAACGGCCAGCGCCGCCGCGGCTACGCACGCGCCCCAGCGCGTGGTGCCAGAAAAACCGTCCGCGAGCTGTCGACCATGATGCCACTCCTTGCGTCGAAGTCGATGCGCCAGTCCGCCGTGTCAGTCGAGATTCAGTACGGCACCGACCGTCTCGACGACGAACGCGTCGACGGCGTTCGCGAGCGCCGTGCCGTCATCGGTGACGGCGCAGAGCGTCTTCGGCTTCGCGACCACCTGCTTCGCCTGGAGCTTCCCGATGCAGCCCTTCGCGAAGCCCTTGGCACCGCCGTCGAACTTGTCCGCGCACGCCTGAAGGACCGCGGCATCGCTCGGCACGCCCTTCTTCGTCGCGGTCGCCGCCGCCTTCAGCAGACACGCCGTCCGCTTCGCCACGCACGCCTTCTTGCCGCCGTCGCAGGTACTCGGCGGCCCGACCTCTGGAAAGCCCGGATCGATCGCGGTCACGACGTCGGTCACGAAGGCGTCGCCCGCGAGCGTGAGGCCGACGATGTCCCCGGTCCTCGAACAGAGCGTCTTCGGCTTCGCCGGGTTCTGCTTGCTCTCGAGCTTCTCGATGCACGGTTCGAGGGTGTTGCCGCATTTCTCGAGGGCCTCGGCGGCGGGTGCGACGCCCTTCTTCTCCGCGGCGGCGTGGACCTTCAGCAGACACGCCTGCCGCTTCGCGATGCACGCGAGCTTCGTCGCGTCGCACCTGCTCTGGAACTGCGTTTGCGCTCCGCCGGCGCCCACGAGGCCGGTTCCGACCGCCACGGAGCGCACGAGCAGGAGCAGTCCGAGCACGCCGCCCACGGTTCGCATCTGCGGTATCCGCATCGTCAGACCTCCACCGCGTCGACGATCCGATCGAACGCGATGCCGGCGCGGGAATAGAGCTGCGCGATGACGTCCATCGACGCGGCTTCGAACACGCAGAACGCCGCCTCGTCGGACGGCATCAGGATCGCTCGTCGATAGCGCACGGCCATGCCGTCATCGGCCATCGCGGCGGCGACGGATCGCAGGCGTCCCGCCGTGGCGCGAAAGCCCTCGGCCGTCGCACCCGGGAGGTAGTGCTCGACGAGATAGGTCACGACGCCCTCGGTCGTCACGGCAGCACCACGTCGATCAGCACCGGGGCGCCGAGCCCCTGTTTGTCCTTGGCGCCGCAGCCCTTGTCCTTGATCTTCCCGTCGGGGAACGGATCGACGAGCGGATCGAGCGCGCGGCGCGGGCACACGTCGTCGGCCGCATGTGCATCGGTGCCGCCGAGCGCGGCCTGGTGCACCCGTGCCTCGAGACGATAGTCCTCGTGGCCTTTCCCGGCGAGGCGGTCGTGCACGCACTCGAAGCGCACGTCGAAGACCACGTTCAGCTTCTTCTTCGGCGCGACGACGATCGGGAACCGCTTCTGCGGTTTCCCGTCGCGCAGCGTGACCGTCGCGTCGGCACAGCTCCCGAGCGATGCGGCCGTCAGCGTGACGAGCTCGCCGAGCGACGCGGCGTCGGTGATCACCAGCGGTGCGACCCCGCGGTTCTGGATGGTGATCTTCGCGAGCCGCTTCGCGGTCGGCCGCGTCCGGCGCAGCTTCACCTTGGCCGGCATCTTCACGCCGACGACCGCCAGGTCGTACGGATCGCACGACGGCACCGTCGCCTCCGGGCTCGGGGCCGACGGCGCCGCTTGGACGTTGCCCGCGAGGTCGGTCGCGAGGCTCCGGAAGACGTAGGACTTGCCCGACTTGCCGTGGAAGACGCCGCTCGTCGCTCCGCTCGTCGTCCAGGGTGTGAACGGTCCACCGTTTTCCGAGACCTCGATCTCGAACGCCGCGATGCCGGCGCCGGGGTCGGTGCCGGTCCAGCCGACGGTGACGTCGCGCGAGCAGCCCCCGACCGGCGCCGCCGACACGACCTGGCTCGTCGGCGGCGTGTCGTCGATCGCGTTCGACCAGATCGGAGTATCGATCGGGTCGTTCGTGTCGAAGAAGATGCGCGCCTCGTTGGCGATCTGCGCGCCAGTCGTGACCCCCGCGTTCACGTCGACCGTGAACGATACATAGCCGTCGCCCTCCGGCGGCTTCACGTTCGGCGGCAGGAAGCCCGCGAGCGGGTCGGCGGGCGGCTCCTTCGTGATGGGATCGAGCGAGGTGAAGCGCCACGTCAGCACGTGCGTCGTCGCGTCGAGACCGGCCTCGATGCGGACGGCGAGATTCATCGCCGGCCGGAGATCGACGTCGGTCGTGAACGCGGCGAGCCCGGGCGGCGGCGTCAGGGTGCGGTCGCCGAAGCCCATCGGTCCGAGTGCCAGCGTCGCGAGGTCGACCTTCGCCGGGTCCAACTGATCGGTGATGACGACATCGGCGGCGGCGGCGGTCGCCTCCTTCTTGTTCTCGAAACGGATCGTGTAGCCGAGCGGCACGTCGCTCCGGATCGCGTGGGCCGGGCCGCCCCCGGCGGGACCGCTCTTGTCGTTCGGGTCGTGCGCCGCTCGGACGTCGACGGGGATCCGCACGCAATGGTCGAGATTGTAGAAGGTCGGGCGCGCGCATCGCGGATCGTCCGCGCAGATGAAGGTGATGTGGCCCTCGTTGTCGATGTCGGGGACGATCGAGTACCCGACCGCGAGGCACTCGTTCTCAGGGAGCTTGCACTTGTCCTTCTGGCCCGGCGCGACCGGCTGCGTGCAGCTGTCGGGCGGACTCGGGTCGGGGTCGTCCGGGAGGTCCGTGCACCGGCAGTCGTCGCAGCACGCCGTGCACGCCGGGCCGCAGCAGCAGCTGGGCTGCGCGGACGCCTCGGGCACCATGGGCCCCGCCAGCGCCGCGAGCCGCTCCCACAGCGGGACCGCGCGCGCGGCGAGCGGCGTCGCCGTGAGATTCGACTCCACGATGCCGAAGACCGTGAGGTCGTAGCTCACCTGGAGGAGACCATAGGCCCCCGGGTCGGTGCCGACGCTCGCCACGAGCGCCGCCCGACCGGTCGCCACGATGGTCTCCAGCTGGGTGGTCAGGTACGCCGTCAGATCGTCGTCGACCGCCGTCGGCAACGCGTACTTGAAGAGCTCGTCGGCGCGGGTCCGGGCGCCCGCGACGAGCTCGGCGATCTTCTCCGCGCGCGGTCCCTGATGGTCGACGAGCGGGTCGCTGTGCTCGATCCGGAGCGCGAAGCCCTCGCCGTTCTTCGCCGCCACGCTCACGTCGACCTCGAGCGCAGCGCTGAAGCCGGCGGGAACCACCGGGAGCAGCAGCACGAGCTCCCGCATGGCAGGGCCGCTGCCCGCGAGCCGCTGCTGGTAGAACCGCCCCCACTCCAGCACCACGACCTTCCCCGGCTGCTTCGGCGGCGGCGTGATCGCGAAGCGCGGGGTCAGGCCGAAGCCTTCGGGGACGCTGATCACGAGCGGCACCGCGAAGGCGTCGGTGTTGCCGCGGTTGCCGTAGAGGACGACGTAGCGCGTGAGCCGGCCGTTTCGGACGACGCGCGGACCGGCGAGATCGAGCCAGATCTTCGGGGCCGTGGCCGCGGCGACCGTGAACGCCGCGGGCGCCGTCGCCGAGGCGCCGCCGGGGTTCGCGACGACGACGTCCCAGGCGCCGACGGCCTTGCCGGCGACGTCGAGCGTGGCGACCAGCGTCTGCCCGCCCGCGTCGACGTTCACCGCGCTCGCGGCGACGTCGGCCTGACCGGAGCGGGCGAGCTTCAGGCTGGCACCCGGCGCGAAGCCGGTGCCGTGCACGATGATCAGTGCCGGCGCGGCGTTCCCGCTTGCGTGCGGCTGCACGCGCTCGATGGTCGGCGCGCCGCCCGGCCCGCCTCCGCCTTGCAGCTCGAACGCGCCGATGTCGCAGCGGGCGCTGCCGTTCCCGTTGCCGTCGACGGTGCGCGGCAGCCCGCGTTGATCCTGGGTCAAGGGCGAGCCGTCGCTGTCGGTACATCCGCTCGGGTTGCCGGCGTCGATCGCCGGGCTTCCGGACAGTAGCCGGTGCGTGGCCGTCGGCCCGCCGTTGTCGCCGAGCGGGGCGAGCTTCGCGTCGACGTCGACGACGTTCCCCGTCAAGTCGCCCTCCAGCGGACACCAGCTCGTGTCGCCGATCAGGTTGTACCCTTCCGAGACGAGCTTGTTCATCCCGATGTCCGTCCCGAACCCACAATCGGGGGGCTCGTCACCTTGGGCGGTATTGCCGGCGATGATCGTATTGCGCAGCGTGACCGAGCCGGCCTTGCCGAAGTGCACGCCGCCCGCGTCGGAATTCACGAACACCTTCCCGGCGACGTTCCCCGTGATCGTCACGTTGGCGAGCCGTGTGACGGCGGTAAGCGGGCCGGCGCACTCGATGCCGCCCCCGTGGGCGCCGGCCTCGTTGCCGCTGATCGTCGAGCTCGTGATGCGCGTGTAGCGCGTGACGGTGTCGAAGCCGGCCACGTAGACCCCGCCCCCGCTTCCCTCCCCGGCATTGTTGCGGAGGATCAGGCTTCGGCTGATCGTCGCATCGCCGCCGACGTTGTAGATGCCGCCGCCGGCGAAGCGGGCCTCGTTGTCCCGCATGGTCGCGTCGCTGATCGTCATGGAGCCCGGGAGCTCCTGCGCGATGGCGCCTCCCTGATTGCTCAGATTCTGCTCGATGACGGTGCGCTCGACGGTCAGGGTGCCGCGGTTCAAGATGCCGCCGCCGCCGATGGCCGCAGAGTTGCCGGTGATCACGGCGTCGGCCACGCGCAGCTTCCCCTCGTTCGCGATGCCGCCGCCGCCGAAGTAGGGCTGGTTCGTGGCGTCGGTGTCCTTGCCGTTCCGGATCGCGACGCCCGTGAGATCGACATCGCCGTCGGCCGACACGACGAGCACGCGGCTGCGCTCTTCGGCGTCTATGATGCTGCTGGCGGCCCCGGCTCCCGTGATCTTCATCGGGGCGGTCGCGCAGAGTTGCGCCTTGATTTGCAGCACCGACCCGCCATTGGCGACGTCGAACGTGCACGACGTCGCGGCGGTGAGCAGGTAGTGGCCCGCCGGCACCTGCACCTCGCTCGCGGCCGACGCGGCGGCGTTGGCGGCGAGGATCGCGCCGCGCAGGCTACAGTCGTCCGGCGTCGCGCCGTCGCAGGCCGTCGCGCCCGGTGCGTCGTCGAGGCGGTCGACGAGAAACACAGCGGCGCCTGCGCGGTCGGCGGCGGCGACGTCGAACGTGGCCAGCACCAGTAGGAGCCGGACAGCCGCATGGTTGAGCATCGGATCTCCTCTCGTCGGTCCGTTCAAGGCAACATCGCGCCGGCGGCGGACAGAAGCTCGCGCAAACGCGGCGTCTCGTTCTCGAGCGCCTGGTCGGCACGACAGGCGACACGGCGCGCGAGGCAATCGCCGACGTCCGCGACCGTCGCGAGGCTCGTGACGCCGAGGGCGGCGCACGTGTCGGCGAACGCGGAAGCGCCGAGGCCCTCGCTGGCGCGGAGATCGGCCGGCGTCAGCGGCGCCGCTCCACACGATTTTCCGATCGCCGAGGCGAACGAGCCCGCGAGCTTCGGCAGCGCGGCGAGCGCCTTCCGGCACGTCGCGCCCGCTTTCGTCACGCAGCTCGGGTCGCCGGGCTTCGTCTGGAAGCAACTGAAGACCGCAGCGCCGCAGGCCTGCCCCGCTTTGGTCCGCCCGGCGAAGAGCTTCGCCGCGGCCTTCTGCATCGCGAGGTCGCACTTCCGGAGCGCTTTGCGCTTGGACGCCGCGATCGCGCTCCCGCCGCCGCTGGCGCCCGTCTCGAGGCACGCGAGGGATGCGGCATCCCAGCCGCCCTGTACGAGAAGCTCGCGCGCACGCGGTACGGCCGCGCCGAAGGTGCGGGCTGCTCCGCAGACGTGCTGCGCGCGCACGCAGTCGCCGACGTCCGCCGCGCTGCCGACCGTCGCGACGCCGCGCGCGGCGCACGCATCCACCTCGCCGGCGAACCCGAGCCCGGCCGTGCTCACGAGGTCGGCCGCTGCGACACCGGGCGCGCCGCAGGCGTCCGCGATCGCGTCCGTCGCCTTGGCGCCGGCGGTAGCGACGCCGGCCTCGGCCTTCGCGCACTTCGGTGCCGCCTTCGTGAGGCAGGCGGTGTCGCCGGGCTTCAGCTGCACGCAATCGGCGACGGCCTTGTGACAGGCTTGCAGTTGCTTCAGCACCGTCGCCGCGACCTTGGCCCCGACCTTGCGGATCGTCTTCGCGCACTTGTCGAGCGCCTTCGCGGCGTCGGCACCGTCGAGCCCGGCGCCGGCACCGTTCGCGGGCACCCGGCAGTCGCCGTCGGCGCGATCGACCAGCGCATCACCGTCGTCGTCGACGCAGTTCTCGCAGTCCTCCGGTTCGCCGATCACGTTGCACCACTCGGGCGTGACGATCGGCGCGTTGAAGTCGAAGACGATCGAAGCGTCGTTGCAGATCGAAGTGCCGCGGGCGAGGCCGGCCTTGGGGCTCACGGTGAAGAGCACCGCACCTTCCCCCTCGGGGGACGTCACGTTCGGCGGAAGGAAGCCGTCCTCCGGATCCTCCGGGAACTCGCCGGTCGCGGGATCGAGCGTCGTGAGCTTCCAGGTCACGATGCCGGTGCCGGTGTCGAGCCCGGCTTCGATGCCGACCAGGATGTTCACGCCCGGGCGGAGATCGACCTCGGTCGAGAAGCTCTGCGATCCCGGCGGGACGGGGACGAACGTCGTGCCGAAGAAGATCGGTCCGAGGCTGAAGGTCGTGAGATCGTACTTCTCGACGTCGAGCTGGTCGGTGATCGCGACCTCGAGGGCGTCGCCGGTCGCGGTCGAGATGTTCTCGAAGAAGACCGTGTACGGAATCGGCGTGACCCCGTCGACGTAGCCGCCGGGGGTGCCGGGCCCGATCTTGTCGTTGGGGTCGAGCGAGTCACGGAGGGGGCGTTCGATTTCTTCCTCCGGCGCACACGGGATGACCGCGTAGTCGTTGAAGTCGACCTTCACCAACTGGTCGCAATGCAATCCGGGATCGCAGGCTCGGGGGTCGTCTTCGCAATCGGGCGGGTCGGGATTGCACTCGTCGGGATCGTCGTCACAGTCCGGCCTCACGCGCTCGCACCAACGGTCGGTCGGGTTGCAATCGGCGTCGATGATCCGCGCCGCCTCGACGGGGGGGACCAAGAGGTTTCCGAAGACGTGGGCGAGCCAGCGACGGCCCGGCAAAGAGGCGTCGGCCGTGGCGCTTTCGCCCGCGAGGAATTGCCCGATGTCGATGATCAGTTGCGGCTGGCTGTACACCGGCGGGTGACCGCCGGCATTCGCGACCGCGAATGCTCGGCCCTCGGTGGCCACGGCCTCGAGCTGGGTGCGCACGTACTGCTCGATTGCCGCGTCGGGCGGGAAGCTCATGGTACCGTGTGCCGTCGCCGCGTACTCCTTCGCCCGCGCGACCATCTCGGCGACCACAGCCGGTGACACGTCGGGCACGAAGTGCGACGTCCCGATATCGGCCTGGAGTCTGAACGGCACCCGATCCGGGGCCGCCGTCAGCGGAGCTCTCAGGCGGAACGTGAGTGCCCCGGTCGATCCCGCCGGCACGACCGGCAGGAGGAACGGGAAAGTATCGCGATCCTCGGGCGGCGGGATCGGGCCGTCGATGGCGATCCGGGTCCAGTCGGTCGCGATCTGCCCGGGCTGCGAGGGCGGCGCGCTCACCGGAAACGGGATGTGCCACTCGAGCTCGTCCGGGAACGACAGCCAGATCGGGACCGCGTGCGCGTCGACGCTTCCACGGTTCCCGAACTGAATGTACATCGTGCGGAAGCGGCCGGCGATGAACGCGCGTGGCATGACGATCGCGGCCCAGAGGTCGCTCGCCCCGCCCGCTTCGATCGTGAAGGCATCGGCGAGCGTCGCGACCGCGGAGTCGGGGTTCTCGATGCGAACGCTCCAGAGACCGGGCGTGGCGCCGCGAAGATCGAAGGACGTCGTGACGGCGGTGCCGCCGGCACCGACCGAGGCCGCGGAGCCGGCGATGTCGGGCGAGCCAGCGCGTACGAGCGTGACCGTAGCGCCGCCAGTGAAGCCGGTGCCTCGGACCGTCGCCAGCACCGTGCCGGCGTTGCCGCCGCGAGTCGGTCGCACCGCCGACACGCCGAGGCCAGGTGCTGCACCCTCGACCTCCACCGCGCCGATGTCGCAGACCGTCGCCTGCGACCGCGCGACGTTTCGCTGATCGTTCAGCGGGCAGGCGAACCCGCCGCTTCCCGGCGCGGCTGGGTTCCCGCCCTCGATCGCGAGGCTCCCCGCGAGCGGGAGGTGGGTCAGGGTCGGGCCGCCGTTGTCCTGGAGCGGGGAGAGCATGGCGTCCAAGGGCGACGCCGACGTTCCGGTGACGTCACCGGTGGCCGCGATGATCGTGCACCCCGAGTCGTTGCCAACCAGGTTGTAGCCCTCCGACTCGAGGGCGGATCCCCCATCGGTTTCGCAATCCGGATAGGCGCCGTTCGCGGCATTCGTATTGCCGGCGACGATGGTGTTTCGGATGGTGAAGAGCGCGCTCGAGTAGATGCCGCCGCCGCGCTGGCCACCCGCGAGGACGCGGTTCCCGGTGACGGTACTGCTCTGGAGCGCGATCGTACCCAGATTGAAGAAGCCGCCTCCGAAAAACCCGGTGTCGTTGCCGCTGATCGTGCTGTTGGTGATCGTGATCGTGCTGCCTTGGCCGTTGGCGAAGCCGCCGCCGCTGCCGCCGATGGCGACGTTGCCGCTCACGGTGCTGGCGATGAGGGTGAGCACGGCCGTCGCGCCGAAATTGTCGATGCCGCCACCGACCGTGCGCGCGACGTTGTCGGCCACGGTGCTGTCGACGAGCACGAGCGTCCCGCCGAGGTTGGTGATGCCGCCGCCCCGTGTGGTGCCCGCGTCGGCGATGCCGTTCGCGGTGACGACGCACTCGGTGAGCGTCAGGCCGGCGGCGCCGCCGACGCTCCCTTGAAGGAGGATGCCGCTCCCGCGGCTCGCGTCGCGTCCGTGCCGTACGGTGAGGCCGCTCATCGCGACCTCGGCGTCGATCACGTGGAAGACGCGCTCGGCGACGCCCATACCGGCGGGGCAGTTCCCGTTCTTCTGCTCGACCTCGCAGGCCTGGATGATCGTGGTCGCCGCGCCCGCGCCGGTGATGACGAGGTCGGTCGCGGCGGTGTTCCCGAGGACGGCGAGGTCCCCGAAAGCGGCGTTCTGGAACTCGGAGCCGGTGAGCTTCAAGGTATAGGTCCCGGCCGGGATCGTGATGGTGTCGGTCTGGTCGTTCTGCCCCGCCGGGCACATGTCGACCGGCACGTTGTTGTTGGCGGCCAGCACCGCCTCGCGGAGCGAGCAGTCCCCGTCGACCGCGTTCTCGTCGGTCACGGTGGTGACGGGGATGATCGTCGCCGCGGCGGGCACCGCGCCGGCAGCCGCGAGGCCCGCGAGCGCGAGGGCGACGACGTACCGTCGGAGCGCCCACGCCATCGTCCCGCCCGGGAAGCGGGGCTCGACTAGACAGGTCACGATCGCTCGGACCTACGCCGTCGAGCGGTACCCTCGCATCGGGTGGTTCCCTATTTTTTGGCAGGGGTCGCGGTTCGGCGCTCGACCATGCAGGCGCCGAGCTCGGCCCGCGACCGGATGCCGAGCTTGCCGTAGATGCGCGTCAGGTTGGCCTCGACGGTCTTGGGGCTCATGAAGAGCGCCTGTGCGACCTCGGCATTGGTCCGCCCGGCGGCCGCGAGCGCGGCGACGCGTTCTTCGGTCGGGGTGAGATCACCGCCGGCGGCGCGGCGGATCGGGATGCGGCCGAGCTCCTCGCGCGCGCGCTCCGCCCAGAGCGCGGCGCCGACGTGCTCGAAGATCGCGAGCGAGCTCGCGATCGCCTCGCGTGCCAGGCGGCGCTCGCCGCGCCGACGACGGACCTGCCCGAGCACCAGGAGCGCGCGGCCTTGTTCGACCGGCATCTCGAGAAACTCCCAACCGGACGTCGCCTCGAGCGCGGCGGCGAGCGCCGTGTCGAGATCGCCGTCGGCTGAGGCCAGGAGACTCCGGCAGCGCGCGGCGCTCGCGAGCGCCCAGGGCCGATCGAGAGCCCGCGCGCGGGTGGCAAATTGGGCCAACAGCGCCGCGGCCCGGGTGCGCTCGCCGACCTGCACGAGCGCCTCCACGCCGTCGGGTACGAAGTCGACGAACAAGCCGGCACCATTACCCGCCGCCAGCGCGACGAGCGGCTCGATGGCCCGCGCGGCCGCGGGCGCGTCGCCGAGTGAGAGCTCGAGCCCCGCCTGACCGGACAGCAGCCACGGCCATGCCTGCACGTATCCCCGCGCGATGAGGATGCGCCCGCCCTGCTCGAAGTCCGCGCGGGCCGCGGACACGTCGCCACGCGCCGCATGCGCACGTCCGCGCTGGGCGTGCGCGACCCCCTGCATCGTCTCGCTTCCCGACTGCGTCGCGATCATGTGCGCCTCGTTCGCCCATCCGATCGCCGCATCGAAGTCGCCCCGCCACCACTCCACCCACGAGAGGTTGCAGAGCGGGAACGCGAGCCCGCTCTCCTCGCCGCGCTCGGTCGCCCACTCGCATACCTCGCGGAGTACCGCATGGGCGTCGGAGAGGCGTCCATCCCACGATGCCATGACCCCCGTGATCATGCTCGGGCGGAGCTCGATCTGCGTTGCGCGCGTCCGATCTTCGAGCGCGAGCGCCCGTGCGAGATTCGTACGATCACTGCCGCGTCCGGTGACGAACGCGGCGACGACCATGAGGCAGAGCGCATCCGCGAGCAGTGCCGGCTCGTCCAGTCGTTCGGCATCGGCGAACGCCTCCTGCGCCAGGCCGAGCGCACGTTCGACGTCGCCCGCGTTGAAGACCGCGGCGGCGAGGTCGATGCGGATCGCAACGCGCGCATGGACGTCCGTCGCGCACGCGAGGGCGTCGTCGTAGCACACGACGGCGTCCGCGAAGCCTTCTTCGTGGCCGCGAACCTGACCGAGCAGCCGGAGCGCCCGGGCACGCTCGTCGGATGCGAGCCCGGCGGCGAGCACGCCCTCGAGCAGCGCTCGGGCGCGGGCACGGTCTCCGGCATGAACGAAATGTTCTGCCGCCTCGATCCGCCGTCGGTTCGCCGCAGCCCCGTCGGTCGCGACGGTGAGGCGCGCCGCCTCCTCTTTCAGCTCGCCCGCTGCATCGGGAGCGCCACGCCGTCGCGCGAGCCCCGCGGCCGCGTCGAGGGCTTCTGCAACCTCGGCGCTCGGCGCCGTAACGGCGAGCGCCAGATGCCGGGCGCGCTCCTCGGGCTCGGCGATCACGTCGGCGAGGCGGCGATGGAGCTCGCATCGTTCCTTGGCGGTGGCGGAGGCGTACACGGCGGACGCCAGGAGCGGATGCGTGAACCGGATGCGTTCGCCGTCGAGATCGACCACCCGCGCCTCGGTGGCGCGCGCGAGCGCGGGATCGGCGTCGCCTTCGGCCGCGGCCCGGACACGGGCGACCGTCGGAACGGAGAGCGCGGACACGACGAGCAGGACGCCACGCGTCGCCGCGGGCAGGCGATCGAGGCGCCGGACGAGGAGGCTCATGAGCGTGTCCGGCACCGGCAACGGCTCGGCCGGCCCGGCCGGTACGCCGGCCTCGATCAGCGCACGCGCGAGCTCGAGCGCGAAGAACGGATTGCCGTCCGATGCTTCGGCGATGCGCCGCAACGTCGGTCGCGGGAAGACGTGGCCGAGATGCCCGTGGATCACGTGGTGCAACGCGCCGAGCGCGAGCGGCGCGAGCCGCAGACGATCGACGGCCCCGTCGAACGCCCGGTCGAGCGCGAGCGGATCGGCGGTGCCGTCGCCGACGCGCACCGACGCGACCACGCCGATCCGATGGCGGCCGACCCGGCGAAGCGCGAACGCGAGCGCGTCGGCGGAGGCGCGATCGAGCCACTGCTCGTCGTCGATGGCGATCACGACCGGCCCCGCCGTCGCGAGCTGGCGCACTGCCGTCAGCACGGCCGTCGCGACCGCGCGCGCGCTCGGCGGGGTGCCCGGCGGAGTCGCGCGCATCAGCGCCACCTCGAGTGCCAGCCGCTGCGGCTCGGGCAGCCCGGGGAGCACGGTGTCCGCGACCGGGTCCAGCAAATCCGCGAGCGAGGCGAACGGCAGCTTCGTCTCGGCCTCCACTGGATGACACGAGAGCGCCGTGAACCCACGGCCGGCGGCCCGGGCGAGCGCCTGGCGCCACACGGTCGTCTTGCCGATCCCCGGACCGCCCTCGAGCACGAGCGCCGCGGGCCCGTCCGCGAGCCCATCGAGCATGCGTTCGACGGCGGCGAGCTCGACGCTCCGTCCGACGATCTCGTGAGGTGGGAATCGCGCCTCGTGCACGTGTCGACGCTCCGGCGAGGGATGCTCCATCGCGCGCGCGCGCGCTGTCAACGCGCGCGGCCGTGGCCACGAGCGCGGCGCCCGAGGCTCAAGTCCCCTCGCGCGAGGGCCGACCTTTCCACACTACGACTGCGCCGGCCGGCGGCGCATGCGCGATCGAATGCCGTTTGGCAAGGAGGTAGGACATGCGACGGATGTTAGCGGCCTTCGCGGGCGGTGTGATCCTGGCGGGCGGATACACGCCGGCCCATGCCGACAGCGTCGGGAATCGGCTGTCCATCGACCGCAACGAGCTCCGCAGCGAGTATCGGAAGGTCGCGAAGGAGCTCGCCGCGGCCGAGGAAGAGGTGGAAAGGGCGGGCGACGAGCCGACCGTGACCGGGTCGTCCAGCGTGGTGTGGGCGATCCGCAACAGCCGCAACGACCAGGTCCGGAAGTTGCGCGCCCGAGAGAGCGAGCTGCGCCAGCGGAAGCAGACGATCGAACGCGACTACGGCCGGCTCACGCGCAAGGCCCGCGAGCACTACGGCGAGCTGCCGATGTGGTGGGAAGAGGACGTCGACTGACGCTCACGACAGCCGCGACCCGACGCCGAGGCCGAGCGTCGACGCGACGTCGGCCGCGGCGAGCTTGTCCTTCGTCCCGTCGATCCGCGCCTTGCCGGCGCGGATCGCGCCGTCGCCGGTCGCGATCGTGAGCCCGTCGGCGCCGACCGCGAGCACGGTGCCCGGAGCGCCCTTCCCTTCGGCGCGCCGGCTCTCGTAGAAGCGCACGCGCTTTTCGCCGGCCGTCGCGTACGCGCCCGGCTGCGGGTCACAGCCGCGGATGAGGTCGTGCACCTTCTGCGTCGGCTTCGTCCAATCGATCGCGGCATGTTGGTCGCGGCAGAGCGGCTCGTAGCTCGCCCGGCTCTCGTCCTGCACGAGGCGGGGCGCCTTCCCCTGATCGATCAACGCGACGCTCTCCAGCACGACGTCCACGCCGACCGGGGAGATCTTCGAGTAATAGAGCGACCCGGCACTATCGTCGGGACCGATCTCGACCTCGCGCTGGAGGATGATGGGCCCGGTGTCGATCCCGGCGTCGGTCCAGAAGACGGAGACGCCCGCCTTCGCGTCGCCCTCGATCAGCGTCCAGTTGACCGCGCTGCCGCCGCGCCGGCGCGGCAGGAGCGACGGATGGAAACAGATCGTGCCTTTGCCCGGAATCGCGATCACCGACTCCGGCACGATCAGCGTCACGTACGCGAGCACGATGAGCTCCGGCGCGAGCGCCGCGATCTCGGCGCGGACGGCGTCCGGCTTGTAGCTCGGCGGCTGGTGGCACGGGATGCCCGCCGCCAGGGCCGCGGTCTTCAGCGGATCGACCTTGGCGCCCGCATCCGGCGGACAGTACACGGCCGCGACGTCGTGACCGCGCTCGAGCAATCCCTGCAACACCTTCTCCGCGAACGCGGCCTGTCCGATGAGGACGATCCGAAGCGCCATGGCGCCTGTCGTTAGCAGAGCGTCGCGCGCGCTGTCACGTCGGGACGGAGCGTGTCCTCCGTGCCGACAGTCGATGCGCGCCGCCCGACGCGTCGGCCCCGATCGGGTCGGGCCGCCCGCGCATCGGCGGCCCTCACGCGCCTGGCACCGGCGTTGCTCCGCTCGAGGCGCGAAAGGAGATCTCTCATGCCGGTCAAGCACGCTCTCTTGGCACTCCTCGCCGAACGCGACCTCACGGGCTACGAGCTGAAGCTCCGGTTCGAACGCGTCCTCGGCGAGTTCTGGCAGCTCAACTCCGGACAGGTGTACTCGACACTCGAGCGCCTGCGCCGCGACGGAATGGTGAGTCGGCGGCGTCCGCCCGCGCCGCCCGCACCGATGATCGACCCGATGGTGGCCGAGCCGATCGTGCCGATTTCGGCGAGCGACGATACCGCGCGCGCCGCGTTCTCGATCCGACCGCGCGGCCGGCGTGCGCTCGCCGCCTGGCTCACCGCGCCGGTCGGACGGCTCCGACCGGTTCGCGATCCGCTGTACGTGAAGCTCGCGTTCAGCTCGCCCGAACAGGTCCCGCTCGTGCTGCACGCCTTCGCGCAGGAGACGCGCAGATACCGCGAGGCGACCGAGACGCTGCGGGCGCTCGTCGCGCGCGAGCCGATGTCGCACGGCGGTCGCGTCCGGTGGCTCGTGGCGGAGGCGACCCGCCTCGCGTACGAGGCGCAGCTCGGCTGGCTCGATTGCGTGCAGCGCACGCTGGCACCGCCGCAGCCGCGGCGCGCCGATCCGCGCCCGCTCGGTCGCCCGGTGCTCGCCGCCGAGACGCCGAATGCCGCGTCGGCATGAAAACGTGTTTCGGGCGATGCCGGCGGCCGGAACGCTCTCCCGAGCCACATGCGAAAACACCAGATTTCAAGCCCAAATTCGTGTCGTCGCGCCGCGGCGGCGCCGCCCGCCGCGCCCGCCCGAGCCTGCATTGACACGACGACCCGAACGCAATAGCCCTAAAACGCTTTTCGAAAAGCTCGATAGCGATGGTCCGGCGCGAAAAATCCAACTACATCATCCGCTCCGTCTCGCACGCGCTGGACGTCATCGAGCAGTTCTTCGGCGACGCCGACGAGCTCGGCGTGACCGAGCTCTCGAAGCGCCTGAAGCTCCACAAGAACAACATCTTTCGCCTGCTCGCGACGCTCGAGTCGCGCGGCTACATCGAGCAGAACAAGGCGACCGAAAACTACCGGCTCGGGCTCCGCAGCCTGCACCTCGGGCAGGCCTACGTGAGCCGCATGGGACTCCTCCGTCAGGCGCGGCCGGTGATGGAAGCCCTCGTGAAGCAGGTGCGCGAGAGCGCGTACGTCGCCGTCGCCCGCCCGGGCGGCATGGTCCCGCTCGAGGTCGTCGAGTCCGATCAGCCGGTGCGGGTCGTGTCGACGATCGGGGAAACGCTCCCGCTCCACGCGACGGCCGCGGGCAAGACGCAGCTCGCCTTCGCGACCGAGGAGGAGCAGAAGGCGCGCCTGCCCGAGAGCCCGAAGCGCTTCACCGCCAAGACCGTCACCGAGCGCGCGACTCTGCTCCAACAGCTCAAGAGCGCGGTCGAGAACGGATATGCCATCGATACCGGCGAGCACGTCGAGGACGTGCGTTCCATCGCGGTCCCGATCAAGGACTACACGGGGCACGTGGTCGGTATCCTCGCGATCAGCGGCCCGGCCTATCGCCTCACGGCCGAGCGCATGCAGAAGGAGCTCGCGCCGGTCGTCGTGAAGGCGGGGCAAGAGCTGTCAGGCCGCCTCGGCCACCATCCCTGAATCCCGAAACGTCCCGCGTCGCACCATCCCGCTAACATTGTTTGCCCAAGCCGCTTGACCCTTCTTTTCGTATCCGGTTAGGTGGCGCGATTTTTTCGCAGCCAGTCGATAGGAGGCCCACGCCGTGAAGATTCTCGCCACCGTCAAGCGCGTTCCCGATCCCGAAACCAGCATCAAGGTGAAGCCCGATGGGTCGGGCATCGTCGCCGACAACATCAAGTGGGTGGTGAACCCCTTCGATGAGATCGCCGTCGAGGAGTCCCTCCGGATCAAGGAGAAGGTCGCCGGCTCCGAGGTCGTCCTCGTGAGCGTCGGCTCGAAGGTCGTCCAGGAGCAGCTCCGCACCGGCCTCGCGATGGGCGCCGACCGCGCCGTACTCGTCGTCGCCGACGACAGTCTCGAGCCTCTCGCCGTCGCGCGCGTGCTGGTTAAGATCATCGAGACCGAGAAGCCCGACCTCGTCATCATGGGCAAGCAGGCGATCGACGACGACTCGAACGCGGTCGGCCAGATGCTCGCCGAGCTCCTCGGCTGGCCGCAGGCGACGTTCGCGTCGAAGCTCGAGCTCGCGAGCGACCAGAAGACCGCGACCGTCACCCGCGAGGTCGACGGCGGTCTCGAGGTGCTGAGCTTCCCCCTCCCCGGCATCGTCACCACCGACCTCCGGTTGAACGAGCCGCGCTACGCGTCGCTCCCTGGCATCATGAAGGCCCGCAAGAAGGAGCTGAAGGAGATCGAGGTCGGCTCGCTCGGCGTCGACGTCGCCCCGAAGGTGAAGCTCGTGAAGATGGACCCGCCGCCGAAGCGCCAGGCCGGCAAGAAGGTCGCGTCCGTCGAAGAATTGGTCAACCTGCTTCATACGGAAGCAAAGGTCATTTGAGCGAGCAGCGCGGATTCACTCCGCGCTGCAAGGCCCATCGGAGCACCGGACGCGAAGCGTCCGCTCGAAACAAGCCGTGCGCACGGGGGCAAAGGAGAAGAAATGGGCGACGTACTCGTTTTTGCAGAACACGTTCACGGGAAGTTCCCGAAGACCACGCTCGTCGCGTTCGCGGCCGGCAAAGATGCCGCCGCGAAGCTCGGCGGCAATGCGGTCGCCGTCGTCATGGGCGCGAGCGGCCTCGACGGCCTCGCGGCCGAAGCCGCCTCGTACGGCATGAAGACCGTGTACCAGGTCGAGAACGCGCGGCTCGAGCACTACGTCGCCGACGCCTACGCGGCGGCGCTCGCCGACGTCGTGAAGTCGAAGGGCATCGACACCGTGATCGCGACCGCGACGTCGATCGGCAAGGACCTGACGCCGCGTCTCGCCGCCCGCCTCGGCGCGCCGCTCGCCGCCGACATCACCGGCATCAACGCGGACGGCACCATCGTCCGGCCGATGTACGCCGGCAACGTCTTCGCGACCGTGAAGCTCGAAGGCACCCCGCGCGTCATCTCCGTCCGCGCCACCGCGTACGACGCGGCTGCCAAGGAAGGTGCGGGCAGCGTCGAGAAGGTCGCCGCGACCCTCGACGAAGGCGCGCTCAAGACCAAGTTCGTCAGCCTCGAGGAGATCAAATCCGATCGCCCCGTGCTGACCGAAGCGCGCATCGTCGTCTCCGGCGGCCGCGGCCTCAAGAACGGCGAGAACTTCAAGATCGTCCTCGAGCCCCTCGTCGACGAGATGGGCGCCGCGATGGGCGCGAGCCGCGCGGCGGTCGACGCCGGCTTCGTGCCGAACGACCTCCAGGTCGGCCAGACGGGCAAGGTCGTGGCACCCGAGCTGTACATCGCGGTCGGCCTCTCCGGCGCGATCCAGCACCTCGCCGGCATGAAGGATTCGAAGGTCATCGTCGCCATCAACAAGGACGAAGAGGCCCCGATCTTCCAGGTGGCCGACTACGGCCTCGTGGCCGATCTCTTCAAGGCCGTGCCCGAGATGAAGGACGCGGTCGCGAAGCTGAAGCACTGACGCTGAGCGTACACTCCACGTACGCCGTTCGACGCGACGAGCTGCGGCAGCTGACTGCCGCGCTCGTCGCGTCGCTACTTCTGGCCCTCGCCGCCAGCCCCACCGCCGCCCTCGCGGGCGCCGGCGAGCCGCTCTGGCGGCCCATCCGTCGCATCTCGGTTCCGGAGAACGGCGGTCACTTCGGGTGGTCCCTCGCGACGATCGGCGACCGCCTGCTCGTCGGCGCCCCGAACCTCGACGGCGCCGGCACGACGGACGCGCACGCGTACGTCATCGAGCCCGCGACCGGCGCCGTGATCCACGACCTCAGGGTCGAGGTCGGCGACGATCGCTGGTGGCAGTTCGCGGTCGCGTCCGTCGGCGACGACGCGCTGGTCGGGATCGCGCCGGGCGAGGACGACGATCGGCTCGGCGGCTCCGTCACGGTCTTCAACGGCGAGAACGGCGGCCCGCTTCGGACGTTCTGCTGCCTCGGCGCGCTGGCACTCGGCGTCGGCGACGACGTGCTCCTCGGCGGCGAAGGCGGCGCCGCGCTCTACGATCCGGCGACCGGCAACGTGATCCGCACCTACACGATCGCGGATCCCGAGCGCCGCGGCGTGCTCTCGATGGCGCACATCGGCCGCACGCTCGCGGTTGCCGCGGCCCTTCCCGTGGGGGTGCACCTCTTCGACGAGCGTACCGGACGTCGCATCGGCTTCGCCGGCACGAATCACGGCAACGCGCGCCGGTTCGGCTCGGCGATGGCCGTCGCCGGATCGCGCCTCGCAGTGACCGAGGTCCCGCAGGTGAACGTCTTCGACCTCGGATTCGGCGCGCTCCTCGCGACGATCGATGCGCCGCCCGGCTTTCCCCGCGGCACCTTCGGCACCGCGCTCGCGTACGTCGCCGACGGCCTGCTCGCCGTCGGCGCGCCGTCGGCGAGCAGCGCAGGCGGCGTCGTGCATCTCTTCGACGCGAATCATTCGCTCGTCACGACGCTCACGGCCGACGGCGTCGGGCTCGACTTCGGTCGCAGCATCGCGGGGCTCGGGCGCGGTATCGCGGTCGGCGCCCCGACGGCCGACGGCGGGACGGTCGTGCTCTTCTCGCCGTGCGGCGACGGCATCGTCGATGTCCCCGTCGAGCAGTGCGACGACGGCAACGACGATCCCACGGACGCCTGCGACGCCGCGTGCCGGACGGCGACCGCCGGCGGCGACGTGTGCGGCGACGCCGACGCGAGCGGCACCGCGACGGTGACGGACGGCGTCCTCGTCCTCCGCGCGGCCGCGGGACTGGGGTCGCCTTGCACGGCCGCCCGATGCGACGTCGACGGCGACGGCCGGATCGGCATCACCGACGGCGTCCAGGTGTTGCGCTTCGCCGCCGGCCTGCCCGCGTCGCTCCTCTGCACGTCCGCCAACGCACCTCGCATGCGGTGAGCCAACGCAGCCGCATAAACCGGCTTGACACATGAGGGTCCGACGCCGACCCTGGGAGCGAACGATTCGGCGACGCTCCGGCGCATCGTCGTGTTCGGAGATCCGATGACTCGCCTGCTTCGCCCGCTTGCCGCCCTGCTCCTCCTGGCCCTCGTCGCCGCCGGCGACGCGCGCGCGTCGTTCCACGTCGTGAGCATCAGCGAGCTCGGCGCCGGCTTTCTCGGAAACCCGAACGTGCAATTCGTCGAGCTCCGGCTCGACGCGACCGGCCAGAACGAGCTGACCAACACGCGCCTCACGTCGTTCGACAAGGACGGCATCGCGACCGTGCTCCTGCTCACGCCGACCGACGTCGCGAACGGGCAGTCCGGCCGGAACGTGCTGTACGCGACCGCCGAGTTCCAGACCGCGACCGGGATCACGCCCGACTTCGTCATCCCGGTCGGCGTGGTCGGTCCGGCCGGCATGATCTGCTGGGGCGCGCCGGGAGCGACGCCGCCCATGGACCCGTCGTCCTGGGACTTCAACAAGCCCGAGAACTACGTCGACTGCGTCGCGTACGGCTCGTACGCGCACGGGACGCGTCCCGCGTCGGGCACGCCGTCGGCGCTCACACCCGGCGACGGCGTCCGCTCGCTCACGCGCCAGAAAAACACGGGCACCGCCGGCAGCAACGACATGGACTTCGCCTTCGCGACGGCGAGCGCGTGCAACAACGCGAACCAGTGCGCCACGCTCGGCCCGGTCCCCACCCCGACGCCCGGAGGCAACACGACGCCGGGCAAGGCCGAGCGCGCCTGCCGCCGCGCCATCTTGAAAGCGGGCACCGCGTTCGCGTCCACCTACGGCAAACTGATCGTCGGCTGCGAGACGCAGCGCCTGAAAGGCAAGCTCACGGGCGCCTGCCCCGATCCGAAGACGGTGACGAAGATCGCCGCCGCCGACGCGAAACGCACGAAGGCCATCACGAAGGCATGCGGCGCCCTGCTCGTCACCATGACCGGCTTCGGCGCGTCCTGTCCGTCCTTCACGGGCGATTGCGTCGAGTCGATCGCGTCGGTCGCGGACGTCTCGTCCTGCGTCGATTGCGGCCTGCGCCGCGCCGGCGACGAGCTCGGAGCGACGGTGTACGGCGCGCCGCCCGATGCGACGATCCTCAAATGCCAGCTCGCGACCGGCAAGGCGGCCGTCGGCCACGCGCGTGCCGTCGCGAACCTGCTCGCGCGCTGCGAGGACGGTGTGGCGCGCGGCAAGATCGCGGCCCCCTGCCCCGATCCGAAGACGGCCACGAAGATCGCGAGCAAGGCCACGAAGCTCCGGAAGACGCTCTGCGCCGCCTGCGGCGGCAAGGACAAGGTCTGCGGCGGCGACGGCGACGCGACGCCGACCGCGCTCGGCGTGACGAGCTGTCCCGCGCGCACGATTCCCGGAGGATCGGCGTGCGTCGATCCCGGCATCACCGATCTCGCCGGCGTGGTCGCGTGCGTCGAGTGTCTCGCCACGTTCGAGGGCACGTGCGGCACGCAGCTCGTCGCGACGCCGGGCACGATCGCGGAAAGCTGCACCGCGCCCTGAGCGCACGGCGGCGCGCGACCTGTCATGGTTACACGCCGCTTTGCAAAATCGAGCGCGGCCGCTCCGTCCCGCCACCGCGAGCACCGCGCGGACCGTACAACGGCGTAGCCGCGCGTGTGGCATGGGCGTTGCTCGATCACCGCGTCGTGCCCGGATCGTCGAACGACGCTCACGCCCACGCGCTCGCGCCTTCGCCGTTCGTCCCCGGACGGAACTGCTGGCGCACGGCCGCCGCCTCGCGCGTCGCGGTCCTGATCGACGCGGCCGCGTACTTCGACGCGGTCGTCGCCGCCGTCGCACGCGCCCAGCGATCCGTGCTGATCCTCAGCTGGGACGTCGACAGCCGCACGACGCTCGCCGGCGGATGCTCGTCGCGCAGGCTGGGCGAGGTGCTGCACGCGGCGCTCGAGCGCAAACCGAGGCTCGACGTGCACGTGCTGAACTGGGACTTCGCCCTCCTCTACGTGCTCGAGCGCGAGCTCTTCGCCGCGTACCGTCCCGACTGGTACGCGCACCCGCGGCTCCACTTCCGCACCGACGGCACTCATCCGTTCGGCGCCTGCCATCACCAGAAGGTGGTCGTCGTCGACGACGCGGTCGCCTTCTCGGGCGGGCTCGACATCTGCTCCCGACGCTGGGACACGCCGTCGCACGATCCCGACGACCCGCGGCGCGTCGATCTCGCGGGCGCGCCGTATCCACCGTTCCACGACGTCCAGATCGCGGTCGACGGCGAGGCGGCGCGCGCGCTCGGCGATCTGGCGCGCGAGCGCTGGCGCCTGGCGACCGGCGAAACGCTCGCGCCGCCCGCGGTGCGCGGCGATCCCTGGCCGGGACTCGTGGCACCCGACTTCACGGACGTCGAGGTCGCGATCGCGCGCACCATTCCGGCGAGCAACGGGACGCCCGCCGTTCGGGAGGTCGAAACGCTCTTCGGCGACGCCATCCGCGACGCGCGCCGCTGGATCTACGCCGAGAACCAGTACCTCACCTGGCCCGGCCTCGCCGACGCGCTCCTCGAGCGCCTCGCCGAGATCGACGGACCGGAAGTCGTACTCGTCGTTCCGCGTGAAGGCTGCGGCTGGCTCGAGGAACAGACGATGAGCATGCGGCGCGCGCGCGTCGTGGAGCGGCTCCGCGCCGGAGACCGCCATGGGCGCCTCCGCATCCTGGCGCCCGTGGTCGCAGGGGACGTCGCGGTGAACGTGCACTCGAAGGTCATGATCGTCGACGACACGTTCCTCCGGATCGGGTCCGCGAACCTCAGCAGCCGCTCGATGGCGGTCGACACCGAATGCGACGTCGCCGTCGCGGGCACAGACGAGGACGTCCGTACCGGCATCGGGGCGGTCCGCGATCGCCTGCTCGCCGATCACCTCGGCGTGACCGCGTCGGAGGTCGCGTCGGCGTTTGCCGAGACGGGCTCGCTGATCGAGACGATCACGCGCCTCCAGGGGGGATCGCACACGCTCCAGCCGTTGCCGGACCGGGCGCCGGGATGGCTCGATGGCCTGCCCGACGAGGTCCACGTGTTCGATCCTGCCGAGCCGATCGACGCCGCGCGGCTTCTCGCGGAGATGCTGCCGGCGACGCTGCCGTCGCCGCCGCGATCGTTGCGCGGTGCCGCGACGGCCGCCGCGGCGCTCCTCGCCGCGATCGCGATCGGCATCGCGCTCGGACGGCGCTGGTGCCGCCTCGGCCCGTCGCGTCCGCCGACCCGCCTCGTCCGTCATGGCTGACGCCTGTCGCGTCACGATCGCGACCTACAACGTCCACTCGTGTCTCGGCACCGACGGCCGCTACGACGTGGACCGCGTCGCGCGCGTGATTCGCGAGCTCGACACCGACGTGGTGGCGCTCCAGGAAGTCGAGTCGCCGAACGGCGAGTCGGGCGAGGTCGCGTGCGCCCCCCTCTCCCCGACCCACTCCCCTGAAGGGGAGAGGCT
>DAIQBH010000052.1:27049-28318 GCA_036781285.1 Thermodesulfobacteriota bacterium | reverse complement strand
AACGGCGCCTGACACGCAGGACACGACGCCGGCAACGGCTGCCCGCACGCAGAGCAAAACTTCGCTCCGCTCAGATTGTCATGGCCGCAGGGGGAGCAGCGCATCGTCGCGCGTCGGCACTACCACGACGTAAGCCGATTCCGTAAGGCCGTCGCTTGCGCCGTTTCGGCGCACTGGCTGACGACCAGGATGCGACGTCAAGTCACACCAGATGGCACCGCGCTTCCGACAGCACCCGGACGCAGCCTCCAACAACGCTCCACTGCGAATTGTCCCCGACGGGATTTGAACCCGTGTTACCGACGTGAAAGGCCGGTGTCCTGGGCCGAGCTAGACGACGGGGACTCAGAGCTGGTGTGGCGACCGCGTGAAGCGTCGGGCTTGTATCAGCGGCCCCCTGGATCGGCAAGTTCGCGAGCGGCCTCGCGGGCTTGTCTCCTCCGTGGCCCTCGGGCACTGAGACGCGCCATGCCCTTCGCCCCTGCCGCGCAAACGATCCTGCTGCTCTTCGCCTCGAACGTCTTCATGACGCTCGCCTGGTACTGGCATCTCTCCTCGCTCCGTTCGGCGCCGCTCATCACCGCGATCCTCGTGAGCTGGCTGATCGCGCTCCCGGAGTACGCGCTCCAGGTGCCGGGGAACCGCATCGGCTACGGCTCGCTGTCGCTCGCGCAACTGAAAGTCACGCAGGAGATCGTGACGATGACCGTGTTCGCGGGCTACGCGACGCTCTTCGCGGGCGAGGCGCTGCGCTGGAACTACCTCGCGGCGGCGGCATGTCTCGTCGCGGCGGCGATCTTCATCTTTCGCTACTGAACGCGGCAGGCGTCCGGCGGCGGCGGACGCGGCACGACGGCTTCCGCGATCCGCCCCGCCCACGCGATGACGTGCCGCGGATCCGCCGCGGTCGTCGGGTCGAACGCGCGCGCGGTGCGGTTCGGGCACTGGCCGGGATCCCCGGGCACCGGCGTCCCCGGCTCTGCACCCGGCGGCTCGGCCGCCAGTCGTCGCAAGAGGTCGCGAATTCCGAAGTCGCCGGTCCAGTCGTACGGCTGGTGCGCCTCGGTCGGCGTATCGACGGCCTCGCGCCGCTCGTTGAAGTAGAGCGGCCGGTTCGTCCCGAGCTCGTAGAAGCGCGCCCAGCAGCCGGGCGCGATCTCCGATCGCGCGAGCCAGCGCGCGGCGGCGGCGACCGGCGCGCAGTAGGTGTCCTCCCGCGTGGCGGCGGCGAGATCGACGAGCGCGTCGATCGCGTAGCGCGTCTCCCAC
>DAIQBH010000052.1:6737-27039 GCA_036781285.1 Thermodesulfobacteriota bacterium | reverse complement strand
AGCGGCGTGCCGACACCGGCCTGCCCTGCTCGTCGTACTGTTGCGCCCACCCGGGCTGCGGCTCCTGGTGCCGTACGTGGACGATCCAGTCCCCCGCGCGACGCGCCGCCGCGACCAGCTCCGGCCGTTGGAGCACGCGCGCGGCCATCAGCAGCGTGACGAGACTCTGCGTCGTCGCGCCGTCATTCAATGTCGGCCGGTCCTCGAAGTCGGTCCAGACGAGTTGCTTCCAGCGCGGCCGCGCGACGAGCGGCCATGCGCCGCTCGACAGCTGGCGGTCGAGCAGGAATGCGATCCCGCGCTCGGCGGCCGCGCGGTAGCGCGCGTCGTTCGTCACCTCGAAGAGCGCCAGCAGCGCGCGTATGGCACCGGGCGTGACGTCGTCGTCGACCGCCGTCCGCCGGATGCCGGCGGTGAACCACCACGCGGCGTTCGGACCCTCCGCCGGCATCTCCGAAAACCAACCGCCGGTCCGCATCTGGAGCGCGACCATCAGGTCGCCGGCGCGAACGGCAGCGTCGCGATAGCGCCCGTCGCCGAGCAGTCGATACCCGCGCAGCAGCGCGAGGGTCGCGGCCGGCGTCCCGGGGCTCCGCATGACGATCAGATCCCAGTCGTTCAGGCCGAATGGCCTCGCGACCCGCTCCGCGAACTGGAGCGGATCGGTGTGGGGATGGACGCGCTCGCCCGGGAGCGCGCCGAACACCCAGCCGCCGTCGGGACGCGATCGCTCGACGACCTCGTCGAGCGCGATCCGAAAGCGCGCGAAGAGCGGCGGCTCTCCGGGGGCCGCGACGGCGCCCTCTTCCGCCCCCACCCTGCACGTGACGGTGAGGGCCGCGACGACGAGAGCCGCCGCGACGACGCGTTGGCTCAGCGGTATACCGGCTTCCGCTTCTCGAAAAAGGATGCGATCGCCTCGCGACCGTCCGGTGTCATCGCGCTCGTCGCCATGACCTCGGACGCATAGGTGTACGCCTCCGATTGATCGAGATCGATCTGCTCGTAGAACGCGTGCTTCCCGGTCGCCTTCGACGCCGTGCTGCCGCGGCTCGCCGCGTGCGCCAGCTTTTCCGTCTCCTCGCGCAAGCGCTCGGCGGGCACCACCCGATTGACCAGTCCCCAGTCCGCGGCCGTGCGGGCGTCGATCGCGTCGCCCGTCAGCAGCATCTCGAGGGCGCGCTTCCGTCCGATCGCCCGGCTCACGGCCACCATCGGCGTCGAGCAGAACCAGCCGCCCTTCCCGCCCGGCGTCGCGAAGCTCGCGGCCTCGGATGCGACCGCGAGGTCGCACGTCGCGACGAGCTGACACCCGGCACCCGTCGCGATGCCCTGCACCGACGCGACGACCGGCTGCGGGATCGACTGCACGAGATTCATCATCTGGGCGCAGCGCGCGAAGAGCTCCCGGAAGCCGTCGAGGTCGCGCTCGACCATGTCGCCATAGTCGTGTCCGGCGCAGAAAACCGGGCCGTTCGCGGCGATGATCACGACACGGGCGTCGCTCTTCGCAGCGGCCCCGAGGGCGTCGATCAGCTCCTCGATGTGCGCCATCGACAGCGCGTTCCGGCGCTCGGGCCGGTTCATCGTGACGGTCGCAATCGCGCCGTCACGGGTGCACAGGATGTGCTCGTAGGTTTCGGTCCGGATCACGGGAGAGCTCATGGCGTCACCTCTCGCCCGTTCCTAGCGCGTCGCCCTCCCTGCGGCCAGCCACGATCCGCCGGCGCGTCAGGACTTTCCGTGGTGCTCGCGCTCGTACGCCTCGGCCTCGGCTTTCGACTCGTGCACGGTCCCGTGCGGATGCTCGGGCGGGCTGTAGAGCGTGTAGAGCCGGAGCGGCTCGGTTGCCGATGCGTTCACGATGTTGTGCGCGGTGCCGGCCGGAATCACGACCGCCGACCCGTCCGCGAGCGCGTGCTCCTCGCCGTCGAGGATCGCCTTCCCCTGTCCAGCCTCGACACGGATGAACTGATCGACGTCGTCGTGGGTCTCGAGGCCGATTTCTTCCCCGCCCTTGAGCGTCATGAGCACGAGCTGCACGTGCTGCGCCGTGAACAGCACCTCGCGGAAGCGTTCGTTCGCGAGGGTCTTCGCTTCGATGTCGGTGACGTATCCGGCCATGGCGCGATCATGACGGCGCGGCCCCGCTAGGCAAGCCGCGCCCGGTCCCCACGCCACCGCGCAGGCGCAGGTGTTCCCGACTTGGTCGGCGGGCGAGACCCGCCGCCGACCGAGTCGGAGCAGTACGAGGCGGGCGAGTACGTACGACGGCGCCGGTCGGCTCGTCACGTCCACGGCGCGCGTTGTGTAGCACACCGGCCCGGGCGAAGGTCGGAACGTCATGTGGGATACCGTCATCGTCGGCGGCGGTCCGGCGGGCTTGAGCGCGGCGCTCGTGCTGAGCCGGTGCTGTCGCCGCGTGCTCGTCATCGACGATGCGCGGCCGCGGAACGCGCGCGCCCACGGCGTCCACAACTTCCTGACCCGCGAGGGCACTCCTCCCGCGCGCCTCCGTACCCTCGCGCGCCGCGAGGTGCGGCGACGCGGCGTCGCGCTCCGCCGTGGGCGCGTCACGGCGGCCGTGCGGCGCCGCGGCGGAGGATTCGACTTGACGGCGAACGGCCGTCGCGTAGCCGCGCGGACGCTGCTGCTCGCGACCGGCATCCGCGATCACGCGCCCGCGATCCCTGGGATCGCGCGCTACGCCGGTTGCGGCGTCTACTACTGCGCCTACTGCGACGGCTACACGGTCCGCGATCGCCCGCTCGTGGCGCTCGGGCACGGCGTCGGGGGCGCGGAGCTGGCCCTCGCACTCACCACGTGGAGCGACCGGGTCACCTACTGCACCAACGGCACGCCGCGGCCGCGCGGCAACATCTGCGCGCAGCTCGGCCGCTACGGCATCACGGTCGTACCCGACCGCGTCGTCGCGCTCGAGGGCGCCACGCACCTCCAGCGTCTCGTGCTCGCGGGCGGCACCCGGCTCGCTTGCAGGGGCCTGTTCGTCCAGGAGGGCGATCGCCCGCAGTCCGACCTCGCCGAACGCCTCGGCTGCGACCTCACGCGTGGCGGGTCGGTTCGGACTCGAAGCGACGGCCACACGACGGTGCCGTCGCTCTACGTCGCCGGCGACGCCGCGGACGACGTGCGCGCGGTCGTCGTCGCGGCGGCGTCGGGCGCGAAAGCGGCGTTCGCGATCAACAAGGAGCTGCGCGAGGCGCGCTGCCGACTCCGAACCTGAAGCGCGGCGTGCGAGCGCTCAGCGCGTCGCGCTGTCCCACAGGCGCAGCCTGCGGGTTCCGTCGGGATTCGTCGTGAGGGTCGCCGACGCCGCCCTGCCGGACGGCCACGGCCGGCGATCGTCAGGTCGTAGGCGCCGTCGGTCACGGTGTCCGGAGGCGCTCCGCGCGTCGCCGTCCACGTCCCCTCGCTGCGGATCTGCGGCGCGAAGCCCTCGGCGAACGTCCCCGCAAGCGCACGTCCTGCACGGCGTCGTTCGCGGCCGCAGGCGTCGTCGCCAACATCACGAGAGCCATCGCCGTCATGAAGGATCGCATCACTCGTCCTCCTCTGAGATCGGAGATCGCGGCCGGTTGACCCACACGCGGGATCTGGCCAAGTAACGCGCAGGAAGGAGCCTCCCGCATGGCCGTCGGCATCACCGCGTACGGGTCGTACGTCCCCTACCGCCGTCTGAAACGGGCCGCAATTACGCAAGTGCTGGGCATCCCCGCCGGCAAGGGCGAGCGCGCCGTCGCGAGCTTCGACGAGGACAGCGTCTCGATGGCGGTCGAGGCCGCGCGCGATGCCCTACGCGGAGCGTCACCGTCCGACGTCCGCGCGCTCTTCTTCGCGACTACGACTCCGCCCTACGCCGAGAAGTTGAACGCCGCGCTCGTCGGCGCCGCCGCGCAACTGCCGCTCGAGATCCGTGCCGCCGACCTCACCGGGTCCCCGCGCGTCGGCCTGACGGCGCTCCTCCAGGCGACCGATGCCGTCCGCGCGAACGGCGGCGCGGCGCTGGTCGCGATCGCCGACTGCCGGATCGCCGCGCCCGAGGCCAAGGCCGAGTCGGCCGGCGGCGACGCGGGGGTCGCGTTCGTCGTCGGCGAGGATCCGCTCGCGGAGATCGTTGCCACCGCCTCCGTCACGCGCGAGTTCCTCGACACGTGGCGCGCGCCGGGCGAGCGCTTCGCGCATTCCTGGGAAGAGCGCTTCGCGCTCACCCAAGCCCATGCCCCGCTTCTCGGTGCCGCGGTGCGACGCGTACTCGAGCAGGCCAAGTGCGCTCCCGGCGATCTCGCCAAGGTGATCCTCGACGCCCCGAGCCCACGCGCCGCCGACGAGCTCGCGCGCGGCGCGAAGCTCGCACCCGAGCAGCTCGCCGATTCGCTCGCGCTCACCGTCGGTCAAACCGGCGCCGCGCACGCGGCCCTGCTGCTCGCGAACGTGCTCGCCGCCGCGAAGCCCGGCGACCGCATCCTCGTCGCGAGCGCGGGTGACGGCGCCGACGCGGTGGTCTTGCAAGTGACCGACCGTGCCGCCGGCTACACGCAGGCGCGCTCCGTCGGCCGGCTCATCGAGTCGAAGGGTGACGTCGCCTACGCCCGGTATCTCAAGTGGCGCGAGATCCTTCCGACCGAGCCGCCGCGCCGGCCCGATCCCGAGCGGCCCGCGGGACCGCCGATGCTGCGCTCGGAAACCTGGAAGTTCGGCCTCGTCGGCTCGAAGTGCACCGCGTGCGGCACGCCGCAGCTGCCGCCGCAACGCATCTGCATCACATGCCGCGCACGCGACCGCATGGAGCCGTACCCCTTCGCCGACCGCCCCGCGAGGGTCGCGACCTTCACGCTCGACCACCTCGCCTACTCGCTGAACCCGCCGACGGTGAACGTCGTCGTCGACTTCGAGGGCGGCGGGCGCTTCCTCTGCGAGATGACCGATTGCGAGCCCGACAAGGTCGCGATCGGCGACGAGGTCGAGATGACGTTCCGCCGCATGCACTCCGCCGGCGGCGTCCACAACTATTTCTGGAAGTGCCGTCCGCGGCGCTGACCGGCAGAGGAGACGAACGATGCCAAGCAACGGGATCAAGGACCGCGTCGCGATCGTCGGCATGGGCTGTACCAAGTTCGGCGAGCATTGGGACAAGGGGTCGGAAGATCTGCTGATCGACGCCGCCTACCAGGCCTACGAGTCGGCCGGCATGGAGCCGAACGACGTCGATGCCTACTGGCTCGGCACGATGGGCCAGCTCTCCGGCCTGACGCTCTCGGTGCCGCTCAAGATCGACTACAAGCCGGTGACCCACGTCGAGAACTTCTGCGCGACGGGCTCCGAGGCGCTCCGGCAGGCCTGCTACGCCGTCGCATCCGGCGCCTACGACACCGCGATGGCGATCGGCGTCGAGAAGCTCAAAGACTCGGGGTTCTCGGGACTCGTCGTCGGCAGCCCGCCGAACGACGGCACCCTCGGCAACATGACGGCGCCGGCCTCGTTCTCCTTGCTCGCGCCCGCGTACTTCAAGAAGTACGGCCTCGAGCCCGCCAAGGGGAAAGAGGTGCTGGCGCGGATCGCGTGGAAGAACCACCGGAACGGCGCGAAGAACCCGAAGGCGCAGTTCCGGAAGGAAGTGCCGATGGAGGCGATCCTCAACTCGCCGAAGGTCGCCGATCCGCTCGGGGTCATGGATTGCTCCGGCGTCGCCGACGGCTCCGCGGCGGCGATCGTCGTCCGCGCCGAGGACGCGCTGAAGTACACGAAGCACCCCATCTATATAAAGGCGCTCTCCTTCGTGGCTGGCCCCGGCGAGGGTCCGCTCGCGCAGGACTACGACTTCACGACCTTCCGCGAGGTCGTCGCGTCGGCGAAGGATGCGTACAGGCAGGCCGGCGTCACCGATCCCCGGAAGGAGATCAGCATGGCCGAGGTGCACGACTGCTTCACGCCGACCGAGCTCGTGCTCTACGAGGACCTCGGGTTCAGCCCGCGCGGCACGGCATGGCAGGACGTGATGAGCGGCTTCTTCGACCTCGACGGCGACCTGCCGGTGAATCCCGACGGCGGCCTGAAATCCTTCGGCCATCCGATCGGCGCGTCCGGCCTCCGCATGATGTACGAGATGTGGCTCCAGCTCCGCGGCGAGGCCGGCGAGCGGCAGATCGAGAACCCGACGCTCGGCCTCACGCACAACCTCGGCGGCGCGCCCGGCCGCTGCGTGAGCTTCGTGTCCATTGTCGGCCGCTGACGCGGCTTAGGCGCGGCCGCGCTCGGACGTCCCCGCGATGAGAATCGTCGACCTGCGTAGCGACACCCTCACCAAGCCGACCGGCGCGATGCGCGCCGCGATGGCGGCCGCCGAGGTCGGCGACGACGTCTTCGGCGAGGACCCGACCGTGCAGCGTCTCGAGGCGCGCGCCGCGGAGCTCGCCGGCATGGAAGCGGCGCTCTTCGTCCCGAGCGGGACGATGGCGAACCTGATCGCCTGCAAGGTCCACACGCGGCCCGGCGACGAGGTCATCGTCGAGCGGACGTCGCACCTGTACCGCTACGAAGCCGGCGGCTACGCGATGTACGCTGGGGTGAGCGTGGCGCTCCTCGACGGCGTCCGCGGCCTGCTCGCACCCGAGCATGTCCATGCCGCGATCCGCCTCCACGACGTCCACCAGCCGCCCTCGCGTCTCCTCTGGCTCGAACACACCCACAACGCCGGCGGCGGCAGCTGCTATCCGCTGGATCATCTCGCCGCGGTCGTGGAGGCGGGCCGCGGCCACGGGCTCGCCGTGCATCTCGACGGGGCCCGCGTCTGGAACGCCTGCGTCGCGCAGGGCCTGCCGCTCACGGCGATCGCCGCCCACGTCGACTCGCTCAACTTCTGCTTCAGCAAGGGGCTCGGATGCCCCGTCGGCTCCGTCCTGATCGGGTCCAGATCGTTCGTGGACGGAGCCCGCCGCGCCAGAAAGATGCTGGGCGGCGGCATGCGCCAGGCCGGCGTCCTCGCTGCGGCGGCCCTTCACGCCCTCGACCACCACGTCGCGCGGCTCGCGGACGACCACGCCAACGCCGCCCTCCTCGCCGACGGCCTCGACGGGCTCGCGGGTCTCCGCATCCGCCGGCCGGTCGAGACCAACATAGTCCTCGTGGACACGGCGGGGAGCCGCCTCGGGCCGATGGACGTGGTCGGGACCCTGATCGGCGAGGGCATTCGCTGCCTGCCGCTGAGTGCTACCACGGTACGGTTCGTTACCCACCTCGACGTCTCCCGTGACGACGTCGAGCACGCCGTCCGGGTCGCCCGTCGGGTCTTCACCTGACGGAACATTGTGCGCTCGAAAATCACACTTCCTGGGGTAGAGGGCTGACTTCCGGGCGCGTCGTGTGCCGGCACCTCCTTCGGGCGGGCCCGGAGTCGGTTCCTCTCCAAAGGGAGAAGGCCATGATTAGATCCTGCCTCGTCGCACTCGCGCTCGTCATCGTCACCGCCGCCGGTGCCCAGGCCGACACCGGAAAGTGCCAGCGCGCGATCGCCAAGGCGAGCGCGCAGTTCTTCCAGACGGTCGCCAAGGCGAAAGCCACCTGCGAGGAGACGGTGGTGCGCGGCGGCGGCGCCGCCTGCCCAGACGCCAGGATGGCGGCGGCCGTCACCAAGGCCGAAGCCAAGCTCGGCGCGCTGATCGCCGCGAGCTGCGCCGGCAGCGATCAGGTGTGCAACGCGGACCTCGTCGACGAGGATCTCCCCGCCACCCTCGGCTGGCCGGCCGTCTGCCCGAACGTGGGGAACGCGGCCTGCCATCAGCCGATCCACAGCTGTGCCGACATCACCGCGTGCCTCTCGTGTCTCGGCACGGAGATCACGACCGCGACGACGACGCTCGCCGTCGGCGAGCTCGCGCTCCCGAGCGTCACCGACCGGATTCTGAACAAGTGTCAGCGCACGATCGGGAAGGCCAACGCCGGATACACGATCGCGGTCGATCGCGCCCTCGCGCGCTGCTGGCACGGTCGCATGGCCGGCAACCATGCCGGCACGTGCGAGCCGCCCGCCGTCGGCGACGGTAAGTATCTCGCGGCGATCGCCAAAGCCGACGCCAAGCGCACGGCGGCGATCGGCAAGGCGTGCGGCGGCGCGGATCGCGTGCTCGGCGGCGGCGACGACCTCACGACGGCGGCGATCGGCTTCGCGGAATCGTGTCCGAACGCGATCACCCCAGGCGGCCTGGCCTGCGGAGGGGCGATCACGGATCTCACGAGCCTGGTCGCCTGTCTCGACTGCGTGGCCGACGCGACCGTCGCGTGCGCCGACCGCGCGGCCGTTCCGCAGCTCGCGCCCTACCCGGCCGAGTGCGCCGCCTGCCTCGCGCCCCCGATGGCGAGCGCGTGCCCGACGACGCTCGCGCTCACCGCGTCCGGCCCGCGCGTCGACTTCGATCTCGGCTGGAACGGGCTCGGACACGACGCCACCTTGCCGAGCAACACCGGCCTGACGCTCGCCGTGAGCGGCTGCGACGGCACTCATCATCCGACGTGCGGCGAGTGCGCTCTCGCGGGTCCGATCACGGGCGCGGGCGGCCCCTCCGACGTCAGCCGGCGTTGCGCGCATCAGACCGAGACCGCGTGCGCGACCGACGTCGACTGCGGCGGATTGCCGTGCGTGTTCTTCCTCGGTCCGCCGCAGGGTATCCGCGCGGGCGGCGTGGGCTTCTGTTTCGTCAACGAGCTCGCGGCGCCCGTTTCCGGCACGCTGAACCTCACGAGCGGCAGCGCCGCGGCGTCGCTCTCCATGCGCTCCCGGCTCTACCCGACCGGCTTCACCGGCCAACCCTGCCCGGCCTGCATCGCGGGGAGCTGCCAGGGCGGGGCTCGCGACGGCCAGCCGTGCAGCGCGCAAGGAAGCGGTCAGAACGGGCCGGTCAGCCTCGATTGTCCTCCCAGTCCCGGGGCCTTCGCGGGCACGCTCGCGTTCGAGTTCCCGCTCTCGACGGACGTTCAGTCTCGAAGCCTCACGAGCGCCGGTCCGAACTGTCGTCAGACCGGGTTCACGTCGCTCGAGTGCTGGTGCGACACCTGCAACGAGCTCGGCATGACGGCGTGCTTCTCGAATGCCGACTGCCCGGCGAGCGGCGGCGGACCCGGCATCTGCGGCGGCCGTCGCTGCGTCGGCGGCAGCGAGGCGGGGAAGCCCTGCAACCAATGCATCGGCGGCGCGAACCACGGCACCGCGTGCGCCGACCCCAGCGCCTGCCCCGGAGGCACCTGCCCGCTCGGGTGCGGCGGCGTCTGCGCCGGCGGGGTCAACGACGACGCACCGTGCACCACGAGCTCCGAATGCCCCGGCAGCACGTGCGCATCGGGAGTGTGCAATCGGCCGGGAGAGACGACGCAGCCGAACGCCTGCTACGAAGATGTGTCGCTCCCCGGCAACCCCCGCCACTGCGCGGCGACCGGCAGCGGCGAAGGCGCGTGCACGGCCGGCCCCGTCGACGACCGCTGCTCGGTCGACAGCTTCGTGATCTGCTCGTCGACCGCCGATTGCGTGCCCGTCGCGGCGGGCGGTCCGTGCGCAGACTGCACGACCGCGAACCAGATCTGCCTTGCGACGCCGCGCGACTGCTTTCCCGACGACGGCACGCCGGGGAATCCGGTGCTCGCATCGGGCGCTCCCGGACCGCCGTGCGACGGCGTCTCGCGTCCGACGCTCGCCGCGTTCGCATGCGCCCAGCCCGTCGGGTCTTCCCTCGTCAATGCCGCGTTCGGACTTCCGGGTCTCAGTCGGATTCGCATGCCGGTCGAGATCGCGGAGTGACGAGGAGAACGATCATGCGTCGCCCGACCTTCGGATGTTTGCTCGCCCTGATCGTCGTCTCGTCTCCGGCGGCGAGTCAGGCGGCCTCCGCCTGTCCGTCGATCGTCGCGTTCGATCCCGCGGCCAACCAGTCGTCTGCCGACACGGGATGGACCGGAATCGCCCACGATCGTCCGATCTACGGGAACGTCCTCCGGCTGGGCCTCGACTGTGGTCCTGACATCCAGCCGTGCGGCACCTGTCCCGTGACCGGCCTCTTGCCCGAGGCCGAGGGCATGTACCAGCGCTGCGCGAACGACACCTCGATCGTCTGCACCGAAGCGACGGAGGTGGCCGATTGCGGCGCGGTCGACACGTGCGCCGTGTTTCTCACCGTCCCGCAGGCGGTCGCGGTCGGCGGCGTCGCCGCCTGCTACACGCACGCGCTCACGAGCCCTCCGACCGGCAGCGTCCACGTCGAGAACGGCGCGCTCAGCGTCGATCTCGCCTACCAGAGCGTCCTCTACCTCGGGAGCGGCTCGATCGGCGCGTGTCCGAAGTGCGTCGACGACCCGGTCGCGAACGACGGCACCCGCGGGGGCACGTGCACGTCCGGCACGCGCACGGGCCTCACGTGCGACGGCCACGGCCCGCCCGCACCGCTCTACGAGGAGCTCGGCACCTCGAGCTTCGACTGCCCGCAGGTGCCGGGCTTCATCATCTCGACCCGCGAGCACGGACCGCTCACGTTCTCGACCGGCACGCAGAGTCGGACGCTCGGGCCGACGAGCCCGAACTGCGGCAGCGCGGCGCCCGGCAAGAAGTGCTTCTGCCAGACCTGTAACAACCCCGCCGAGGAGGCGTGCGACGAGGACAGCGACTGCCCCGATCCGCCCGGACCGTTCGGGCCGCAGTGCGGTGGCAATCGTTGCGTCAGCGGCCCGAACGACGGCACGCCGTGCTCGACCGCCAGCGAATGTCCGACGGGCGAATGCAAGCGCGCCGGGGAACCCTCACGCCCGAACGCGTGCCTCGACGACACCACGACGCCCGACGACTGCACCGACACGGCGCCACTCGGGGACGGCAAAGGCCGATGCGCGATCGGCCCTGTCGATCAGTACTGTAGCAATCACCCGAATCGCGGCTGCATCGGCGACGCCGACTGTGACGGCGGGCCCGGCGCGTGCGCCATGCAGAGCCGCCCGTGCTTCACGACCTCGGGTACGAGCGGAGACGTCCTGAGCGTCAGCGGCGTCGCGACGCCGCCCGACGCGGGCATCTCCGAGCCGACCGAGCTCGGCATGCTCGCGTGCCTCGAGGCCGCGGAATCGGTCGCCGTGAACAACGTCATCGGCCTCCCGGGCCTCACGCGGAACCTCCACGTCGGCCGGCTCGTGTTTTCGGAGAGCGTGTCCCCCTTCCCGGCCTGTCCGCCCGCGCCCGACGCCTGTCGCGCGCCGTCGGTGACCGGCAAGTCGCCGCTTCGGATCAAAGACCGCACACCCGATACGAAGGACACGCTGCGCTGGCAGTGGAACAAAGGCACCGCGACGACGCTCGCCGAGCTCGGCGACCCGACGACGACCGAGCACTACGATCTCTGCCTCTACGACGGCGGCGGCCTCCGTGCCGCGATGACCGTCCCCGCCGGCCGCCTCTGCGACGGCCGGCCGTGCTGGAAGCCGACGTCCACGGGCTTCCTCTACAAGACCAAGACCGGCGCCCCGCGCGGCATCACCAAGCTCCAGCTCAAGTCGGGCGCCACCGGCAAGGCGTCGATCCGGATCGACGGCAAGGGGGATCTCCTGCCGCTTCCGACGTTGTCGTCGCTGGTGTCACCCCTCACCGTGCAGTTGCGCCATCGGCCGAGCGGACTCTGCTGGGGTACCAGCTACGTGGCCCCGTTCAAGCGTTTCAACGCGACCGAGCTCCAGGCGGTAGACTGAGGAGGAGTCATGACCCCGCTCATCCGCATCGCGCTCGCCGCCGTCGTGCTCGCGCTACCCACACGGGCGTTCGCCGCCAGCTGTCCCACCGACGTCCTCTACGAGCCGACCGGCCCGGGGTCCGTCGACGCCGGCTGGAACGGCCTCCAGCACGATCTGCCGATCCTCGGCCCGACCCTGCACCTCGCGGTCGACTGCGGGCCGACGAGCCCGCCGTGCGGGACGTGCGCCGTCACCGGCATCGTGGGTCCGCTTCGCTGCGCGGAGGACACCGCGAAGGCGTGCACGCTCGCGACCGAGGTTGCCGACTGCGGCGCGCCGGCGTCCTGCCGTGTCCACCTCGCGCCGCCGCAGTCGATTCGCGGCGGCTTCTTCGGCGCGCTGTGCTTCACCACCACCATCACGGGGTCCGCCGGCGGAACGATCGACGTCGAGAGCGGCGCCTTCGCGCCGACGATTGCGCTGCAATCGCAGGTGTACGGCGGGATCGGCGCGCACCAGGGATGCCCGCGCTGCGTCGGCGATCCCGTCGCGAACGACGGCATCCGATTCGGCTCGTGCGACGCCGGACCACGCGCGGGGCTCGACTGCGACGCGAACGCCGCGAGCGGGCTCGCCGACTTCGGGAGCACGAGCTTCGACTGTCCTCCGCCGGGCGCGCCCGTGGGCACCTTCCGCGTCGGACCGCTCACGGCGTCGACTGGCACGCTCACCCGGACGCTCGGACCGTTGTCCCCGCGATGTCCCGCGTTCGGTGGCCTCCCGTGCTTCTGCGGGACGTGCAACAACCTCGACGAGCAGCCTTGCTTCACGAACACGGACTGTCCGCTGAGCGGCGGCAACCCCGGCATCTGCGGCGGCCGCCGGTGCATCGGCGGAAGCAACGCCGGCGCACCCTGCACGGTCCACTCCGAATGTCCGCTTGGTCTCTGCAATCAACCCGGCGAGCCGGCGCGGCCCGACGCCTGTTTCGACGACACCCTCGGTGTGGATTGCGTCTTCGTTTCCGGCACCGAGGGCGAGTGCATCGCCGGCCCCATCGACACGTTCTGTAGCAATCACCCGAACCGCCAGTGTTCGACGGACGGCGACTGCGACGGCGTGTCCGGCGCGTGCATGGTCCGGAATCGGCCGTGCTTCCCGGACAACGGCGCGGACGGCGCGAGCATCAGCGTGAGCGGCACCGCGACGCCGCCGCTCGCCGACGTCGCGGAGCCGACCGATCTCGCCGTGCTCGCGTGCGCCCCGCCGTCCGGAAGCTCGTCACTCGACTTCAACGGCGGCTTCCCCGGACTGGTACGCGCTTCCTATCCGGGCCGTCTCCGCATCCTCGACCCCGCCGCGACACCGACCCCGACGGCCACGCCGCCGCCCACGATCACCCCGCCCCCGACACCGATTCCCGACCCGTGCTCGGGCGCACCCGCGTCGTGCCGGCCGCCGTTCGTATCCGGAAAGTCGACCGTGCAGCTCACGGACAAGTTCCTGAACGACAAGGACCGGCTCCAATGGAAGTGGAACAAAGGCAGCGCGACCTCCCTCGCCGACTTCGGCGATCCGGTCACGAGCGACGAGTACGCGCTCTGCCTGTACAACGACACGGGGCTCCGCGGAACGATCCTGATTCCGCCGGGCGGCACGTGCAACGGCAAGCCGTGCTGGCGCGCGACGTCGAAGGGCTTCGAGTACAAGAACAACGTCACGCTCCCGCTTCCGGACGGCATCACGCGGCTCGTTCTGCGTCCCGGACCCGACGGCCGAGCGGGGATCCAGGCGCAGGGCCGCGGCGCGGAGCTCTCGCTCCCGCCGCTCGACGTGTTCACGGGCACGCTCCGCCTCCAGCTCCGCAACCGCACGACCGGACTCTGCTGGGACGCGACCTTCCCGCCGCCGTTCCAACTCCACAACGACGAACGCCTGAAGGCGAAAGGCGGCTGACCCCGAGTCGCGGCGGACGGGAGCAGCTCACCGTCCGCCGCGCTGCGCGAGTCGTGTAGCGCCCTCGCCCAACCGCGTGCTACGCCCGCCGCATGATCGAACTCGGCTTCGGCTTCACCGACGAGCAGCGGATGGTCCGCGAAACGACCTTCCGCATGTGCAAGCCTTTCGAGGCGAACCGGCAGGCGAACGAGCGCACCATCCGCGAGGAGGGCCGCGTGCCCGAGGAGTTCTGGACCGCCCTCGCCGATTCGGGCCTGCTCGGGGCGTTCGTGCCCGAGGCGTACGGCGGAACCGCGATGGGGCTCATGGGACTCACCGTCGCCGCCGACGCGATGGCGGCGCGCGGCTTCGGCCACCCCCTCTTCTTGCTGACCGGCATGGATGCGCTCTGCATCGCGCGGAGCGGCTCCGAGGAGCTGAAACGCCGGTTCCTCCCGGACATCGCCGCCGGCAAGTGCAAGATGGCGTTCGCGATCACCGAAGCGGGCGCCGGCACGAACTCGTTTCGGATGGCGACGCGCGCGGTCCGGCAAGGCGACCACTACGTGCTCGACGGCGAGAAGACGTTCATCACGGGCATCGATCAGGCCGACTACGTCTTGATGGTCGCGCGGACGCGCTCGCGCGAGGACGTCGAGAGCGGCGACGTCCCGAAGACCGCGTGCCTTTCCGTCTTCGTGGTCGATCGGCACGCGCCCGGCCTCGAGCTGACGCGCCTGCCGATGCGCGCGATCGAGGGCGCGCACCAGTGGACGGTGCACTTCGACGGCGTGAAGGTGCCGGTCTCGAACCGCGTCGGCGAGGAGCATGCCGGCGCATTCGTGATGTTCAACACGCTGAACCCGGAACGCGTGCTGATCGCCGCGGGCGCCCTCGGACAGACCGAGCACCTGCTCGAGATGGCGGTGAAGTATGCGAGCGAGCGCGTCGTGTTCGGGTCGAAGCCGATCGGCGCCTACCAAGCGGTACAGCACCCGCTCGCCGACGTCCGCATCAGGCTCGAGTCGGCGCGCGCGCTCACCTACAAGGCGGCCGCCGCCTTCGACGCCGGCATCGACCCGACCGAAACCGGCACCTACGCGAACATGGCCAAGTACCTCGCGACCGAGCTCGCGATCGACGCCGCGGATCGGGCGATCCAGACCCACGGCGGCTCGGGCTTCGACGAGGACGTGGGCGTGATCGGCTATTGGGAGCGCACCCGACTCATGCGCACGGCGCCGATTTCGAAAGAGATGATCCTCAACTTCATCGGCGAGCACGTGCTGGGGCTGCCGCGGTCGTACTGATCAGCCTGCGCCGCGAAGAGAAGACAAAGGATCACTCGGTGGCAGCAGGGGCGCGAGTCGCGCATGGCTCCTACGGTCGCGGGGTCGCTGGCGCCGGCGCATAAAGATGGCCGGAGCCACCATGGCTTGAGCACACGCGAGCTGACCGCTCCCCGGAGGCACGCGCGACTCGCCACCCCTGCTGTCTCATTGTTGCTCTTTTCTTACCCACTGCCTCCGCACTTGCCGTCAGGACCACCGAAGCAGCCGCAGGAACGCACATGCTCGCTTTGTTCGCTGGCCGGTGGTGGCGGGTGAGTCGGGGATCGCGCCGGGGAGCGGTCAGCTCGCGTATTACGCAAAGCATGGTGGCTCCGGCCATCTTTATGCGCTGGGGACCAGCGACTCCGCGACCGTAGGCGTGCATCCCCGACTCACCCGCCACCAGCGGCCCTCAAATGAATGCGAGCCGCCAGGATCACTCCCGGCGGCTCCCTTCGGAATGAAGAGCTACGGCAAGCAGGCCGTACAGGCGATGCACGCTTGGAGCGCGCCGCAGCCGACGCCGGGTAGCTCGCAGATCTCGGCGCCCTCGATGACGCCGTCACCGCACACCGGGGCTGGGCAGGTGCAGAGCGCGGGTTGGCATTCGCCGGGGCAGGCCGCGTCGTCGGCCGGCGTCGACGGGGGCGTTCCGGGGTCGCACTGCTCGGCCGCCGCCTTGAAGCCGTCCCCGCAGATCGCGGGCGTGCAGGTGCACTCCTCCGGCATGCCGGACGCGATGCAGGTCTGACCGGCGCCGCACTGTGCCTGGCCCGCACCGTCGCATTGCTCGCCGAAGTCGACGGTGCCGTTGCCGCAGACGACGTTGCAGAGGCAGGCCGCGTCGTTGCACTGGCCGGGGCAGTTCGCGTCGGCCGTGCCGTCGCATTCCTCGCTCGCCTGGTTCAGCTGATCGTCGCCGCAGATCGCGAGCGAGACGGTACCGGGCAACAGGACGGCGCCCGGCCCCGGGAGACCCGCGGTATTGTTGACCGCCGGGCTCGACGTCGCCGGGATCGGGAAGGTCGACGCCATCACGTGGCTCGCGAGCCCCGGCGTCCCGACCCGCTCGATCGGGTCGAGGAAGCAGCGCCGTACGACGGTCTCGCACGGACCGGTCCCGAGGCAATCGGAATCCTGCGTGCAGGTGATCTGATGCGCCTGCGCGCAGGTGCGATCGACCGGACCGAGCACGCAGCGCGCGTCACCCGGCAGGCCGCCCACCTCCTGGCGGCAGAGCGGCCGGCAGGGATTCGGCCCGATGCCGCCGGGACAGTCGGCGTCGACCGTGCACTCCTGATCCGCGTTCGCTCCCCCGTTGCAGCCCTTGATGCAGGCGCTCGGCTGGGTCTGTCCGGCGATCCAGCACCCATACTGCGTGAAGCCGTTGCCGGTGCACTGCGTATTCGACGGGAACAGCGACTGGCCCGTCGTCACGGGATCGAAGGCGATGTTGAGGCCGCTGCCGGACACGTTCGGGCCGGTCGGCTGGCAGTCGTTCGACGTCGGACCGAACGGTCCCGTGCCGTGCACGGTGCAGCTCTGGAGCGGATTGCTGCTGCACGTGCCGGCGTCACCGCACTGGCACGGCGGCGACGCGCAATTGCAGACCGGACACGGTTGGTTCGAATCGGTCGCGAGCGTCACCAGCGAGTTCAGATTGACGGTGAGCGCCGCCGCGCCGGTCGCCACGTCGAACGTCCCCGTCACGTCTTGAGCAAACCGGTTCAGGATGCAGACCGGCACGCCGCCGGACGACAACGGCAGCGGCGCGCCGTAGGCGTTGACGACGCACGATCCCGCGCCGGCCGCGACGCAGGTGGTGTTGTCGGTGCAGCTGATCGCCGGATTCCCGGAACAATACGAGCCGACGTTCGCGAAGAACGTACATTCGTTGTCGCCGAGCGCCGGGTTGCAGCCGCCGAGGTCGCCGGCGATCACGGCGCACGTCTGCACCGAGAAGTTGTGCGACGTGCCGGTCCAGCCGGTGTCGAGGTCGGCCCCCGGCGTCGTCGAGAGCGCCAGCTCGCCGATCTTCGGACACGTGCAGTCCCCGGCGCACTGCCCGGGACACGCGGTGTCGTCGCTGCCGTCGCAGCTCTCGGCCGCTTCGCGCACGCCGTCGCCGCAGAACGGCGCGCAGGTGCAGTCGCCGTCGCACGTGCCGCCGCAGATCCCCTGGTCGCTGCCATCGCACTCCTCGGACGGCTGGTTCTGGATGCCGTCGCCGCAGAACGGGTTGCAGGTGCAGTCGGCCTTGCAGGTGCTGCCGTTGCACGCGGCGGCGTCGGCGCCGTCGCATTGCTCCGCGCCCGTCCGGACGTCGTTGCCGCAGCCGCTCGGGGTGCAGTTCGCGTCGCAGCCGTCGCCGCTCGTCGTGTTGCCGTCGTCGCACACCTCGCTCGGCTGGTTCACGTCGCCGTCGCCGCAGAACGCCCCGCAAGTGCAGTTGGCCTGACAGAGGCCGGGACAGGTCCCGTCGTCCCCGCCGTCGCACTCCTCGCTCGGTTGGTTCACCTCGCCGTCGCCGCAGACCGCCGCGCCTGGACACTGGCAATCGATGCCGCACTCGCCGGGACAGCTCGCGTCGGACGCTCCGTCACAGGCCTCCCCGGTGTCCACGACGCCATTGCCGCAAAGCGGACCGATCTTGAACGTGCGCGTCGGCTGGAGCACCGCGCCCGGACCGGGCAAGCCGGCCACGTTGTTGATCGAGTCGCTGCGGGTCGGCGGCAGGCAGAAGGTCGCGGCGATCACGGAGTCGCGCGTGCCGGGCGTCCCCACCCGGACGATCGGATCGAGGAAACACTGCCGGAGCGAGCTCTGACACACCTGGTTCGGGAGGCAATCGCCGCAATTGCCGGACGGTGCCGGGTTGCAGTCGACGTCCGAGGTGCACCCGCGATACGGCTCGAGGCTGCACGTCTGGTCGATCGGTCCGTCGGGACAAATCCCCTCGTTCGGGTTGCTCGGATCGCCCGGGTTCGGCTCGCACTCCCCGAGGCACGCGTTGCGCTGCGTCGGCGTCCCCGGACGATTGCAGATGCCGCTCGCGCACTGGCTGTTCGTCGAGCACGGAGTGCCGTTGTTCGCGCCGCCGATGCAGCGGCGTCCGCCGCAGGCGAGACCCCCCGGACAATCGGCGTTCGTGTTGCACGCCTCGGCCTGCGCGGTCGGACACGTGCTACAGAAGCAGTTGCCGCCGGTGGCGGTGCACGGCCGGTTGGTCCCGAGGCTGGTGGTGCCGGTCGTCGCCTGGTCGAACTTGATGCTGAGGTCGCCGATGTTCGCGCTCTGCGACGGCGGGCAGTCGATGCTGGTCGGACCGAAGTAGACGTTCTCGCCGCCGGTGTCGCACGCCAGGCCGTTCCGCGGCCCGCCGTCGCACGTGCCTTGGGCGAGGCCGTCACGCGCCGTGACGTCGCCCACACACTTCGGACAGGGCTTCGTCGCGCCGAGGCCGTTGTGCACCGACGACAGCAACCGCACGAGCGACGCGCCCTCGCCCGCGTGCGTGCCGCTGGTCGCGACGTTGACCGTACCCGAGAACGTGCCGTTGAACTTGTTGACGACGCAGGCGGGGACCGCGCCCGACGAAAGCGGGAGCGGCGGACCGTAGAAGCACTGACAGACCTCGCCACCGCCGCACGTCGACGCCTCGGGGTCGCAGGTCGTGAGCGTACTGGCGTCGGGTGACCCGGCGTTGAAGCAGCGGCAGGTGTTGGCCGGACCCTGATACTCGATCGGGCCGGTCACGGTACACTGACCGCAGGTCGGGGAGCCGAGATCGGTGTCGCAGCCCGTGACGCGCGCGCTGACGGTCGGCGCGTCGTCGACGCCCGGCAGGTCGTGCGAGACGCCGGTCCACCCGGTGTCGAGATCGATGCCCGCGCGCGCCGCGAGGGCGATGCTCACGGGGATCGGATTCGGCAGCACGCAGGGCGCGCCGCACGTGCAATCCGACTGACAGAGGCCCGGACACGCCGCATCGTCGGAGCCGTCGCAGTCTTCCCCGGGATTCACGGTGCCGTTGCCGCAGCTCGACGCCGTCGCGGTCGCGGTCGGGGTGGGCGCGCCAGGGGTCGGCGTCGGCGTCGCGGTCGGGGTCGGACCGGACCCGCCGTTGCACTCCGAAGGATACGCGCCGGCGGCGGGTGCCCCCGCCGCGCTCGCGCAATCCGCCTCGAACGCGGTGACGCAATCCACGCAAGTGACGATGTCGGACAAGGTGCTCACCGTGCCCCCGCACGCGGGCGCGCTGCCGGGCGGATCGACGGCGGGACAGGTCGACGCGAACCCGATCTGCGCGACCGTGAGATCGTCGGGTCCCCCGCACGCCTTGTCGGGTCCGCCACAGGCGGCGCAGAGCTTCGCGACTTTCTTCGCTTCGGCTTTCGCGATGGCCGCCTGCGCGGTCGCGTCCGGGCAGCTCCCGCTGCCGTTCACGAGCACCGTGTTCACGCACTTGCCGAGCGCCTTCCGCTTGGCGTCGAAGAACTTCGCGGTTTCTTTGCCGATCGCACGCTGACACTTCTTCACGGTCGCATCCGCTCCCGGCGTGAGCGCGTCGTAGTAGAGCGCGATCGCCTGATCGGCTGCCGACTCCTGGATGCAGAGCACGCAGCTCGCAACGTCTCCGCAGTGGGTGATCGCGCCGCTGCAGCTGCCGCTGACGATGTTGGGACAGCTGGCCGGCCAGCCGATGCTCGCGAGCGAGTCGTTGTCGCCCGTCGAGGCACAGCTCGCATCGGCGCCGCCGCAGCGCTTGGCGATCGCGTTCTGTAGCTTCGTGCTCGCCTTTGCGATCGCACTGCTCGCCTTGGCGTCGGGACACGGGCCGGCGATCTTGCCGGTGAGCACGCCGTCCTCGCACTTCTGGAGCGCCTTCAGCTTCGCCTGCCCGAACTTGTTTCCGGCGCGCGCGATCTCGCGTTTGCACGCGGTCGGCTCCGCGGCGGCCTCTGGAGCGACGGTGATGACGAGCAACAGCGCGGCAACGGCCGCGATCGGTATCCGAGACATGGGGATATCTCCTCGTTCGGGTTTTCACGGTCGCATCCGACCGTCACGACCGAGGCTACGAGCGCGCAACGCTGCCCGCTAGTCCCTGAAGTCGGGGGGTTACGAAGAAAGTCTCGTGAGCGGAGAGCCGGGCAACCGGGGAGTCCGCACGGCGTGCGATGAGTCGATCGCCCGCGCTCTCACCCGAAAACGAATACGCGCATGAAGCGCTCGGCAAGGATCTCGCCTCGGCGATGCAGCGCCTCACGCCGATGGAACGCCAGACCTTCTTTCTGAAACACATCGAAGGCTGGCGG
>DAIQBH010000052.1:0-6727 GCA_036781285.1 Thermodesulfobacteriota bacterium | reverse complement strand
CACCGGCGTTTCCGTGGGCGTCGGCGGTACTGGCGTCGGCGTCTCGGTGGGCGTTTCCGTAGGGGTCGGCTCAGGTGTTTCCGTGGCGGTTGCCGTCGCGGTCGGGGTCGCCGTCGCGGTCGGGGTCGCCGTCGCGGTAGCGGTCGCCGTCACGGTCGGCTCGGGGGTTTCGGTCGCCGTCGCCGTCGGCTCCGGCGTCGCGGTCGCGGTGGGGGTTGCCGTCGTGGTCGCCGTCGGCGTCTCCTCGGGCGTCGCGGTCGCCGTCGGGGTGGCCGTCACGGTGGGCGTGGCGGTCGCGGTCGGCGTCGCGGTCTCCTCGGGCGTGAGCGTCGCCGTCGGCGTCTCCTCGGGCGTGGCCGTGGCGGTCGGCGTCGCGGTGGGCTCGGCGGTCGGCGTGGCCGTGGCGATCGGCGTCTCGGTCGGCGTCGGCGTCGGCGTGACGGTGGGGATCGCCGTGGCCGTCGGGGTCGGCGTCGGCAGCTCGACGTTGCACTCGGGCGGATACGGCGCCGCGGCCGGGGCGCCGGCGGCGGCCACACAGAACGCCTTGAAGCTCGTCACGCAGCTCACGCACGCGACCATGTCCTCGACCGTCAGGATCTCGCGCGCGCACGACTGCGGCGAGTCCGGCGGCTGGACCGGCGGGCAGTCCGGGATGAAGCCGATCTCGGCGATGTCGGGATCGTCGACGGTGCCGCACACGCGGTCGGCGCCACCGCAGGCCCCGCACATCTTGGCGATCGACTTGCCCTTCGCCTTCGTGATCGCTTCCTCGAAGCGCGTGCCGGGACACGGCCCCGAGATGGAGCCCTTCAACACCATGTCCTCGCACTTCCCGAGGATCTTGCCCTTCGCCTGGAAGAACTTGCTCGCTTCCTTCCCAAGGCCGACCTGACACTTGCGAATCAGGTTGTCGGTCGTCGGAAGGAAGTTGTTGTAATAGAGGTCGACCGCCTGATCGATCGCCGCGTCGTTGATGCAGAGCAGGCACGTCGAGATGTGGCCGCAGTGGCTGATGTTGTTGGTGCAGTTGCCGCTCTCGAAGTTCGGACAGCCACCGATGTCCCACCCGATCGACGGCAGGGAGTCGTTGTCGGGCGTGACGCTACAGGTCTGGTCGATGCCGCCGCAGCGTTTTGCGATCGAGCTCTGGAGCTTGGCGCGAGCCACGAAGATGCGCGAGGTCGTCGTCGCGTCGGGACATGGGCCTGGCCGCTTCCCGGCCGCCAAGTCGCCGTAGCACTTCTGGAGCGCCTTCATCTTGGCGCGTGCGAACCGGGCGTCAGCTCGCGCGATTTCGCGTTTGCACGCCGTCGATTCGGCCTCCACCCGCGGCGCCGGAGCGAGCAGCAGAGCGGCGACGATCACTTGCGCCGCGGCGCGGACGCGGCGCCAGCAAGGCGCGGGCGCATGCATGCCATGCGACGTGGGGTGACGACCAATCATGGGCTTTTCTCCTGACGGCGCAGCGGGGGCCTTTGGACGACCGGCACGGCCCCTGCCGGCTCCGGCGAGCATACCTTCGACGTTGCTGCGCCGGCTACTGAATTTTGCAGACGCACCATGCGTGAGTGCAGTCGAAATGGCAACCGACTTTTGCGCGCCGATGCGCTTTCCGCCCGAGCGGAAGCGCAGGCCACAGCACAGGCGCCCGCGCGGCGCGCACCTGGCTTGACGCTCGCGCGACCCCGGACCTATGGTCCGCCTCGCCGCGCGCACCCTTCGCAAACTCGTGATTCCTCAGGAGACTCGTCTGGTGCGTCGCCCCTGGAAGCCGTTCCTCATCGCCGCGATCGTCACGGTCGTCGGCATCCCCGTGCACGCGGAAACTCCCGCACCTGCCGCCGTCCAGCCGGCCGCGGGCGCCGCGAGCCTCCGCCGGATGACCCGAGACGCCGACGCCATCGTCACGGCACGTGTCGCGGCGGCCCATGCGGAGGTCGACGCGGGTGGCGTCGTGTACCCCATCGTTCACGTCGACGTGCTGACGACGCTGAAAGGCGCCGCCGCGCCGGGGCCTCTCGCCTTCGTCAATGTCGGCGCCGGCGCGGTCGGCTACACGGACGGTGAGGAGGTGCTGCTCTTTCTCCAACACCTCGAACGCGTCGCCGGGCTCGCGGCGACGCCGCTCCAGGGCCGGCTCCGGTACGTCGTGATCCCGAACGCCGGTGAGAAGCTCGTCATGACGCCATGGGCACGCGGACCGCTGACGAACGCCGTCCGCCGCTACATCGCGGTCGAGACGATCGCCGATCCGGAAGTGCGTGGCGAAGCGATCCGCTCGCTGACCCTCGACCTCTTGAAGTCCGGCGAGCCCGTGTTGATCGCGGCGGTCATGCGCGACTTCGCGCCGGGCGGCGATGCCGCCGCCCTCACGCTCGCCGACCTCCCCGCGATGGTGCCGCTGATCGAAAGCCCGCGTACGCCGATCGGCACCCGCATCGCGATCGTCGCCGAGCTCGAGCGCCGCGGCCTCGTGTTCGGGCCCGCGCGCTGGGTGCGTCTCCTGCGCACGTCGCACGGCGCGGACCTCCTCGCCGTCATCCGTGCCGTCGGCGAGCACCCGAGTGCGGGAGTCACGGGCCAGCTGGTGCCGCTCCTCCGCGATCACGACCTCGAGATCGCCAACGCCGCCGCGGCCTCGCTCGGCGTCCCCGCGAACGTCGACGCCGTCCGCCCACTCGCCGCCGCGCTCGCGCGCGAAAACGCGGCGTTCCGCCACACGATCCTCCGCAGTCTCTCCCGCATCGGCACCCAGAGCGCGCGGCAGGCCCTCGAGCTCGTCGCCGCACGCCACCCCGACCCGGAGCTCCGTGCGCAGGCGGAGACGGAGGCGATCATCCTCGCGCGGCGGCACGGGACGACGCTGGCGGCGATGTTCGAAGGAAGCGGCGGACCGAGCCCGTCGAACTGACACTCCTCTCGCATCCCCGTCGGGGTGTCGCTCAGGGGATGCTCCGAAGGCGGTGGCAACGCGATGTCGCTGGATCCTGCTTCCGGACATCGCGGATCAGACGGACCAGTTGCGGGAAGCGCTGCCGGAGTCCGTCCGGCGCATCGAAGAGTCGCTGAAGCGGCACGAGTGGGGTCGATGGATGCTGGACAAGGCGCCTGAAACAGACGACCTCGTACCCAAGCGGCGTGACCTGTTCAGCAGCATCACGGGTGTCGTTTCGGGAACCTTCGAGGCGATCGGTTTCGCGGTCGTCGTATTCTTCACCGGCCTCTACCTCGCGGCGCAGCCCCGCCTCTATACCGAAGGCGTCACCACCCTTCTGCCGCCCAGGAAGCGGGAACGGGGGCGACAGGTCATCGGGGCCATCGGCTCGGCCTTGCGCTGGTGGCTGGTCGGCAAGTCGATTTCGATGATCGTCGTGGGTGTATCGACGTGGTGCGGGCTCTCGCTGCTGGGGATCGACTTGGCGCTGACGCTGGCGGTCCTGGCCGCGCTGCTGACGTTCATCCCCAACTTCGGGCCCGTCATCGCGATGGTCCCCGCCGCCTTGCTCGGCATACAGCACGCACCGATGACGGCCATCTGGGTCGTGGCCCTGTATGCCGCGGTCCAGACCGTCGAAAGCTACGTGATCACTCCGTTCGTCCAGCAGCGAACCGTGGCGCTTCCCCCCGCCCTCACGATCACCACGCAGTTGGTGATGGCGTCGTTCGTCGGAGGCATCGGGCTCGCATTGGCGACCCCCATCACCGTGGTAGCGCTGGTCCTGGTCCGCACGCTCTATGTTCGGGACATGCTCGGCGACGAGACGGCCGAGGCGGACGAGCGTACCTGACGCCGGAAGCATCGACCCGCCGCCGCGGCGGCGCACTCGCGCGACGAACGCGCCCTAGCTCACGGGCACGGGCCGTCGACCAGCGCGCGGTCGACTTCCTCGAGCAGGGCCTCGGCGCGTGGAGACTCGTAGCGAATGAGGTCCGCGACCTCGCACTCGTTGCGGCGGACGAGGCACGCGACGTAGTCGGCGATCGTCGTGACGTCGGTCACGCCGACGGTTTCGCAGTCGGGCGTGACGGCGTCGAGGTACGCGCCGGTCGGGCCGCCGAGGACCGCGAAGTCGAGGCCGTTGCAGCTCTTCCCGGCCGCGATCGTGAGCTTCGCGATCTGCTGGTTCACCCGCGCGAAGTCTTTGGCGCAGCGCTCCGTCGCGGCCGTGAGGCACGCGGCGTTCCCGCCCTCGGCCTCGACGCACACGAAGACCGCGTCGATGCAGCCGCCGATCGAGTTGAGCCTCGTCTTCGTGAGGCTCGCGCCGCCGCGGACGAGCGTCTGTACGCAGCGCTCGACCGCCTTGCCGAGACCAGACGGATCACCGACGCCCGACCCGCTGCCCCCGAAGTCCTCGCGACACGAGCCCGCGTCGGACGTCGCGCCGAGGAGACGCAGGAGCTCGCCGGTACGCGGGCGCACGAGCGACAGCAGCGTCTCGGCGCGGCAGTCGTGCTGCGCCGCGAGGCACTGGGCCACGCTCGGGAGATCGCTGAGGGAACGGTCGAACAGATCCTCGCAGCTGTTGGCGACCTCGTTGTACCCGAGCCCGTTGGCCCCGAAGACGTCGTTGGGGCCGAGCGATGCGCACCGCCGCAACACGTTCGCGATGAACTTGGCCTCGTCGTTGGCGAGCTTCCCGAGCGCCGTCGTACACCGCGCGCGAATCTTCTCGAGACAGCCCGGGTCGTTCGGCTTTCGTTGCACGCAACGCGACGCCGCGCTGCCGCAGCGATCGAGCACCTTCATCTTCTTGTCGACGTAGGTGCGCGCGGCGCGCCGGAGGTGCTTCTGGCACACGGTCGTCGGGTTGCCCGGCTGCACGGGCAGCGGCGTCGCCGTGATGCGCGGGTTCGGCGTGCCGCCGCCCCCGCCGCCGCCGCCCGTCACGACGGTCAACGTGCCGTCGCCCCCGGTGGTCGTCGAGCTGACCTCGGTCGCTTCGTCGAACGCCGAGATCGTCGTCGTGCCCGCCTTCAGCGTGAGGATCTGCCCGCGGTTGCCGTCGACGTTCGGCGCCGAGGCGACCGACGGATCGCTCGAGGTGTACCTCACGCGCTGGGTCACGTTCTTCGTGCTGCCGTCGCTGAAGGTCCCGAGCGCGGTGAAGAACTGCGGGGTTCCGACCTGCTTCTGCGGTGCCTTCGGACTCAGGTCGATCTTGACGAGCTTCGGCGTGGGGCTCGGCGTCGGCGACGCGGTGAGCGTCGGCGTTCCCGTCGGACCGGTGTGCGTCGGGCCGGTGTAGGTCGGCGTCGGCGTCGGCGCGATCGTCACCGTGAACTCGGCGCCTTCGTTCGCCGGGATCGTCATGCCGGTCACGGGATCCTTCGCCGTGATGGTCACGACGCCCGCCTTCATCGCAACGACTTTCCCCTTGTTGTCGGGGTCCGTGTAGAAGGCGACGATGTCCGGCTTGCTCGCGAAGTAGTCCACCTTCTGCGTGAAGGTCTTCTGGCTGCCGTCGCTGTAGTTGCCCTTCACGCTGAAGTTCTGGAACGCGCCGACGGCCTTCTTCACGGTCGTCGGTGAGATCACGAGCGAGACGAGGACCGGGGTCGACGTGGGTGTCGGGGTGGGCGTGCGCGTGCGGGTCGGCGTCGCGGCCGTGCTCGACGGCGTCGGGGTCGGCGCGAGAAACACCTCGAGGGTCGCGTCGCCGCCCGAGGCCGTCGTGCCGATGCCCGTCACGCTGTCGACGGCGGAGATGGTCGCCGTTCCGACCCCGACCGCGAGCACCTTGCTCGGGTTGCTGAGATCGGTCCCCGCCGACGCCACGCTCGGATCACTCGACGTGTAGGTAGAGCGCGAGGTGATGTTCTTCGTGCTCCCGTCCGACAAGGTGGCGATCGCCGAGAAATTCTTCGAGCCGCCGAGACCCTGCCGCGCCGACGTCGGGGACAACGCGAGCGACACGACGACCGGCGTGGAGGTGGCGGTCGGGAGCGGCGTAACGGTGCGGGTCGGGGTCGCGCCCGTCCGGGTGGCGGTCGGCGTCGGCGCGACGACCACCTCGAAGATCGCGTCGCCGCCCGTGTTCGTCGTGCTGACCCCGCTCGGATGCGTTGCCTTGATCGTCGCGAATCCGGGGCCGACGGCGAGCACGCGGCTCTTGTTGCCGACCTCGTTCGGCGTCGTCGCGACGGCCGTGTTGCTGCTGCTGTAGGTGACGACCTGGGTGAGGCTCTTGGTGCTGCCGTCGGAGTATTGGCCCTGCACCGTGAAGTTCTGCGACTCACCGACTTTCCGCTTCGGCGTGAGGGGCGAGATCGAGAGCCCGACCAGGATCGGCGTCGACGTCGCGGTCGGCGTCGGCGTGCGCGTGCGCGTCGGCGTCGCCGCGGTCGACGTCGGCGTCGGCGTCGGCGCCTCGACCACGGTCATGACCGCGCTCTCGCCCGAGGCGTCGGAGTTGATGCCGGTGCCGGGCTCGGTCACCGAGATGACCGCGGTGCCGATACCCACTGCTTCGACGCGCCCGCGGTTGCCTTCGATGTTCGGGGGGAACACGGCCGCGAGGTTGCTCGAGTGGTAGATGACCTTCTGCGTGTAGTTCTTGTCGCTCCCGTCCGAGAAGAACGCCTTCACGCTGAAGCTCTGGAACTCTCCGACCTTCCGCTCGACCGCGCGCGGGCTCACCGCGACCCGCACGAGTTGCGGCGTCGCGGTCGGGGTCGGCGTAAGCGTCGCCGTGCGGGTCGGGGTCGTCTGGGCGACCACGTC
>DAIQBH010000051.1:0-28502 GCA_036781285.1 Thermodesulfobacteriota bacterium | reverse complement strand
GGTCGTCGCCGGGCTCGGCGCCGTCGGCGCGACGAGCCTCAGGCCGAGCGCCTCGGCGCCGGCGCGAGTCGCGCGCGCGAGCCGCGCGTGGCGCGCGAACACGTTGTCGAGTCCTTCCGCGAACATCAGCCGCAGCGCCTCGTGCAAGCCGAAGATCAAGGAGATCGCCGGCGTCCACGCGGTGGTGTGCTTCTGCTGATTGTCGCGCTCGCGCTTCAAGTCGAAGTAGAAACGCGGCTGCTTCGACGCGGCCGCGGCCTTCCACGCCTTCTCGGAGAGCGCCACGAACGCGAGTCCCGGCGGCAGCATCAGCGCTTTCTGCGAGCCCGTGAGCAACACGTCGATGCCGAGTGCGTCCATCGGCATGTCGAGCACGCCGACGGCCGTGATGCCGTCGACGACGAGGAGCGTCTCGGTCTCGCGCGTGATCTTCGCGACCTCGGCGACGGGGTGCAGCACGGTCGTCGAGGTTTCGCTGCCCTGCATGAGGACGAGCTTCGTCTCGGGATGCGCCTTCAACGCCTGCGCGATCTGGGCGGGATCGACGGCGGTGCCCCATTCCACCTTGATCTCGTCGACGACGAGCCCGTAGTTGGCGCCGATTTTCCCCCAGCGCTCGCCGAACTTCCCGCCGTTCACGACCAGTACCCGATCGCCGGGCGACGTCGTGTTGATGACCGCCGCCTCCATGGCGCCGGTGCCGGAGGACGCGAGCATGATCACGTCCTGCGTCGTCTTGAAGAGCCCTTGCAGCGACTTTGCCGTCTCGGCGAAGAGCGCTTCGAACTGCGGCGTGCGGTGGTGGAAGATGGGCTGGGCCATCGCCAGCAGTACGGACTCGGGGACGGGGGTTGGCCCCGGGGCGAGGAGATATTTCTTGATCATCGTCGTACCTACCTGTGTCGCGGGGACCGGCGGTCGCAAAAAAGCCTGGACCCCATCTAGTCAGAGGCCCAGGCGTTCGGCTCCTGAAGGTCGCACTTCCTCGTGGTGCTCCACGTCAACGCCAGTCGTGCGATACCAACAATCGTTATGAAGGCGGCGGAGCGTAACGAAGCACCCCCGGAGTGTCAAGGTGATCGCGGCGTCGCGACGTGCCGCGCGCGGTACTGGTGCCGCTCGCGCGCACGTCGTAAATAGCGCCCCGAACGAAGCCCGAGACGTCCCCCGGCCAAGGCCGGCGGCGCGCCGGGCCATGCGGGGGCGGCGCGCGAGTCATGCCGTCCGCGAAGGAGCGGCTGCATGCACACGTGTCGACGAATCGGGATCGCCATGCTGATCGGGATCGCGGCCCTCGCCGGACGGGCGACGGCGGACGACGCCCCGGCGGTGAGTGGCGACTCCGCGGGACGCGCGATCATCGATACCGAGACGTCCGCCGCGAGGGAAGCCGAGTTCGAAGACACGCCGTGGTTACCGGAGGTCTTCGCGCACCAATGGGTCTACCGCGGGGCCGAGATCACGACCCCCGACGCTTCCGAGCAGGATACGGGCACCGCCCGCCTCACGGTCGCCGAGGCCGTGCATCAGGCGCTCATCAACAATCCCGGGGTCGCGGCGCAGCGCCTCACGCCGCTCCGCCAGCGTCAGGACGTCCGCTCCGCGGAGGCGATCTTCGATCCCGTCCTCTACGGCAGAGTCAACAAGGATCGCCGGAAGGCGCCGAACTCCTCCGCCCTCTCCGGCGTGCGCGTCAACACGCAACAGAACTTCAACGCCGACATGGGCTTCCTGAAGACGCTCCGGACGGGCGGCGATTTCCGGATCGACTTCACGAACAACCGCTTCGTCTCGAACGCCCGGTTCCAGGGCCTGATCCCGCAGTACGAGCCGCAGCTCCTGTTCTCACTGAACCAGCCGCTCTTGCGGAACTTCGGCCTGAACTTCGCCTACCTGCTCGTCGACGTCACGAATCTCCAGTCCGAGGCCGCGGCGTGGACCTATCGCGCGCAGCTCGCCGACTTCGTGAAGCGCGTGATCTCGGCGTACTGGGTCGTCGTCTTCACGCGTCAGAACCTCGGCGTGCAGCAGCAGTCGCTCGAGCTCGCGCGCCAGACGCTCCGCGAGAACAACGAGCGCGTGCGGGTCGGCCTCCTCGCTCCGGTCGCGGTGAAGGAAGCGGAGAGCCAGGCGGCGGCGCGCGAGCAACAGGTGATCGTCGCGAACAATCAGCTCGACAACGCGCTGCGGCTGCTGCGGCAGATCGTGTATCTCCAGAAGGGGAGCTCGTTCATCCCGCAAGCGATCGAGCCCGTCGAGGAGCCCCGCACGACGGCAGTCACCGTGGACGCCGACCGCGCGCTGAACCTCGCCCTCGAGCAGCGTCCCGAAGTGCACGCGCAGACGCTCGACCTCAAGAGCAAGCAGCTGACCGCGCGCGTGCGCGAGAACCAGCTCCTGCCGCGGGTCGACTTCGTCGGCAACGTCGGCCTGAACGGTCTCTCCGGCGATGCCGTTCCCGTGGTCGACCCGAGCACGGGCCAGACCGTGCAGACCCCGTTCGACGGCCCGTACTGGGAGGCGCTCGACCGCCTCACGAGCAAGAAGTTCTACTCGTACATGGCGGGCGTCGAGGTCGAGATCCCGATCGGCAATGCCGCCGCGAAGAGCGAGTACACGAAAGCGAAGATCGACGTCTCGCAATCCGAGCTGAACCGCCGCCAGCTCTTCTCCGACATCAGCCTCGAGGTCTCGACGGCGGTCAACGACGTCGTGGCCAACATCAAGCGCATCCAGGCCTCGCGCGTCGCCCGCGAGCTCGCCGAGGAGAACCTCCGCAACCAGCAGAAGCGCCTCGAGGTCGGCATCGCCACCACGAAAGACGTCCTCGACTTCCAGGACGACCTCACGCAGGCGCGCGGCGTCGAGCTGCAAGCCGCGACCGACTACAACATCTCGCTCGCCGAGCTCGCGCGCGCTCAGGGGACGATCCTCGACGAGTACTCCGTCGTGGTGGAGGTTCCCGGGGAGCGCTTCACGCCCTGGTGGGCCCGCTTCTGACGGGCCCGACCGGGCACCTCGCACATCTCGTCTCGAAACGAGGCGGCTCGCCGCGATTCGTTGGCGAACCGAGTGGACAGCGCCGCCGCCGGTCCCGTAGAGTTCGCGCGCTTCTCCACCCACATCCGGCTCGTTCTTCGCCCTCAGAAGGAGATTCCATGTCCGCTACCCCCGCCGCGCTCGTGAGGTCGTGCCTCGCGGCGCTCGGCCTCGTCGTCTCCGGTTCGCTCGCGCACGCGGTCGAGCCGCCCCGCCTGATCGACAGCTACGTCCTGTTCGCCTACGACGAAATGATCCTCAAAGGCGCGACCGGCGCCTCGCCACGCGGCCACATCCGCGGCGGCGACATCGGCGTGAACAATCCGACCGCCAACCCGAACGCGTTCGCGCTCTCGTTCGCAACCTTCGGCCGCGTGATCATGGACCCCGGATCGCAAGCGGTCGCCGACAGCGTGCGCGCGTCGAGTCCGGAGGGAATCTTCCACGACCTCTTCGCGAACCGCGTGAACGCGAGCTTCGCGCCGATCATCAACGGCATCGGGCCGATCCCGTTCACCCCGCCGATCATCGAGGACGCGAACCTGCCGGTGTTCCCGTTCGTGCCCGGGCGCGCGCTCACCGACAACGCGGCCGACCTCCAGGTCGGCGGCGTCGGCATCCCGAGCCCGTTCACGTTCACCCCGGGCGCGTATCGCGACGTGCGCCTCACCAACGACGTCGTCGTCGATTTCGGCGACGGCACCTTCGATCTCCGGAGCCTCGAGATCGGACGGAACGTCACGATCAACGTCACCGACCACACGATCCTCCAGATCGATCGCGGCATCTCGATCAACGACGGTCTGCGGCTCGGTCTCGGCACTTTCTCCGGGGCGCAGATCTTCCTCGGCGCTTTCGGGTTCGACCCGACGATCAACCCGGTCACGAACCTCGCGCACAACGCCGAGATCCACGTCCAGTTCTTCTCGCCGAACGGTTGGCTGGACATGGGCGGCCGAAATCAGCTTTTTGGCCGCTACATCGCGAAGCGCATCACCGGCGACCCGAACAACAACGTCACGCTCGAATTCCCGCCGCTCCAACCGCCCGGCGGGACGGCGTTCGACCCCGTCCAGTGCTACGAGATCCACCGCACCAACCTCGACCGCACGGTGACGCTGGCCGACGCGCTCGGCACGAGCACCGTCCTGGTGGAGCGCGCGAAGCGCATCTGCGCGCCAGCGGACGTGAACGGCGCCGACCCGACGGCACCGTCGAAGCCTGGTCACTACACCTACTACACGATCAAGCAGACGAGCCCGTTCACGCCGGTGAAGAACATCGACGTGACGAACGCGTTCGGCACCGTGACCCTCAAGCTGTCGCGCCCCGATCGCCTGCTCGTACCGACGGCCAAGAACGTGGTCGGTCCGCCCGCGCCGCTCGCGGATGCCATGAACCACTTCAAGTGCTACCGCGTAGCCGGCGTGCAGCAGCAGGTCGCCGACATCGCGATCACCGACCAGTTCGGCTCGATCGAGGTCGACATCAAGCGGCCGCTCCATCTCTGTCTCGCCGCCGACAAGAACGATGAAGGCATCCCGAACCCCGGAGCAGCAGTCCTTTGCTACCAGGTGCGCGGCATACCGCCGAGCACCGCGCCGGATCTGGTTTACACCGACAACCAGTTCGGGGCGGATCAGTATCCGTTCTTCGGCCCGCGGGATCTCTGCGTGCCGTCGACGATCGCCTTCCCCTGACGAGCCACCGATGGGTGCGCCCACGACGTCCGCGCACGCATGGCGTGCGCGGACGTTCGTGTTTCAAGGGCGCGTCGCGACGACGACCTGCACGCGCTCCCCGGCGACGAAACGCAGTTGCTCGACCCGGAAACCGGCCGCCTGGACCTCGCGCGCCGTGGGGCACGCCAGGCGTCGCCAACGCGCGGCAGGCGACGCACCAGGCACCGATGGCGAGGCGGCGAGGGCCGCGAGCGCGGCGGCCATGCGCCGCGGCCGATTGTGATCGACGACGATCAGCCGACTGTCCGGAGCGAGCACGGCCGCGAGACCCGACAACACGCGGCGTCGCTCCTCCGGCGAGGGGTCGAGCCCCACGATCGAAACCACCGTTGCGCCGCCCCCGCCCGTCCGCGGTTCCCTGCCCCAGTCGAGCCAGACGCCGCCGACACCCCCGAGTAGCTCGTCGAGCAGCGCCTCGGTTTGCCGCCGCCACGCCGCCATGCGACGCGCGCGCTAACGCCCGTTGCGGCGGTGGATGAGCGTGGTGAACTCCTCGCGCGTCTCCTGGCGATCGCGAAAGGTCCCGAGCATGCAGCTCGTGACCACGACGGAGTTCTGCTTCTCGATACCCCGCATGCGCATGCAGAGGTGCTCGGCCTCGACCACGACCCCGACGCCCTGCGGATCGATGGCGTCCATCAGCGAATGCGCGACTTGCGTCGTGAGCCGCTCCTGCACCTGGAGCCGCCGCGCGAAGACCTCGAAGAGCCGCGCCAGCTTGCTGAGGCCGAGGATCTTGTTGCTCGGGATGTACGCGACGTGCGCCTTCCCAAAAAACGGCAGCATGTGGTGCTCGCAGAGCGTGAAGAAGTCGAGATCCTTGAGCACGATCATCTCGGAGTACTCTTCGCTGAAGAGCGCCGAGTTGAGGATCGCGGCGGGGTCCTCGGAATAACCCTTGGTGAGAAACTGGAGCGCGCGAGTCACGCGCTCCGGCGTCTTCACGAGGCCTTCGCGGTCGGGATCCTCACCAATCGTCCGCAGGAGCGCGCGGACGTGGTCTTCTCCGCTCAAGACTTGCCTTTCTTCTCGATGGCGCGGACCTTCTGGTACTTCCGGTAGTCGTATCCGGTGGCCATCGCCATGAGCAGGCCTTCCATGCCGCCTTCGCGCTCGCGCCGCAGGATCATGAGGCGATCGTAGAACTCGCGGAAGTCGCGGTTGATCCGGTGCGCCTCGTCGACGGGGTTCAGATAAAAGGCGTGCAGGCGGTTCACCGTGAAGCGCAGCGCGGAGAAGCGAAGCTCGTTCGGGAACGCGTCCCACTCCGCGAGCGACAACGTGCGGAGCGACTCGTAGCCGCCGATCAGCACCTCGAAGCGCTTCAGGTCGTAGCGCTCGCCGTCGTAGCAGAGCGCGTTCACCGCGGTTGCCAGGTCGAAGATGTACTTGCCGCGTGACGCGGTCTCGAAGTCGAGGACGCCGACGACCTTCTCGCCGCGGAACAGGATGTTGTCGAGGTAGAGGTCGCCGTGGATGATGCCCTTCGGCAGCTTGCACTCGAGATAGTGCTCGAGGTAGCCGACCTCCTCGTCGAGCGTCCGCGTGATCTTCTTGAAGTACGAAGGCAGGCGGTCGCGCACTTCCTGGTAGACGTCCGACACGCGATCGAAGTTGAAGCGGTTGTCGACGCCCTTCTTGTATCCCTTGCCGATCACGTGGAGATCGGCGAGGACGCGTCCGGCGTTCTCGATCTGCGCGAGCGAAAGCGTCTGGCTCTCGCGTTTGTGGCCGTCGATGAACTTGAAGAGCGAAATGCACTTGCCGCCGAGCTCGTGGTACTGCCGGCCCTTGCGGTCGATCAGGAGCTGCGGGCACGGGAAACCGTGCTTGCGGAGGTAGAGCAAGAGATCGATCTCGCGCTTCACCTCCATCTCGCTCCGCTCCTCGTCGATGCGGAGCCAGACGCGGCCCTTGGCGGTGTCGAGGCGACAGTTGCCGTCCGTCCCACCACCGTTGCCGTTGGCCGCTTGAAGCTTGCCGAGCCCGAACTCCTCGACGAGCTCGACCAGCTGTCGCCTATCGAGATTGGTGTACACCGCCATTTTTTACGCCCGCCGCCCGTTGGGGATTGTTGAGAGTCGTTCAGTTATATCCCTAACCCCGCGATAGTCAATAGTTTTCTGGCCATCAGATGATACGGCGGTGAATATGGCGAAGACGAGGGCGGAGGTGATTCCAGGGCCTTAGCGGCGCGCTATCTAGCCGATTTTCCGACGTCATCGACCCCGACCCGGGGGCAAAGGGCTGCCAACGGGCACTCCTCGCAGCGAGGTTTTCGAGCATGGCAGACCCGCCGGCCGTGGTGGATCAGCCGGTGAGTGAAATGGGTCCAGGAAGCGGGCGGCAAGAGGTCCCGCAGGTCCATCTCGATCTTCGTGGGATCCTCCTCGCGGGTGAGGTCGAGACGGTTCGCCACCCGGCGCACGTGCGTGTCGACCACAATGGAAGGAACTCCATACGCGGTCCCGAGGACGACGTTCGCCGTCTTTCGTCCGATCCCGGGCAGCGTGACGAGGACGTCGAGGTCCCGTGGCAGCTCGCCCCCGAATTCCTCCATCGTCGCGGCGGCGACGCCGAGCAGCGACTTCGCCTTCTGGCGGAAGAAACCCGTCGAGTGGATGAGCGCTTCGAGCTCGGCGACGTCGGCGGCGGCGAGCTCCTTCGCTGTCGGATAGCGCGCGAAGAGCTTCGGGGTCACCATGTTCACCCGCTCGTCGGTGCACTGCGCGGAGAGGATGGTCGCGACGAGGAGCTGCCATGCGTTCTCGTGGCGGAGCGCGCACCAGGCGTCCGGATAGGCGTCAGCGAGACGCGCGTCGATCTTCCGAGCGCGCGCACGCCGGGCCGCCACGGTCTCGGGGCAGGGCGTGGTCGCGCGCGGGCTCACGCGCGGCGGCGCGAATCGACGGGTACGACCGGTACGACCGCCGGCGGGGCCGGCTCGGCGCGGCGGCGAAGCTCGTCCGCGACACCGGTGCGGTACCGCTCGATCTCCCGTGCGGTTTCGTCGGCGTCCCAGCCAAGAGCGGCCCCCATGAGCGCACCGGCATCGGCCGCCGCGCCGGCTCCTCCGTCCGAATGCCGGAAAGAAAGCGGCACACGTCGTCGAAGGACGTCGTCGAGCGTCATCGCCATTTCGGTTTCGGCCGCACGCGTGATCTCGAAACGTCGATACTGGAGATCCGGGACGATGCGCGCCGCGTCGGATGCGCCACCGCCGATGCGGCCGATCAGCTGCATCGCCGCGGTTCCGTAACGGTGGAGCAGGTGCCGGATCAGGCCGTCGTCGAGCGCCGCCGACGCGCTCGCGCGGACGCGCTTCGCGAAGCCGGGAAACCCGCCACGGTCGGGATCGTCCACGCGCGCACCCGGAAGCGGGATCTCGCCCGTCCGACACTCGCGGACGCGACGCTCGGGCTCGAGGGATTGCAACCGCGCCACGACGCGATCGACGACCTTCTCGGAGACGCGCCGGTACGTGGTCAGCTTGCCGCCCCCGAGCGAGAGCAATCCCGACGCGCTCTCGAAGATCTCCTCCTCGCGCGAGGTCTCGGACGGCGTCTCCGAGTCCGTCGCCGGCGGGGCCACGAGCGGGCGCAGGCCCGCATACGCCCCGATCACGTCCGACTCGCCGAGCCGCGCATTCGGGAAATACGCGTTCACCGCCTCGAGCAGATAGCGCACGTCGTTCGCGTCGGCGGCGACGTCCTCCGGGCGTGCGTCGTAGTCCGTATCGGTCGTGCCGACGAGCGTCTGGTCGTCCCACGGGATCGCGAACATGACGCGGCCGTCGCGCGGCGCGCGCAGCACGATCGCGTTGCGATTTCCGACGCGGTCGCGGGGGACGACGATGTGGACGCCCTTCGTGAGCCGGAGCACGGGCTGCGCCGCGGGATCGTCGAGAAGGCGGACCCGATCGAGCCAGGGGCCGGTCGCGTTCACGATCTGCCGGGCGTTGATCGTGACGACCGCACCCGAAAGGCCGTCGCGCAGGCGCGCGCCTGAGAGCCGGCCGTTCTCGCGCAGCAACTCCATCACCGCCAGGTGATTGCAGGCGATCGCGCCCTCCTCCATCGCCGACTGGATGGTCTCGAGCGTGAGCCGCGCGTCGTCGGTCCAGCAGTCGTAGTAGTGCATCGACCCACGCAAGCCGTCGGCGCGGAGCTCGGGCTCGTGGCGCAACGTCGTGCGATGTCCCCACGAACGATGGCGCGCGATGTTCCGGAACGCCGAGAGGCCGTCGTAGACCCAGAGGCCCGCCGACAACCGCAAACGTCCGACCGGGTCGCCTTTGAAGATCGGGAACACGAACGGCATCGGCTGCACGAGGTGCGGCGCGAGATGGCGACGGAGATGATCGCGCTCCCGGCTCGCCTCGAGCACGAGCGCGAACTCGTAGTTCTCCAGATAGCGGAGACCGCCGTGGATGAGCTTGCTCGACTTGCTGCTCGTCCCGCTCGCGAAGTCGTTCTGCTCGACCACGGCGACGCGAAGGCCGCGCATGGCCGCGTCGCGGGCGATGCCGGCGCCATTGATGCCGCCGCCGATCACCAGGAGGTCGAAGGTCGCAGTCCCGAGGGCTTCCGCCAGGGCGGCGCGGCGGCCGTCAGACACGAGACTTGCTCCGGGGTGAGTGCGGCATCCTCATCGACGGCTCGACGGTTGTATCACACGACCGGGGAGCCGCCATCCGCGATCCTTCCACACGAGCGCAATCGTGAGGTCGGCGACGTTCGTGCCGGTGGGTCCGGGCGCGAAGAGGTCGCCGAGCGCCGCCAGGCAAGGATGGACATCGTGGCGGCGGAGCGCGTCCGCGAGCGGACGGCCGGCGCGCCGGGCTCGCGCGGCGGTCGCACCGTCCGTAAAGGCACCGGCGGCGCGCGTCGGTCCGTCGATCCCGTCGGTTCCGGCGCAGAGGATCGCCCATCCGGGCTCGCCCGCGAGCTCCGCGGCGACGGCGGTCGCGAGCTCCTGGTTCCGTCCGCCGCGCCCCGACGTCGCGTCGAGGCACACGGTCGTTTCGCCCCCGGCGACGATCAACGTCGGATAGGGTCCGCGCGCGGCGGTGCGCGCGCGCCGAATCGTCCGCGCCATGAAGCGAGCGGCGGCGGCACCGTCACCGACGACGGGCCGGCGAAGTCGCACAACGCGTGCGATGCGGTGCGCGCGGGCCCACATCGCGACCCCGGTCTGCGCCGTCCCGTTGCCCGCGACGAGCAGCGTCGGGCACGCGCGCGCCGCGCGCGATCCGGGCTTCGGCGTCTCATCCAGCTGCCCCGCGGCGCCGCGAGCGAGATGTCGATGGACACGCGTTCCCACGCCGCGCGGATCGACGACCGCCAGCGCATCCGCATACGTCGTAGGATCGGCGACCGTCGGACCCGAGCCGATGACCGCGAGGTCGTCACCTGGAACGTCGGAGACGACGAGCGCCGCCGCCGAACGTCCGACGAGTCGCGCCGCGAGGCGGCCGCCCGTCACCGCGGAGAGATGCTTCCGCACCGCGTTCATGCGCGCGATGTCGACGCCGTTCGCAAGGAGCCACTCCCCGGCGCGGCGCGTGTCGGCGAGGGTAAGCCCGGGCGCCGGCGCCGCGAGGAGGCTCGACGCGCCGCCCGTCAGCAGCACCAGCACCGCGGCGTCGGAGTGGCGGTCGAGGATGCCGAGCATCCGCCGCGTCGCGTGCACGCTGCGCGCGTCGGGCACCGGGTGACTGCCGAGCGCGAGGCGAACGTGCGCGAGTCCCCGCTCGTAACCGGGCGGTATGATGACCATGCCGTCGACGATTCCTGTTCCGAGCACGGCCTCGACGCCGGCCGCGAGACCGGCGGCCCCTTTGCCGGCGCCGATCACCACGACGCCGTGCCGGAGCGACAACGTCGTCCGCGCGTGCCCGGCTCGCACGACGAGGCGCGAGCCCTCGATCGTCAGCGCCGCGCGCGCCACGGCCAAGGGATCCACCACCGCGATCGCGGCGTCGAACGCCGCGGCGAGCGCGCGACGCACGCTCCGGGGCGCGCGAACGGCGCGAGTCACCTTGCCTGGCACGGGTGCATTCTATAGCGTTCCGCGTCACACCCCCGAGCGTGCGCCACCCGTAGCCCCTGGAGGATCCGATGCACGAAGAGTTCCGCCCCGAGCAGTTCGCCGACAGCTTCACCGGAGTGTGGAAGCGCGTGGTGACCGATCCGCGCGGCTTCTTCGCGGACATGCCGACGCGGGGCGGAATCCAGTCGCCGCTGCTCTTCCTGGTCGGATGCCTGGTGATCGCGGCGCTCGGCTACCTGATCGTCGGCCCGCGCGGCATCGGCCTCAGCCTCGTCTTCTGGGGAGCCGTACGCTCGTTCCTCTACGCGGCGATCTTCATGGTCGTCGCGCGACACGTGTTCTCCGGTACGGCCGACTACGAAGCCACCTACCGCGTCATCGCCTACGCCACCGCACCGATGGCGCTCATGTGGCTGCCCCTCGTCGGCGGCCTCACCTTCCTCTACACCCTCTTCCTGATCATCGTCGGACTGGAAAAGGTGAACGGCTTCGACGCCGTGAAGTCGGTGCTGACGTTGCTGCTGGCGAGCATCGTCCTGCTGGCGCTCGGCTGGGCCTTCGGTTTCCACCACCACGGCTACTACCACCATGGCTTCGGAACGGGGTGTCACCGCTAGCAGGTCGCTGAAAACGGGCCATCCGCTGGGGATGCCTCGGGCCGCGCGGTGGGGTGCGCGCTTCCGCGCCCCTTCGATCTGACTTTTTACTGACCTTCTTCGTCGAGATCAGTCGCGCCCAGGCGACGGTAGGCGCGGTCGTCGTCGCCACGGCGGTTCTGCTTGGCCTCGGTTTCGCGGTCGGCCTGGCACTGCACGCAGAGCCGGGTGAACGGCATGGCCTGGAGACGGCCTTCGGCGATCTCGGACTCGCAGCTCTCGCAAACCCCGTAGGAGCCTTCCTCGATGCGGTCGAGGGCGTCCTCGATCGCCTGGAGCTTCCCGCGGTCGCGGTCGGTCAGGATGAAGTTGATCTCGCGCTCGCGCTCCTCGCTGGCGAGATCATAGGTGTCCATCCCTTCGTCCTTCGACGACTCGCGCCCCTGCTTGATGTCCTGCTGGATCTCGGCCAGGAGCTGGCGCTTCATCGTCTCGAGCGTCTCGCGCGCGGTTTTCAAGAAGGCTTTTCTCATGGTCTCCTCAAGGGGGCCGGATGGTAAGGGCTGGTACCGTGCGTGTCAACTCTTGGTACGCGTACCGGGGAGAAAAGGACGGACGAGGTCCCACACGCGCTCCTCGACTGTCTCGATCGGAAGCAAGCGGCCGTCCTCCATGCATTCCAGGAGATGCCAGCGCTCGACGGTGTCGAGCGCGACGAGCGAGAGATAGGCCTCTTCGGCGGCGCGGAGGTGGGCGCGGTCGGCTTCATGGATGTCGCGGACTTTCCCCTGGAGGTACGCTCGCTCGTCTTTCCGGGCCACGAGGTCGAACCCGACGTCCGCCGGGACGTGCAGAAGGATCGTGAGGTCGGGCTTCGGGATGCCCAGGGTTCCGTATTCGAGCTCGTTCAGCCAGGCGAGGAAACGGTGGCGCGCCTCCGCATCCGCGATCTTCGCCATCTGGTGCCCTTTGTTCGCCGAAACGTAGCGATTCGACACGACGACGGCGCCACGCGCGAGCGCGGCGCGGATCTCGAACGAAGCGTCGAAGCGATCGAGCGCATAGAAGGTCGACGCACGATACGCATCGACGGCCTCGAGCGGGCCGTACTCACCCCGCAGGTATCGTTCGACGAAGCACGCGGACGGGTGGCCGTAGCGCGGGAAGTCGACGAGCATCACGTCGTGACCCGCGCGCGTGAGCCGGGCCTCGAGACGCGTCGTCTGGGTGCCTTTTCCGGACCCGTCGGTCCCGTCGACGACGATGAAGGTGCCCGTCATGCGCGCCGATACGTCACGAACGTGAAGCCGTCGTGATCCTCGCGCCAGGTCTCGCGCCAGACGACGGGATCGATCGGCGGGAAGAAGGTGTCGCCGTCGACGTCACGATGGACGTGCGTGATGTCGAGCGCATCGGCACGCGGCATGGCACGCGCGTAGATCTCCCCGCCGCCGTTCACGATCACGTCCTCGGCGGCGTGCGCGGCGAGCGCCGCTTCGAGTGACGGGACACGTTCGACCCCGCCCGGCACCGCGTAATCCGGGTTCCGCGTCACGACGACGTTGATGCGGCCGGGGAGCGGACGGAACTTCGCTGGGATCGACTCCCAGGTCTTACGACCCATGACCACGACCTTCCCCATCGTGATGCGGCGATAGCGCTGCATGTCCTCGGGAATCCGCCACGGCAGTCCCCCGTCCTTGCCGATGCAGCCGTTCCGCGCGACGGCGGCGACGAGCGTGACCATCGGCCTCAGACCGCGACCGGGAACTCGATCTTCGGATAGCTCGCGTAGCCCTCGACGCGACTGTCGTCCGCCGTCCAATCCCAGATCGAGGTGAACCGGTCCGTGACGATGCGCGCCAAAGGATAGCGCTCTGGGTCGCGCTCGAGCTGCTCGCGGATCCCGTCGAGCTGGTTCACGTAGATGTGCGTGTCGGCGAGGAAGCCGATGAGTCTGCCTTCCTCCAGACCCGCGTGCTTGGCGAGCAGGTGCAAGAGGAGACCGTAGCTCGCGATGTTGAACGGCAGCCCGAGCGGGACGTCCACCGAGCGCTGGCTCCAGAGGAGATTCACCTTCCCGTTGATGACCGTGACTTGGTACGCGTAGTGACACGCGGGAAGCCCCTGTTCCGCGAGCTGCGGCGGGTTCCAGGCCGTGACGATCATCCGGCGATCGTTCGGATTCGTCTCGAGCGTCTCCACGACGTTCCGCAGCTGATCGACGCCCTGGCCCTCGTAGTTCGTCGCGTAGTCGACGTACGGCGCGCCGAAGTGCCGCCATTGGAAGCCGTACACGGGTCCGAGATCGCGCTCGGCCATCATGCGGCGCTTGGCATCGTCGTCGTGGCCGTAGGGCGCCTTCGCAGGATGCGCCCATTCGTCCCAGATGTGGTTCTGGCGATCCTGGAGCCAGCGCTTGTCCGTGATGCCGCGGATGAAGAACTCGAGCTCGGTCGCGACCAGACGGAACGGCGTCTTCTTGGTGGTGAGGAGCGGGAAACCCTTCGCCATGTCGTGCTCGAACATGGCGCCGGCAATCGCGATCGTGGCGACGCCCGTGCGGTTCTCCTTGCGCTCACCCTCGGCGAGGATGCGCCGGACGATGTCGAGGTACGCCTTCATCGTCCCGTGGAGCCGAAGCCGCCGCGGCCGGCGCCGCGCGCGTCCGACTCGACCCACTCCACGCGCGGCCGCGCGAGGATCATGCCCTGGGCGACGCGGGTCCCGGCCTCGATCCGCACCTCGTGATCCCCCGGGTTCCAGACGGAAATCATGACCTCGTCGTCGGGCCCGCAGTAATCCGCGTCGACGACACCGACGCCGTTCGCGAGCACGAGCCCATATTTCTTGAAGAGCGACGAGCGGGCGTAGACGTGCAGCACGTGATCCTCCGGCACCGCGATCACGAGCCCCGTCCCGAGGAGCGCATGCGACCGCGGTGCCACGACGGCGTCGTCGAGGACCGCAAAGTCGAACGCGGCCGCCCCGGCCGTCTGATACTCGGGCAACCGGGCGCGCGGGTCACGGCGCGTGATGCGGACGGTGAGCATGCCGTGACGCGATCTTTCAGGCCGGCAACGGAGCGGTCAAGTCGCGACGGCCGCCGCGAGCCGCCCAGAGCCACGTGAGCGCGATGCGGCGCACCTCCGCGAGGCTGTGCGCGACCACGGCGCTGTCGGGAACGATCACCGCCGGATTCACCGCCGCGGATCCGTGCGGATCGACCGGGACCGCGCCGGAGCCTCCAGCCTCGTGACGGAGCCACACGGCACCGGCACCGAGCGCGAGCGCGGGCTGGCAATCGGCTCCGAGGTCGTCGCCCACCACGAGCACGTCGCTCGGCGGAATCTCGAGGGTCGCGAGAGCGGCGGAGAGCAGTGCCCCACCCGCCCGCGTCGCTCGGAGCTCCGAGCTCAGGAACCAGCGATCGATCGCCGGCGCGAACGGCACGCAGGCCGTCCGCGCCGCGTCGGCAAACGGCGTCCAGGCGTCGGCGACGACGGCGATGCGCGCGCCGGCGGCGTGCACGGCACCGACGCATAGGGCCGCATCGTCGATCACCGCGGGCTCCGAGCTCGCGGCCGTCCAGACCGCCTCGATCGCGGCCGACGGGTCAGCCGCGATCCCCAGCTCGCTGCGGAGACGCGCCGCGAGCGCCGCGGGCGTCTCGAACGTCTCACCGTTCAGGATCACACTGATTTGCCTCGCCGACTCGGCGTCGAGGCCGAGCCGCTCCGCGATCGCCGTCCCGGGATCTGCCGGCTTCGCGACCAGCGTTCCGCCCAGCCCGAACACCACCACACGCGGCCGGCTCATCGACGTTTGCTCCCGGCCCGGTCGTCCCACCAGACGACGCGCTTTCCCGCTTGGCGCAGCAGCGCGATCCCCATCGCGTCGCCACGTTGATTCGGTTGCCGGCAGTGTACGCGGGCAACCCCGCTGTTGAGCGCCCGCTTCGCGCACATCACGCACGGTGTGTGGGTCAGGAACATCACCTTGTCCTTCTCGATGGCGCCCGCTTTCAGCAACGCGTTCTCCTCGGCGTGGACGTACCCGCTGCGATCGACGGGGATGAAGTCGCGATCGTTCATCCCGGCCGCGCCGCCGTTGTACCCCACCCCCAGCACGCGCTCGAGGTCGGAGGAAACGACGACACAGCCGACCTTCTGTGATCCGTCCGTCGAACGCAACGCGAGCGCCTCGGCAAACCGCTGGTACGCCTCCGGTAACGCCATGGTCGGCGGCAGCCGCCCAGCACGGAGCCCGGCGGGATGCGGTCCCGTGCCGCGCGGTTGCCAGCGCGGGTAGTGGACCACCACCTTCCCCGCCTTCTGAAGCAGGGCCAGGCCGGCGCGGCCACGCGCGGTGGCCGTGCGGTAGTAGACGTGCGTGACGCCGCTGTTGATGGCGCGCACCGCGCAAAGCCAGCACGGTGCCTCGGTCACGAACATCAACTTGTCCTTCTCGGCGGCGCCCGCGATGAGAAGCGCGTGCTCCTCCGCGTGCAAATGGCTGCCGCCGCGCGGACGGCGCGTCGCGAGCGCGGTCACGGCGCCGCCCGAGAACCCGGCGCCGAGCACGCGCTCGAGGTTGGCGCTCACGAGGACGCACCCGGTGCGGTGGGTCTTCGCGGGCGAGCAGCGCGCGAGGGCCTCGGCGAAGCGGAGATACGACTCGAAGAGCGGGATGCGATCTTGGTAGGCGCCGCGGTTCAGGGGATGGGTGTTGCTGGGGCGGCCGTCCTTGAAGGGTGCGTTCTCTCGCGACGCACGCGTGCTGGGGCGCGACGCACGCGTGCTCGGGCGAGACACGCGTGGGCTCGGGCGGGACACGCGCGCGCTTGCGCGCGTCCGGCTCGGCGAGCGCGTCGGCACGGGGTCAGTCGCGGAAGTTGACGAACTGGAGCGCGAGGCCCAAGTCGGCGCCGCGCAACTTGGCGATCACGTCCTGGAGATCGTCGCGCTTCTTGCCGGTGACCCGCACCTCGTCGTCGTTGATCTGCGCTTGGACCTTCACACCCGAGCCTTTGATGAACTTCACGATCTCGCGCGCCTTCTCGGTCTCGATGCCCTGCTGGACGGTGATCTTCTGCCGCGCCCGTCCACCGAGCGCCGGCTCGACGGCGCCGTACTCGAGGTTCTTGAGGGGAATGTTGCGCTTGGCGAGCTTGGATTGCAGCACGTCGACGACCGCCTTCACCTTGAAGTCGTCGGCCGAGGTGATGACGATCTCTTTCTGATCCCAGGCGATTTCCGTCTTGCTGTCCTTGAGGTCGTACCGCTGCGCGACCTCTTTCCGGGTCTGGTTGAGCGCGTTGTCGACCTCTTGCAGGTCGATGCGCGACACGACGTCGAACGAAGGCATGGCGGGCTTCGTAGCAGGGGCTATGGCGCCTTGCCAACGCCGTCGCGCCGTGGGCCGAGGTGAGGGGCCCGCGACGGCCATCGCGAACGTGCCGCGGGTAGACCGCCGACCGCGCGAAATGGCAGGGTGTGTCGCGAGGAACCCGCGCACCCGGATGCGGACCACCCGCCACGTCGGCCTCGTCCTGCTCATGAGCGCGTTGGCGCTCGGCGTCGCGACGCGGCCGCAAAGCGCCGCCGCCTGCGTGAGCGCCGCCGATTGCGACGACGGCAATCCGTGCACCGACGAGCTCTGCGACGATTCCCTCGGCTGCGTGTACGCCAACGTGAATCGGGCGTGCGACGACGGCAACGCGTGCTCGACCACCGACGCCTGCAACACGGGTACGTGCGTCGGTGGATCGATCGCACCGGGCTGTACGTCGTGCCAGGCGACCGCGGTGCTGCCGCCGGGCGGCGGCACCTTCAGCGGCGTGACCACGGGCACTGGGTCGCTCATCGGCAGCTGCGGCTCGACGGGGCCGTCACCGGAGCGCGTCTACAGCTGGACGCCGAGCGCGTCCGGCACGGCCGTCATCGCCACCTGCGGAAGCGGGACGCTCTACGACAGCGTCCTGCACGTCCACGCCGGCACGTGCGGCGGCGCCGGTCTCGGCTGCAACGACGACACGTCCGGCTGCGCGACCGGCGAACCGAGCGACCATCACGGATCGCGCGTGACGCTCGCAGTGACCGCCGGCCAGACGTACGTGATCGTCGTCGACGGGTACAACGGCGCGCACGGCGCCTACACGCTGACGGTCACGCCACCGAGCTCGTGTGGAAACGGCGTCCGCGAGGGCGGCGAAGCCTGCGACGGGATCGACAGGGCGTCGTGCGCGTCAGGCCAGTGCAGCGCGAGCTGCACGTGCGTGCCGCCCGTAGGCGGCCTTCCCGACCTCGTGCCGCAGATCGTCGACGTCAGCACCGACTTCGGCGCGACCGTCGACCCCGGCGACGTCGCCGAAGGCTGCGCCGAAGCCACGAGCGGCGTCGACCTGCTACGCTTCGGCGCGTATTCGCGCAACGACGGCACCGCGGCGTTCGTGCTCGGCGATCCCCAGTGTCCGACCCCCTGCACCGATCACCCGTTGGAAGTGTGCGGCGATCCCGACTTCGTCTGTAGCCCGGCCGCCGGGCACAATCACGCGCACTACGCCAATTACGCCCGCTACGACCTGCTCGACGGCAGCGGCCAGACGATCGTGGTCGGGCACAAGCAGGGCTACTGCCTTCGCGACACGACGTGCGGAGATCCCGTCTACACCTGCACGAACCAAGGCATCAGCGCCGGCTGCTCCGATCTCTACGGCTCGAATCTCGGCTGCCAGTACCTGGACATCACCGGCATCCCGAGCGGCACCTACACGTTGCGTGTGACGATCGATCCATTCGACCGCATCGTCGAGCTCTCCGAGAGCAACAACGTCGCGCAACGGTCGGTGACCATCGTCCGTCCCGGCGGGCCGACCCCGACGCGCACCGCCACCCCGGTACGGACGGCGACGCCGTCGCGGACCCCGACCCGCACCGCGACGCCGACGCGAACGCCCACGCCCGCCGCCACCGTTTCGCCGACGACGACCACCGGCACGCCCGCCACGACGGCGCCCGCGACGAGCACCCCAGTGGCAACCGCGACACCGGTCACGGGCTGCGCCATCACGGGCGTGTTGCCCGCGGGCGGCGGCAGCGTCGCCGGTACGACCGCGGGCGCGAGCCGGGCGAGCGGCACCTGCGCGACGACGGCCGGTGCGCCCGAGACGATCTATCAGTGGACACCGATCACCTCGGGCACCGCGACGGCCTTCACGTGCGGCACCGAGACGCGCTTCGACAGCGTGCTCTACGTGCGCACCGACACGTGCGCCGGCAGCCAGGTTGCGTGCAATGACGACACGCCGAACTGCACCACGGGCGAGCCCTCGACCTATCACGGCTCGCGCGTGAGCTTCGCCGTCACGGCGGGACGCACGTACTTTCTGTTCGTCGATGGCTACAACGTGGCTGCCGGCGCCTACGTCCTGACCGTGACCGCGCCGGGTGGTGCGGCACCGACGTCGACGCGCACCGCGACCCCGACGGCCGGAGCGACGCCGAACCGCACTGCGACGGCGAACCCGACCGGAACGCGGACCGCGACGCCTACCGGCACGACCACGCTCGCCGGCACGTCGACCCCGGGAGCAACGACCACGCCCAACGCGACGAGCACCCCCGCGGCGACCACCACCGCGACGCGAACGACGACGCCCGCAAGAACCGCGACACCCTCGCGAACTCCGACACGCACGCCGACACCGGCAGCGACCGCGACGCCGGTGACCGGCGGCGCGTGCGGCGCGGCGATCGCCATCCCCAGCACGGGGGGCGTCTTCAACGGCTCGACGGCTGGTGCCAGCTCGCTCACCGCCACGTGTGCCTCGACCAACACCGCTCCGGAACGGGTGTATCAATGGACACCGTCGCGCAGCGGCGGCGCGATCCTCGAAACCTGTGGCACGGCGACGACCTTCGACACCGTCCTGTCGATCCGCCAATCGGCCTGCGCGACGGGCGCCGAGCGCGGGTGCGTCGACGACACCACCAACTGCGTCACGGGAGAGCCGAGCAATCATCACGGGTCGCGCGTCAGCGTGCAGGTGACGGCCGGCCAGCCCTACTTCATCGTCGTCGATGGGTACGGCGGCGCGCGCGGCGACTACACGCTGCGCGTCACCCCGCCCTGATGCGCGTCAGGACGGCGGCATCGCGACCGACGGCGGCGTGATCACGTCGACGCCCGCCGGCACGACGAACTCGAACGTCGCGTCCGGCACGTCCACGTTGCGCTCGATCTCGGAGAACCCGAGCGTCGTGACGTTGCCGAGCGGATCGGTCACGGCCGCCTCGACGATGTCGTAGGTCGTCGGGTCGACGCCGAACGCGACGGCCCCGATGTCCTCGCTCTTCTTGGATGCCAACCGCACGTAGAGGTGCGTCGGCGTGCACCCGCGCGCGTCGGCTTCCGGCCGAAACTCGTCGGTGATGCGGCCGACGCCGAGCAGGAACGACACGGGCGTCGTCGACACGAACGCGCCCTTGAACGGCGCCTTCAGAACCTGCCGGTCTTCGGGCTGCGAGATCCAGAGGATCGACCCGTTCGAAATGATCTGCTGCGCCTTCGGCGTCTGGAAGTCCCAGCGCATCTTGCCCGGCTTCTTGAAGACGACCGTGCCCTCGGCGCGATCACTCACGCCGAGTGACGCGACCTTCATCTCCTGGACGAACTGCGCCTTGAACGCCCGCGTCTCGTCGTACCGGGCTTGGAGCTTTTGCACGATCGTCGCCGGATCGGGGCAGTCCGACGGCGCCGGCTTCGCGGGCGCGGCGACGGTCGCTGCGGATGCGGCGCCAGCCGCGAACAGCACCGCGGCCGCGAACCCAACGGCCAGGAACCGAGAGAAGCGCATGGAAGCGCTCTCTAACAGCGGGGCGGTCGCCCCGCTAGTTGGGTCAGTCGTCGGCGTCGATCTGCCGCGCCAACACCTCGCGTGGCCGTGCGCCCTCGGCGCGCGACACCACGCCCTCGCGCTCCATGCGCTCGATCATGCGCGCGGCGCGGTTGTAGCCTACGCGGAGCTTTCGCTGCACCCACGAGATCGACGCCTGGCGGCTCTCGGTGACGAGCCGGACGGCCATGTCGTACATCTCGTCGTGGAGATCGTCGGCCTCCTCGTCGCCGGATTCCTCCTCTTCGCCACCCTCGAGGAGCTCCATCTGGTACGTCGGCGTGCCCTGCTTCCGCCAGTACTCGACGACCTTCTGCACTTCCTCGTCGGACACGAACCCGCCGTGCACGCGCGTCAGCCGTGCCGTCCCCGGCGGCAGGAAGAGGCAGTCGCCGGCGCCGAGCAGACGCTCGCTGCCCTGGGCGTCGAGGATCGTGCGCGAGTCGATGCGCGAGGTCACCTGGAACGAGATGCGCGCGGGGAAGTTTGCCTTGATGAGACCGGTGATGACGTCGACCGACGGCCGCTGGGTCGCAAGAATCAGATGGATGCCGGCGGCGCGCGCCTTCTGCGCGAGGCGCGTGATCGACTCCTCGATCTCGCGGCCGACCGTCATCATGAGGTCCGCGAGCTCGTCGACGATGATCACGATCTTGGGCAGATGCTCGTGGACGAGCGGTGCGTCGTCGCCGACGCGTTGCACCGGCACGAACGGGGTCGCCGCTTCCTCCGCATCCTCGGGCTCGGTGAGCTCGATCACGCTCGCGTTTTTCTCCGACAGCTCGCCGGCGATCGCCTTGTTGTAGCTGTCGATGTTGCGAACGCCCTTGTCCCGGAGAAGCCGGTAGCGGCGATCCATCTCCTGGATCACGTTGGCGAGCGCGTATGCCGACTTCTTCGGCTCGGTCACGACGGGCACGAGCAGGTGCGGAATGTTGTCGTAGACCGAGAGCTCCAGCATTTTCGGGTCGATCATGATGAAGCGCACGTCGTGCGGCGACGCTTCATAGAGGATGCTCATGATCATGGCGTTCAGCGACACCGATTTGCCGGTGCCGGTCGCGCCGGCCATCAGGAGGTGCGGCATCCTGGCGAGGTCGGCGACGTAGGTGTTGCCGGTCGTGTCCTTGCCGAGCGCCAAGGTGAGCTTCGATTCCGAGCGTTGGAACTGATCGCTCGCGATGATGTCCCGGAGCCACACCTTCTCGCGGCGTGCGTTCGATACCTCGATGCCGACGACGGGCTTCCCGGGAATCGGCGCGAGGATGCGCACGCTGTGGGCGCGGAGCGCCATCGAGAGATCGTCGGCGAGGTTCACGACGCGGTTCACCTTGACACCGGCCGCCGGCTCGAACTCGAAGGTCGTGATCACCGGACCGGGCCGGACCGCGACCACCTTCCCGTCGACGCCGAAGTCCGCGAGCTTGGACTGGAGGATGCGCGAGCTCGCGATCAGCGACTCCTCGTCGATTTGCACGCCGGAGTCGACGGGTGCGTCGAGGAACGAGAGCGGTGGGAGCTCGTACTTGGTGCCCGACGAGAAGTGGAACTCCTCCTGCTTCAGCGCCTTCGGCGCCTTCCCCTTGGCGCCTTTCGCGGGGCGAGGCTCGGGCTCGTTCACGAGGATCGGCGGCGCGGGCGGCGGCGGCAAAGCGGCGCGCTTGGCGCGCGCAGTCTCCCGCTCCGGCTTCGGCTCGCGCTCGCGGCGCTCACGCGCCGGCGGCAGCTCGACCACGTCGTCCTCGTCGTCCTCGGGGCGATGATTCTCGCGCCAGCGGGCGAACGCGCCGGCGAGTGCTTCGCGCGTGGCCGCGCCGCGCCGCGCGACGGCCGTCATGCCGCCGACGAGCGATCCCCCGGTCACGACCATCGTCGTGAGGACGATGCCGGTCAGCACGATCAGGAAGGCGCCGAGCCCGTTGAAGAGACCCGCGAGCAGGCTCGCGATGAAGCCACCGACCCAGCCGCCGGCCGTCGCCTCGCGCCCGGGACCGAGCAGCAGCGCCAGCGCGGTCGCGACGAGCAAGAGCTCGATGGTCAACACCGCGGAGCGGAAGGCCGAAAGCGCGAGCGACCCGCCGCGGAGCACGATCACCGCGACCAGCACGACGCTCGCGGGAATCAGCAGCGACGCGAGCCCGAACGCCTGGACGACGAGCTCGGACAGCAGGTGCCCGACGGGCCCGCCGACGTTCCCAGCGGGGCGTCCGGGCGTGTAGCTGAGGAAGCTCAGCGCCAGGTAGCAGGCGCCGGCGATCGCGAAGAGCGCCTCGACCTCACGGCGGAGCGTTCCGGTCGCCGTGGCGACCTTCTCCCGCACCCCCCCCTTGGCTACACGTGCCGCTTTTCCAGCCACATCCTCCCCCGACCCAACGCCAGAGACTTGTCACGGACGGGCCCGTAGGCGCAAGTCCCGAGTCGCGGCCTGCCGAGCGAAACTACAGCTCCATCACGACGGGGAGGATGACCGGACGACGCTCGAGGGTGCGCTTGAAATAGCGCCGGAGCGTCTTTCGCATCTCTTCCTTCACCTCGGAGATCACCGTTCGCGATTCGGGGGCGAGCGCCGCCAGCGCCTCGAGCACCGATTCCTTCGCGCGATCGAAGTACGGCTGGCTGTCGTCCTCGAAGACGAACCCGCGCGAAATGAGGTCGGGCCCGGAGATGATGTCGCCGGTGTGCTGATTGACGGCGAGGATCGCGAGCACGAGCCCGCCGTCCGAGAGGTGGCGCCGATCGCGCAACACGACGTCGCCGACGTCGCCGACGCCCTTGCCGTCGACGAACACGCGGCCCGAGGTGATGGACTCCGCCTGACGCGCGCCGGCGGCGTCGATCTCGAGCACGTTGCCGTCCTCGAGCACGAACGTGTCGACGATGCCCATCTCGGCGGCGAGCGCGGCGTGCCGCACGAGATGGCGGTACTCGCCGTGCACGGGGACGAAGTAGCGCGGCCGCGTGAGCTGGAGCATGAGCTTCAGCTCCGACTGGCTCGCGTGCCCCGACACGTGGATGTCGGCCATGGGCTCGTGGAGAACCTCGGCGCCGCGCCGGATGAGATGATTGATCACGTCGCCGATCGGCCGCTCGTTTCCGGGGATGATGCGCGACGACATGATGACGGTGTCGCCGGCGCCGACCTTCACCTGCTTGTGGTCGTCCATCGCGATGCGCGCGAGCGCCGACATCGGCTCGCCCTGGCTGCCGGTCGAGAGGAGGGTCACCTGCTCCGGCGGCAGCGCGCGCGCGTCGCCGACGTCGATCAGCAATCCGGGCGGCACGCGCAGGTAGCCGAGATCCTGGCCGGTCTCGACGTTCTGGATCATGCCGCGGCCGACCACGGCCACACGCCGGCCTGCGCGCGCCGAGATGTCGAGCACCTGCTGGATGCGGTGCAGGTGCGAGGCGAAGGTCGCGACCACGACCCGGCCGCGCGTCCGGCGAAACGCGGATTCGAGATTGCCGGTGATGCTGCGCTCCGACGGCGTGACGCCCGGGCGATCGACGTTCGTCGAGTCCGACAGCAGCGCCAGCACGCCGGCGTCGCCGAGCGCGGCGAAACGCGCGAGATCGGACGGCAACCCGTCGAGCGGCGTCTGGTCGAATTTGAAGTCGCCCGTGTGCACGATCGTGCCGAGCGGCGTCCGGATCGCGAGCGCCACCGCGTCGACGATGCTGTGCGTGATGTGCACGGCCTCGATCTCGAACGGCCCGACCCGCCAGACGTCGCCCGCCTTGAACCGTTCGAGCGGGGACTTCAGCTCGTGCTCCTCGAGCTTGGCGGCGGCGAGCGCGTGCGCAAACGGGGTCGCGTAGGTCGGGACGGGCATCTCGCGCGTCACGAACGGCAGCGCGCCGATGTGATCCTCGTGGCCGTGCGTGCAGACGATGCCCTGCAGGCGACCGGGCCGCTCGCGGAGATACGTCAGGTCCGGGATCACGAGATCGATGCCGAGCATCGACGGCTCCGGGAACATGACGCCGCAATCGACGGCGATCGCGCTCTCGCCGTACTCGATCAGCATCATGTTGAGGCCGATCTCGCCGAGGCCACCGAGGGGGACGATGCGCAGTACGTCGTCGTTGTCGCTCATGGAACCCCTCCGCCCGTCATCGACTGCACCGATCCGAGGCATCCCACAAAGTTGCGATCGGCGCCAGGATCCGACACGCCGTCGTACGCTACTCGTCGTCGTTGACGGTCGGGGGGTGCACTGTTACGACTCGCCAAACATCGCGATTCGCCCCCCGGAGGTCACCATGTCGGTCAACAAAGCCATCCTCGTCGGCAACCTCGGCAAGGATCCCGAAGTTCGCTTCACCGGCACCGGTCGGGCGGTGTGCAAGTTCCCCCTCGCCACCACGACCACGTGGAACGACAACGACGGCAACAAGCAAGAACGCACCGAGTGGCACACCCTCATCGTCTGGGGGAAGCAGGGCGAGAACTGCGGCAAGTTCCTCTCGAAGGGCCGGCAGGTCTTCGTCGAAGGTGAAATTCGCTCGCGTTCGTACGACGACAAGGACGGCAACAAGCGTTACATCACCGAGATCATCGCCATGAACGTACGATTCCTCGGCGGTGGCGCGGGTGGCGGACGAGGTGCCGGCAGCGGCGACCCGGGCTTCCCGGAAGAGCCCGCCATGGGCATGGGCGGCGGCGGCGCGGCAGCAGCCGACGACGACGACATTCCGTTCTAGTCGCCCGACGAGCTGCGAGCGAATCTTCCGAGCTCCGTCGGACAGGGCGCGTGGTGGAGGTGTCGCCGCGGGTCCGATCTCGGTCAGGAGCGCAGACGCAAGTTCGCACCATGGGACGCCGAGGTCCGTAGGAGCGGCCATGCGCCTACCTGCGGCGACCGAGTCATGAGCTCGTGTGCGAACGATACGCCGAACTAGAGGCCTTCGTCGCTGAAGCTGATGTAACGTCCGTGGCCGATGACGACGTGGTCGAGCACGTGGACGCCCATCAGCTCACCGACCTCGCGCAAGCGACGCGTGATCGCGATGTCCTCGGCACTCGGCGTCGGGTCGCCGCTCGGGTGGTTGTGGACGAGGATGATCGCGGCCGCGCTTTCCTCGATCACCGGCACGAATACCTCGCGCGGGTGGACGAGGGACGCCGTCAACGTGCCTTCCGAGACGCGCACGTCCTTGATCGGACGGTTCTTGCCGTCGAGCAGGATCACGTGGAATTGCTCTTTCCGGAGCGCCGCCAGCCGCTCTCCGCAATGACGATAGACCTCGGCGCTCGTGCGAAGCGGCGTGCCGCGAGCGAGCCGTTGCCCGGCGTAGCGGCGTGCGAGCTCGCCGACGGCCTGCACCATCGCCGCGCGCGCCGGACCGATCCCGGGCGTCGACCGCAGGACGCGTGTCGGCGCGTCCACGAGCGCCCGGAGCGAACCCTGGCCCACGAGCCACGCGCGCGCCTGGTCCACCGCGTTCGCCGCGCCGCGCGCGGCGGTCGGGAAGAGCACCGCCAGGAGCTCGGCGTCGCTCAGACGATCGGCACCGGCCTCGAGGAGCTTCTCCCGCGGCCGATCGTGCGAGGGCCAGGACTTGATCGAGTCGGAGCGACGCCGTGCCATGCGACCGTTCTAGCGACGCCTGCGACGGCGCGCATGGCTACGCGGAGCGTAGCCATCGGATAGCTACGCGGAGCGGGCGTGCCGCTCGGGCGCCATGACGCCGAGCCGCTCCGTGCGAAGCCGTTGCAACCGGTCGGCCATGACGCTCCGCACGTGATCGCGGAGCGTGTCCACGTCGTGGAATCCATCGACGGGAATCGGGTCGAGCACCTGGATGACGATGTTCGCCGAATTGTTGAGCGTGACGCCGTATTTCGGGAGCGCGTCGGTCGTCCCGTCGAGCACGATCGGCAGGATCGGCACCTTGTGGCGGAGCGCCAGGGTGAAGGCCCCGTGCCGGAACTCGCGCAGCTCGCCGTCGAGCGACCGCGTGCCTTCCGGAAAGATCATGATGGAGCTGCCGGTCTCGAGCGCCTCGCCGCAGGCCGCCATCATCCGGACGGCGTCCTGCTTGTCGCCGCGGCGGATGCGGATGTAGCGATTCAGCGTCATGTTCCAGCCGATGAACGGCACCCGGAAGATCTCCTCCTTCGAAACCCACTTGAAGTGCCGGTAGAGCCGGAACAGCACCAGGATGTCGAGCAGCGACTGATGGTTGGAAACGACGACGTACGCGGCGTCGTTTCGCAGACGCTCGCGGTTCCGCACCGCCGTCGTCCAATAGGGGAATACGTACGTGTAGAACGACGCCCACGCGCAGGAATACAGATGCAGGAAGCGCAGGCGCCGATCGAAGGGCACCGTCACGAGCCAGACGAGCAAGGCGCCGACGAAAAAGATCGGGCACGTGAGGAGAATCAGTGCCCAGAGACCGTAGGAGGCAAGCGTTTTCGCCAGCCGGTCCATCAGTCCACCCGTAGCAAGAGACCTTTCAAGTATCGACCCTCGGGATGCGCGAGCGCCTGCGGATGGTCGATGCCAGGGCCGAGCCGCGCCAGCACCCGGCAGGCGCGGCCGGCGTCCGCCGCCGCGGCCGCGACGGCGGACTCGAACCCCTCGACATCGACGTGCTGGGAGCAGCTGAACGTCAGCACGAGCGCGCCCGGCGCCGCGCCCTTGAGCGCGCGCAGGTTGACGTCCTTGTAGCCGGCCGCCGCGCGCTCCCGGTCGGCGCGCCGCCTGGCGAACGGCGGCGGGTCGAGCACGATCAGGTCCGCCGGCGGCAGCTCGCCGCGGAGATACTCGAACACGTCGGCGCGAACGAACGCCGCGCGCTCCGGCGCGAGATCGTTCAATCGCCACGCCGATTCGGCAAGCGCCAGCGCGGTCGCCGAGCTGTCGACGGACGTCACGTGACGCGCGCCGCCGCGCGCCGCCGCGATCGAGAACCCGCCGCTGTACGAGAACAGGTTCAGCACGACCCGATCGTGCGCCAGGCTCTCGACGGAGTCGCGATTCGGCCGCTGATCGAGGAAGAAGCCGGTCTTCTGCCCACCCCGCACGTCGACGACGTGACGCCGCCCGCTCTCGTCGATGACCAGCTCCGGAGGAGGCTCCTCGCCCGCGAGCACACCGACGACGCGCGCCAGGCCTTCCGCCGTCCGCACGTTGCCCTCGCTGCGCTCGTAGATCCCTCGCAGCGGCACCGCCGCCGAGAGGGCGTCCACGATCCACGGCTTCAGCGCGTCCGCCCCCGCCGTCAGGAACTGGCACACCGCAAAGCCGGCGTAGCGGTCGACGACGAGCCCGGGGAAACCGTCGCCCTCCCCGTTCACGAGACGAAGCGCGTCGGTGCGCGCGACGAGGGAACGAACCGCGAGCGCGGCGTCGATGCGCTCGCGGACGAAGGCGGCGTCGACCGGCCGCGGGCCGCGCGACAGCATGCGCACTGCGATGCTCGTCGCGGCGTTCCAGCTGCCGTACCCGAGGAGACGGCCGTCCGCGGCGTGCACCGCCGCGACGGCTCCGGCGGGACCTTCCTCGTCCACGCGGGCGACCGCGCCTGAGAATATCCATGGATGCCCGGCACGAACCGAGAAGTCCCGCCCCTGTTTCAGCGTGACGCGCATCACCTCACGCGCGACGGCGCGGCGCCCCGCACCCAGCGCCCGCTCTTGCCGCCTTCCTTGCGCAGCAGGCGCACGGCGGTGATCTCGATGTCGCGATCGACGGCTTTGCACATGTCGTAGATCGTGAGCGCGGCGACGCTCACCGCGGTCAGCGCTTCCATCTCTGCGCCCGTGCGACCCTCGAGCCGCACCATGGCCTGGATATCGACCCGGCTGCCCTGCCGGCGCGGCGTGAGCTCGACGTCGACGTGCGAGAGCAGCAGCGGATGACAGAGCGGGATCAGGTCCGCGGTGCGTTTCGCCGCCGCAATGCCGGCGAGCCGTGCCACCGCGAGGACGTCGCCTTTCGGCACCGCACCGGCGGCGATCAGCCGAAGCGTTGCGGGCCGCATGCGGACGCTCGCCGCCGCGACCGCGAGCCGCGCCGTGACGGGTTTGTCGCCGACGTCGACCATGCGGGCGCGACCGTCGGCGTCGAGATGCGAGAGTCGAGGACGGCCCGCCATGCGGGCGCCGAATCTATGGCCCGCCGCCAGCCGTGACAACCGGCCGCGACTTGCATCGTCGGAAATCAGACATTA
>DAIQBH010000050.1:0-28644 GCA_036781285.1 Thermodesulfobacteriota bacterium | reverse complement strand
GCTGGTCGTTCCCGCCGTGTAGTGCAAGGCGACCAGGTCGGCGAACTCGATGCTCTCTTGACGCCGGCGCAGCAGATGGTCGGTGATGCCGTCGCCGGCGGTCAACACGTCCGACCACGCCAGTGTGCCGGGGCAGGTCGGGGGCGCGTCGCCGATCGCCACCACGCGCTTCAAGAGCGGGAAGCGCCGGGTCGCGAGCCGGCCTGGCCGCGCCTCGGGCAGCTCCGGGCAGCACTCGAGGAGCACATCGAGCTGACTCGGCTCGCCCCGTCGCTCGGCAATGAAAAGCGCCGACGCATCGGAGTCGACGAGCACGTGAGCGAGGTCTTCGGCGCCGAGCGCGGGATCGATCGGCACCGACACGGCGCCGATCTTGGCGATGGCCAGATGCAGCAGCACCCACTCCACGCGGTTCGGCGCGAAGATGGCGACGTGATCGCCGCGCTCGATCCCGAGACCCATCAGACCCTTCGCAACGTGGGACACGCGCGTGTGGACCTCACGGTACCCCCAGCGCACCCGCTGGTCGGGGAAGATCAGCGCTTCGCGATCCCCGACGCCGAGCGCGGTCCGGTCGAAGAAGTCGCCGATGGTCAGCCGCTCCATGTCGCGGCTTCTACCATCCGTGCTAGGAAACGCACCCATGGCGGACGCGCTGTATTTCGCTCTGAAGCGCGTGCTGACTCCGCTCGCCGACCTCTACTTTTCGCTCCGATCATCGGGTCACGAGAGCCTCCCGGCGGGGCCGTTCATTCTCGCCGGCAATCATTCGTCGCTTCTCGACTGGGTCTTCGTGGCGCGGTTCGTCGACCGGCCCGTCCGCTTCGTGCTGACCCGCGAGTTCTACGACCAGGCCGGTGTCACGGCGATCTATCGGCAGCTCGGGGTCATTCCCATCCGTGACGGCGCGATCGAGCTCTCGGCGGTGCGGCAGCTGCTGGCGACCCTCGGGCGCGGCGAGATCGTCGGCGTGTTTCCGGAGGGCCAGATCACACGCGACGGCGCGTTGCTGCCGGCGCAGCCGGGGGTGATCGCGATCGCCGCGCGTGCCGGGGTCCCGATCGTCCCGGTCGGCGTCGACGGGGCGTTCGAGGCGTTCCCGCGCGATGCGCGTCTGCCGCGGCCGCATCCGGTGCGCGTGACGTTCGGTGCGCCGGTGGCGATTCCGTCGGACGTGATGCGATCGCGAGAGGGTCAGGTCGAGTGGGCCACCGATCTCATGCAGCGGATCGGCGCGCTCCGCGACGAAGCGCACGCCGCCGGAGCGGCTCAGCGCACGTAAGGCGCCTCGGCGCGGGTGAGCGCGTCGTCTATGCGGACGCGGTGCACCGGCATGAGATCGGGTGGCCACGCCGGCGGGGCGAACCAGGCGAGCCCCGAGGTTTCCTCGCCGAGCGTCAAAGTGCCGCCGGTCGGACGACACGCGAAACAGGTGCTCACGAAGTGGAACACGGTGCCGTCCGGGTAGGTGATGATCTGATGGACGTCGGGATGCGAGTACACGCCGACCAGTCGATCGACCTCGACGGTGAGTCCCGTTTCTTCCATCACCTCGCGGTGCAGCGCTTCGAGCACCGATTCGCCGAACTCGACCGCGCCGCCCGGCAGACCCCACATCCCGTTGTCGGTACGCTGCTGGAGGAGGATGCGGCCCTCGCCGTCGATCACGACGGCGGAGACGCCGGGACGGATCTGCCGCGTCGTCGTCATGGGGGCCGCGGGTTCAGTGCGTGACGATGCCCGCGGCGCGCTCGCGCACCTGGGCGTCGACGGCGCCTGCGAGGTCGAGGAACGCGCGGCTGACGGGACTCGCCGGTTCCGCGACGACGATCGGCTTGCCCTCGTCGCCGGCGCTCCGGATCGCGCGCAGCAGGGGAATCTCACCGAGAAACGGTACGCCGAACTGCTTGGCCATCCGATCGCCGCCCCCGTGTCCGAAGATCTCGGCGCGAGCGCCGCATCCGGTGCAGAGGTGGTAGCTCATGTTCTCGATGACGCCGAGCACCGGCGCCTGCACTTGCTCGAACATCGTGATGCCGCGCCGGACGTCGAGGAGGGCCACGTCCTGGGGCGTCGTCACGATGACGCCGCCCGCGAGCGGCACCTGCTGTGCGATCGTCAGCTGAGCGTCGCCGGTCCCGGGCGGGAGGTCGAGGATCAGGTAGTCGAGCTCGCCCCACTCCACGTTGCGGAAGAACTCGGTGATGAGCTTCGTCACCATCGGGCCTCGCCAGATCACCGGAGTGCGCTCCCCGAGGAACATGCCCATCGAGATGGCCCGGACACCGTAGCGCTCGGCCGGTACGAGCCGGCGGTCCTCGCGCACGGGCGGCGCGCCCTCGATGCCGAGCATCATCGAGACGCTCGGTCCGTAGACGTCGGCGTCGAGGAGGCCCGTCCGGAGGCCCTTGGCCGCGAGCGCGCAGGCGAGGTTGGCGGCCACGGTCGACTTCCCGACTCCGCCTTTGCCCGAGGCGACCGCCACGATCGCGCCGACGCCCGGGATGCCGGGCTTCGGGCGCGGCGGCCCGGCCGGCCCGGCCACGGTCTGCGTCGGTGCGGTCTCGACGACGATCTCGACCGCGAGCCCGGTCGCCGCGTGCACGATGGTGGCGACCTGGGTCCGGATCGAGTCCATGGCCTCGGCGTTCGCGGAGGAGGTCGTGAGCTCGACCGTGACGCCGCGCGACCCGATCTGGATGTCGCGGACCATGCCGAACGACACGATGTCGCGATTGAAGCCCGGGTACTTCACCTGACGAAGCGACTCGAGGAGCTCCTGGGGCGTCGGCATCCGGACCGCATAGCACGCGCTGCGCGGCCGCGAAATTTCCGGGACCCCAGGGGCGCCGCTGGCACTCGCGGCTGTGTCAGCATCGCGCTGGCACACGGCACACGCGATGAAAAACGCCCGATCTCAGGCGCTTAGCCGAGCGGACCCGATGGTCTGCCGCTTGCTTTAGCCAGCTATAGCTGCGCCGCTACGCGCCACTATACGAGAGACAGAGGAGACCCCCCATGAGCGACGAAAACGTGCACCGGAACATTCGCGAGCTCCGCATCCGCCTCGGCATGACCCAGGAAGAGTTCGCGCACGCGGTTGCCGTGACCTTCTCCACCGTGAACCGCTGGGAGAACGGCCACGCGAAGCCGAGCAAGCTGGCCCGCCGGGCCATCGAAGCCCTCGCCCGCCGCGGCAACCCGCGGCGCGAGACCAGTGCACCCCTGAACGGCGAGCGCCTCGCGCCCGAGGCGTTGGTCGCAGCAGAGCCGCACCAGTAACTCACCCTCCCTGGGCGCCTCCGAGGGTGACCTCCCTCCCACCCTCGGGGGCGCGGCTCTGTAGGCCGTCCGGTCCCCCGCCGGACGGCGTTTCCCTCCGAAACGACCTGCGTAACGTCCGCCATACCTTCGGCGCCATCCACACGACCGCTGCGACGAACACCGCCACGAACCCCAGCATCAGCAGCGGGTGATTGAAGATCATCCAGATCGCGAGGAGCGCCGTGACGTCCTCGGCGAGACTCGCGATCCAATTGCTCACCGGCTCGGGACTCGCGTTGATCGCGAGCCGCGTGCTGGCCTTGGCCGCGTGCGAGGCGAACGATACGCCGCCGCCCGCGAGCACGGCCGCGAGCTCGAGCGGCGGGCTGACCGGCCCGATCGCTCGCGCCGCGAGGATCGCACCGGCAGGTACCCGGATGAACGTGTGGACGGCGTCCCACGCGCTGTCGAGGTACGGCGTCTTGTCGGCGAAGAACTCGACGACGTAGAGCGCGAGCGCGATGGCGATCACCGCCGGGTGCGCGAGCACCTGGAGGTCGGGCGGAAGCTCGATCGCGCCCGCATGTGCCGCCAGGCCGAGCACCGCGACCGTCGCGTAGAGGTTGATGCCGGCGGTGAACGCCGTGCCGAGGGCGAGCCCGAGGGCTCCGATCGTATCGTGCATGGCGCGCTCCGAACCGCCGGGATCGCCAAGTGTCGCGCCGGCATTGCAGCCCGGTAGGCGACCCCTTACGCTCGGCTTCGTACCATGTCCCGACGTCGCCGGCACCCGCCCCCACCGGCTCCCGCCAAGAAGCGCGTGACGCCGTTCCACGCGCCGTTCGAAGGACTGGGAAAGGCGATCCGCGCGTTGCCGCCCTCGGCACCGACACCGCGGCCAGCGGCGAAGCCCACGACCGGGCCCGCGCGCGGCGCTTCGGCTCGATCCGCTCCCGAGCCCGAAGCCGACGACGCGTCGTCGTTCGCAGCCGCGATGGCGGACGTGCGGCCGCTGCGCGCGGGATCACGCGTCGACGCGCCGGCGCCGGCGACCTCGACGGTCCGCACCGTCGTCGACGAGGACGCGGAGGCGCTCGCGGAGCTCTCGGAGCTCGTGACCGGGACGGGCGACTTCGACATCAGCGACTCGACCGAGTACGTCGAAGGCGCCGTCGTCGGACTCGACCCGCGGATCCTGCGTCGTCTGCGGCGGGGCGAGTTCGCGTATCAGGCCATGATCGACTTGCACGGGATGTCGGCCGCCGCGGCGCGTGTCGAGGTCGAACGGTTCATCACGAGCGCGCTCGCGGCCGGACATCGCGAGGTATTGATCGTCCACGGGCGCGGTCACAACTCGAAGGACAACGTCCCCGTGTTGAAAGAGCGCCTCAAGAGCTGGCTCGCGCGCGGGCGCATCGGCCGCGGCATCCTCGCGTTCACCTCGGCGCGTCCCGCCGACGGCGGCGCCGGCGCGCTCTACGTCTTGTTGCGGCGGCACCGGGGTCCGAAGGAGCGCATCACCGTGTTGGAAGGTGCCAAGCGCGAATGAAGCGGGCCGCCGACTTCTGCACCGGTCTTCGCATTCTACTGGCGCCGATCCTCGCGTGGCAGCTCGGGGTGCCGCGGGACCACGGTGCGGTGGCGGCGTTCTGGGTGTTCGTGATCGCAGCGGCGACGGACTACGTGGACGGTGCGCTCGCGCGCGCGTCCGGTACCGCGTCGCGGCAGGGCCGCGTGTTCGACCACGGCGCCGACGCGCTTCTCCTCTTCCCGGCGTTCCTCGTGGTGGCGGGCGACGGACGCCTCCCGTTCGTCCTGCCGCTCGCGGCGATGACGTCGTTCGCGCTCTACGTGGTGGAGGGGTGGCGGCGCGGCGGCTCGCTCGCGACGATCGAGCTCGGGGGCAGTCGGTCGGGTGCCGTCGGCGGCGTGCTGAACTACGTGATCGCGGCGGCCGTCGTCACGGCCGGCGTGCTCGACGCGCGCTGGCTCGATCAGGGGGTCTACGCCGCGGCCTACGCGGTCGCGGCGGTGAACGCCGCGTCGGCGTTCGAGCGCGCGCCGCTGCTGCTCATGCCAGCTCGCGGTTCGCGCGCGGTAGGAAAGGAAGCCCGAGCGCCGCGTTCATCACCATGAACGTGACGTGTGCCGTCAGGCTGAACGCCAACAAGCTGGCCTCCGGAGCCTGATCGCCGAAGAAATGCAGCCAGAAATATTGCGGCGCGCCGAGGTGCGCGACGCCGATCGGCAACGCCGCCGAAAGAAAGATGATCGGCAAGAACATGAGGAGATCCAGATACGGGAGTTGCAGGTCGAAGCACTGGAGCGCGAAGTAGTAGACGACGGTCGCCATCAAGAAGTTCGGGCTCTTGAAGAGAATGAGCAGCAGGTAGTGCCAAAGATGGGCCATGCGGAAGCTTCGCAGCATGCCGGCCCACTTGTGCTTGGCGAGCCAGTCGGTGCCGACGCGGAAGAGCGTCACGTGGACCGCGAAGTACGCGTACAGCGCGACGTAGACGGCGACCAGCGAGCTCTCGATGCGGTCCGGAGCGAGCACCGCGCCGAGGCTCGAGTAGAAGACGAGCTGGTAGAGCTCGACGAACATCATGAACAGCACCGAGCTCCCGACCTCGAGGAGCGGGATGCCCTCGCGCCGATTCAGGTACAGCGCGACCCCGCCCTGGCCGAGCGGCGAGTTCAGCAACGTCAGCAGATAGGTCGTCGCCCGGATCGGCAGGACGTCGCGAAACGCGATCGGGGTGTTGAACCAGTTGATGACGCGGGTCAGGCAGAAGGTATCGATCATCAGGTACACGACCGAGTACGGCATCATGATCGCGAGGTACCGGAGGAGGTGCACGCCCTCGAGGGCCTCGACCACCTTCGCGATCGGGACGCGCCGGAAGATCAGCGCGAAGATCACGGCCGTGACGAGCCACGGGACGACGCGCTTCAGCCCTTTCGGGTGGTGACGGGCGCGGTCGGTCGCCGTCGAGCTCGCCTGCACGCGCGCGACCATAACGCCGCACCCGGGGTCAAACAACGACCGGTTGACTTGGACGGATGCCCGCTCATAGTTCCCGAGGCATGCGGTCGCGCCTCGCGTTCGTGATCCTGGGCTCGGTGCTCGTCGCCTGTGCGCCGATGCATACGCAGTACGACGTCCGGCGGAACAACCTCACCTGCGACGAGGCGAACCGCTACGCGTTTCAGACCATGAAGAGCCTCGGCTACACCGTCACGACCTTCGAGCCGGCGGCGGTCGGTCGGGCCGGTGTCCTTCGCGGAACCAAATCGGAAGAAGGCCGCTCGTCTCAGGACGGCGTCGTGCGCATCCGGTGCGATGCGAACGAAGTGCTGCTCGAGGCCGAGGATCAGCAGTTGCTGAGCCAGGACCTGACGTTCACCCGCGGGTTCTATCTCGCGTTCACGGGCATCGCGGACCACGCGGCCGCGGGGAACGCGTACGCAGAGCAGCAATCCGGCGGGACCAGCGAGGGCGGGGTCAAGTTCAAGATCCAGCCGCAGCTCGCCCTCGAAACCAAGCTCGACTTCGGTGAGGATCTCGCGGCCGGCGGCGTGCTGGCGGTCAAGGTGAACGTGCAGAACGGCAGCAACGTCACGTACACGCTCGATCCCGCGGCCATCGAGCTCCGGCCCCGCGGCGGATCCGGGAAGGTGACGCAGCTCGATCTCCGTGCCGCGGCGACTGCCGTATCGCGCGCGGCGAAGGAGGGGCTCGATCCCGGGATCGCCGGACCCACTGCGCAGAGCATCGAGGAGACGCTCCGCAAGCGCGCGCTCGGGGGGGGCACCTTGAAGCCCGGGGACCGTGCGGAGGGGTTCGTGTACTTCCCGGTCGGATCGTACGCGCGCGCACGCGCCACGCTCGTCGACGTGGAGAGCCAGGAGAGCGAAGGCTTCCTGGTGGAGTTCTGATGGCGATCACCGGCCGCGACGCGCTCCTTCAGGCCTTCGACCGTCTCTTCGACAAAGCGGCGAAGAAGCTCGCCGTCGAGTGCACCGAGGCCGAGAAGGCCGATGCGAAGCAACGCTTCGAGGAGCGCTTCTCGATGCTGTTGGAGGCGCTCAAGAACCTCGACCTGCCGGAGCTTCCCGACGGGGCCGTCGCCGGCATGGAGGAGGCGATCGACAAGCTTTCTCCGGCGGACGTCGTCGGTCTGCTCGCCACCGTCCCGCTGGTGCCGCAGGCGCAGGAGATGATGCGACTCCTCGCCTATCGCGCCGCCGAGCAGCGCATCCTCGAGCACTACGTCAGCACGGCGAGCGACAAGTACGGCGGGAATTAGTCCGCTGCGCGACGGCGGAACTTCGGCAGCGTGATTTCGTCGGTCATCGTCTCGAACACGACCTCGACCGGCATCCCGATGCGAATCTCGTCGACGGGGCAATCGACGAGGTTCGAGATCATCTTCGGACCTTCCGCGAGCTTCACGACGACGACCGCGTAGGGCACCTCGGTCGCGAACGCCGGGTGGTAGACCTGGTGCATCACGTTGAAGCTGAAGATCTCGCCGCGACCCGAGACGTCCGCCCACTCGATCTCCGTCGAGAGGCAGCTCGTACAGAGCTCGCGGGGCGGAAAGCGCAGCGTCCCGCAGCGCGCGCAGCGCTGCACCACGAGGCGGCGTTCCTTCGCGGCGGCGAAGAACGGGACCAGCGCGCGGTCGCCCTCGGGCAGCGGACGGGGAGGCGGCACGTCGCGCGTCATGATGGCAGCGGGCTCAGCACGAGCGTCGTATGCGTCGAGAGAAGACCGCCGTTGCCGCTCACGAGGACGACGTCGTGCTTCGGCGCTTGGCGCGCGCCACCCTCGCCGCGCGCCTGCACGATGCCTTCCGCGATCGGCGTCATGCCCCACATGTAGGAGGACGAGAGCTGGCCGCCGCCGGTGTTCACGGGGAGTGAGCCGCCTGGAGCCGTGTGGCCGGCGGCGACGAACGGCCCGGAGTCTCCTTTGGCGCAAAAGCCGTAGTCTTCGAGCGTGACCAGCACCGTGAACGTGTAGCAATCGTAGAGCTCACACAGGTCGACGTCGGTGACGCGGATCCGCGCCATGTCGAATGCGGTCGTACTCGCGATCGGGGCACCGGAAACCAACGTCTCGGCAGGCTCGCCGCCCGGGTGTCCTTGGCCCATGCCCCAGACGTAAACCGGCGGCTTCCGGAGAGTGCGCGCCCGCTCGGCCGAGGTGACGATCACGGCGACTCCACCGTTGGAGACGAGGCAGCAGTCGAGCATGTGGAACGGCTCCACGACCCAGCGCGACGCGTGATAGTCCGCGAGCGTCAAGGGCACGTCTTTGAGCTGCGCGGCTGGGTTCAGGTTCGCCCAGCGGCGCTGCGCGACCGCGACCGCGCCGAGGTGGTCTTGCGTCGTGCCGTACGCGTGCATGTGGCGGCGCGCCACGAGCGCGTACATCGCGTTGATGCCGAACTGTCCGTAGGCGGCATCCAGCCCGCGGGCGAAGGCATAGGAAGCGGCCGAGCCCGTTGAGCCGGTCTTCTGCTTCTGCTCGTCCGGCCCCTTGAGCGGCCGATCGGAGAAGACGCACGCGACCGTCGTGCACATGCCGGCCGCGATCGCGAGGGCGGCGTGCTGGATCATCGCTCCCGCCGTGGCGCCCCCGAGGTTCATGGTCGCGGAGAGCTTCAGGTCGCGGAGACCGAGCGCCTGTTGAAGCATGAACGACCCCATGGCGGCCGTACCCCACGCGAGGCCGGGATTCAGCAGGATGCCGTCGAGGTCGGTGCGCGCGAGGCCCGCGTCGGCGAGCGCGAGCTCGACCGCCTCCACGGCGAACCCCATGTAGCTCCGGTCGTAAACTTTGCCCTGTTTGGTCTGCCCGAGGCCGGCGATAGCGGTCTTACCCTTCAGCGACACCCGACCCTGCTAAGGGAGGCGCCGCGAAGGGTCAATCGCCGGGCGCGCGCCGCCTTTTCCGTTGACTGTCCCACGGGCCCGCGTGTAGCTTCCCGGCCCTAGCCAGTGCCGTCACGCGCGTTGCTCCCTCTGAAAATGACAGTCCCCCGCGAGCGGTGTACCGCGCAGTAGGAGGTGGTCCATGTCGATCCACATGCCGCTCGGAGGAATCGCGCGCGCTTTCGCGATCGCGGTGCTCGTCCTCGGCGCCATGCCCTCCTTCGCGACCGAGGTCGGCGGCGGCGGTAGCGGCAAGATCGATTGCCTCGCGACGTTCGACGCGGCCGTCAACACGCCGGCGACGAAGCCGCGCAACGTCCGCTGCGCCGACGGGGATCCCTCCTGCGACCTCGATGGGATCGTGAACGGCGTCTGCAATTTCCAGGTTTCGGTCTGCGCGAACAGCACGTTCAACCCCAGCGTGTGCAGCTTGAACGGCGTTCGGCTTTCGACGGTGGATCACGCCGTCGACAACGGCGATCCCAAGTTCGATCCCGAGTTCCAGGCGCTTCAGACGCGCATCAACAGCCAGATCGCACCATACCCGAACCAGGACGCCGACACGTGCACGACGGCGACCAACTTCTTCGTCGCGATCAAGGGTCCGTTCAAGAACGACAAGTGCAAGCGCAACAAGAAGACGATCAGGCTCGTCACCGAGTCGACGGCCGCCGCGGGCATGGGCGCCATTCTCGTCGACAAGGACAAGATCGACCTAGTCTGCGACCCGCCGATCGGCGGCTGCGATCCCGGCGTGCTCTTCACGAGCACGTACGATCGGGTGCAGCGGCAGATCTTCAATCAGAGCTGCGCCGTGAGCGGCTGCCACGACTCGAACGCGTTCATGGACGCCGGCGACCTGCTGCTCGAGGCGAGTGCCTTCCCCGGCAATCTGATCAACCGGGCGCCTGCCAACGCGGATGCCGACGCGCTCGGGTGGAAGCGCATCACGCAGATCGACCCAATGACCGGTGATCCCGCGACGAGCTACATCGTGCATAAGCTGACGGGTGATTTTCCCGGCCAGGGCTTCGGTGACCGCATGCCGCGCGGCCGCCCGAAGCTCGATTCGACGTTGATCGACGTCATCACGCTCTGGATCCAGGCGGGTGCTCCCGAAGCGGGATGGGTGCCGGGCACGGACTGAGCGGTAGGACCGAAGGAGGTTCCATGGCGGACGGCACTCCCCTGACGCTGTTGCACGCGCGCCATTTGCTCCGACGCACGGGATTCGGCGCCTCGCAGACCGAGGCGGCCAATCTCCTCGCGCAGTACCCGACGCGCGGCGCCGCGGCCACGGCGCTGCTCTCGTACAAGCCCAGCGGATTCAAGCCGGGCGGGCGTAGCTTCGACGACATCCACGACAAGTGGATCAAGTACATGCTCAAGGTGAAGGCGCCGCTCCAGGAGAAGCTCGTCCTCTTCTGGCACGACCACTTCGCGACCGGGATCTCGAAGGTCTTCGACGTCAAGATGATGGCGTCGCAGAACAAGCTCTTCCGGTTGAACGGCCGGGGCAACCTCAAGACCCTCGTGAAAGCCGTCAATCTCGATCCGGCGATGATGGAGTTCCTCGACACCGTCCGGAACCACGCCGAGATCCCCAACGAGAACTACGCTCGCGAGCTCCAGGAACTGTTCACCCTCGGCGTGAAGGATTCCGCGGGGGTCGACAACTACGTGCAAGCCGACGTCGCGCAAATCGCACGCGCCTTCACGGGTTGGGACTACGACAAGGTCGCCTTTTTCAAGGACTACGACCACGACTACCAGGCGGATTATCCGGGCCGCGGTCCGAAGGTCATCTTCCAGAGTACGGGCGGCTTCGGGCCGGCCGGGCGCGATTACGCCGCTGGAGGTGAGGGAACGCAGGAGATCGACGCGGTCGTCGACATCATCTTCGAGCACGAGGACAGCCAAGGGAAGAACACGGTCGCGCGTCGCACCGCCCGGCGTCTGATCGAGTACTTCGCGCACCCGAACCCGAGTCTCGGCTTCATCGACGCGGTCGTCGCGGCGTCGAGCTTCGATCAGGATTTCGAGATCACGCCGCTCCTGCACGCGATCTTCGTGCACGACGACTTCTACCTGACGGCCGGACCACCGATCGGCGCCGGGACGCCGAAATCGGTGCGATGGCCGGTCGACTTCGTCGTGTCGTCGCTCCGCCTCCTGCGGATGAAGCCCAAAGGCAAGTACCAGTACATCGACGGCGGCAGCTACAGCCGGGTGTTCGACCAGTTGAGCAACATGGGCCAGCTGGTGTTCGATCCGCCGAGCGTGTTCGGTTGGGATTGGGAGACGGCGTGGGTCAGCAGCTCCACCATGCTCGCGCGCTACGGCTTCGCGCGCGATCTCACGGCGGCGCACTACGGCGGCGCCACCGCGTTTCGGCCTGAGAAATTCATCGACCTCGACCTCACGGACCCGAACGAGATCCTGACGGCGGTCACGGACACTCTCGGCGTCTCGGGAGACCTGTCACTCGCGGAGGAAACCGCGCTCGTCGACTATCTCACCGATGGCGGCGCGAATCCGTCGATCGATCTCTTCGACTACGACGTCCGCCACAGCAAGCTGCACGGCCTCTTTGCGCTGGTCATGCAGACGCCGGCGTATCAGCTGCAATAGCGGGGCAGAGGAGAGTCATGGCGATCTCACGACGGCAATTCCTGAAGCGCGGCGGGCTCGTCGGCGCCGGCACGCTGCTCGGGCCGGGCCTTTTCGGCAACGGCCTCCTGCGGCAAGCGTACGCCGCCCTCGAGGCGAACGATCGCTACTTCGTCGTCATCTTCCTCGATGGCGGCAATGACGGTCTCAACACCGTCATCCCCGTGGACGACGTGGCCGGTCTCCGCACCGCGTACGATGCGGCCCGCAACAACATCAACATCACGCCGGGCGAGCTCACGAACAGCCTGATCGGCCTCGATCCGATCTCGGGCACGCAGCTCGGGATTCATCCCGCCTTCAACGTCCCGAACGACCACTTCGAGAACGGTGCGGGCGCGGGCGGTCTCAAAGCGCTCTACGATCTCGGCAAGGTCGCCGTGATCCAGGGGTGCGGCTATCCCGAATACAGTCTCTCACACGAGGAAGCGCGCGTGATCTGGCAGACGGGCGTGCCGCTCGGGCCGTCGGCCGGTACCGGATGGATCGGCCGGCATCTCGCCGCGCAATACGCCGGCAACCAGATCCCCGCGGTCAACATCAACGACTCGATCGTCGGCGAGTTCCGTCAAACGGGCACCAGTGTGCTCGCGGTGCGTGACCTCGATCGCTTCACGTTCCCGTTCGACGACAACTATCAAGGTGACATCGCCGCGAAGTCCGCGGCGTTCAGCGCGCTCGCTCAGGCGGCGATTTCGGGGGCGCAACCCGCGGCGCTCTTCCTCGGCAACACCGGCCTCGCCACGATCGACGCCACGGCGGCGTACCAGGAGCTGAGCTCCAACTACAACGACGACCGTCCGGTCTTTCGCCAGCTCTACGGCGACATCGGGCGCAGCCTGTCGACCGACCTCCGGGAGGTGGCGCGCGTGATCTGGGGCGTCGAGAACGGCGTGCCGAACGTCAACGCCCGCTTCTTCCAGCTCGGCAACGGCGGGTACGATACGCACTCCGATCAAGGCGGCGCGGAGCCGAACGGGCAGCACTACGACCTGCACGCCGAGCTCGGCGCGGCGCTCAAGGTCTTCTACGACGACCTCGCGAGCATGCCGGGGAACGTCGCGAATCGCACGACGATCCTCGTGTGGAGCGAGTTCAGCCGCCGCATTCCGCAGAACCAGAACGGCACCGACCACGGCTCGCAGGGGCCGATGTTCGTGATCGGCGGCAGCGTGAACGGCGGCGTGTACGGCAACCACCCGAACATCGAGGACTCCGCGCTCGATTACGAGGGCAACACCGAGTACACGCAGAGCGCCAACAGCTTCCGCTCGACCGATTTCCGCGACGTCTACGGGACCATCCTGAAGCACTGGGTGAGCCTGCCCCAGGGCACCGTGCAGGGCCTGCTTCCGCTCGACGACACGGCGGAGGCGCTCGCCGATCCCGATCACTACTGGCGATCAGCAGCCTTCGATCTGGGCTTCCTCTGATCCGCGTCGTCGCGGCGTCCTCGCGTCATGACGCTCGCCGATTACTACTTCGCCGACGCGCGACTCGTTCTCGTCCCGATCGAGCACCTCGGTCCCTCGGGCATGAGTCGCGAGCTCGCGCGCCAGATCCAGGAGCGGCGCGACTGGTCGAGCGAGTGGGTCGACATGTTCGACCGCTCGTTCGCCCTCTACGTCTCACGTAGCGCCGCGCTCGCGCGCCGGACGCGGACATGGATGCCTCCGCGCATCCGTCACGCGGCGATCGTGACGGACGCGAGCGGCGTCCGGCCGTACGCGCAGCTGCTCAACACGAGCGCCTGGACGCTCTACGTCGACGATTTCGATCCGGCGCGCTCGCACCCCGAGCTCGGTGCGTATCTCTTCGCGCATGGGGACCGCATGGCGCTTTCCGGCGAGGTGACGCTCACGGCGCTGCACAACGCGGCTTGGTGGCTCGAGCGCAGCGACGAGGAATGTGCATCGTTCACAGCGGCGGCGGCGCGGTCGACCCGGCCCGATGCGGCCGGTTTCCGCGCGATCGCTTCCGCCCTGCCCTGGCTCCGCCGAATACGGCACGAAACGCTCGCGCCGCCGGCGGCGGCGAGCCGGCATCGTGCGATCCCGGGCACGGGACTGCTCGTGCCGCGAGAGCTCGAGGGCGAGCCGCACGGCCTCGTCGACTCGTGGGCGACGGCCGCGCGTCGAGCCGTAGAAACGTATCGCGCGGCCTGGCAGGCGGCGCCGTCACGCGTCGTCGGGGAGCTCGCCGAATGGCTGGCGCACGACGCGCCGCCGCTGCTCGTCACCGCGGGCGTCGACCGCATCCTCTGGGACCCCGAGCACCCGAAACGGACGGGCGCGATTCGCGACGCCCTGAAGCGAGGTGACGCCGCGGCCGTCGCGGCCGTGCGCGACGATCTGCACACGATCGCGCGCCATACCCGCGCCTTCCGCGCGGCGTTACGCGACCCCGCCGTTCTCCCTGCGCCGGCGGCGGAAACGGAGCAAGCGGGCTATAGCTACCTGCATCGCGAGCGCCGGCTCATCGGATACGACCTCGAGGAGCCGGGGATCGAGCGGCTGGCGGGCCCGCCGTTGCCCTACGCCCGCGCCATGCTCGGCGCCCGCACCGTCCACGAATGGGCGCACCTCGCGGTCGACGCCGGCTGGGTGCCGTGCGCGGTCGGTGCGGACGAGCTCGCTCGCCGCCGCGATCGCTTGGCGGCTTCGCTGGCGGACGTCATCACCGCCCTGCCGCGGGCCATCCACGCTCTGATCGAGCGCGACCTCGCCGCGCTCGATCCCGCATCACCTGCCGATGCGCTCGCGCGGCTCTTCCTCGCGCGCATGCCCGACTACCAGGCGAACCTCCTCGCCCAGCGCTTCCTCGATCGTGAGGAGATCGAGACGTACATTCGCCACAACGTGCGGACGCTGCGGTTCGCGTACGCACCGTCGCAGCTCTTGCGAATGCTGATCCGCTACCTCTTCGAGCTCCAGTACCTCGCCTTCAGCGAGGTCGCGGATCGCAAGGGATTCTTCCTGCGCAGCACCTGGTTCGACACGGATTTCTTCGCGACCGGCGTTCTCGACGCGGCTCGCTTCGATGAGCTCACGGAGCGGGCGGCCGCGCTCTGCGCGTCCTACGCGGTCGACGAGTCGCGGTTCAGCGCGACACGATGAGGAAGCGCTTGCGGAGCGCGGCCAGCTGATCCTGCACGGACGCCAAGCGGCGGGACTCCATCAACACCTGGAAGACCTCGCCCTCCGTGGCCTCGCGCCGCACGTCGGTGAGCTCGTGCACGGCGTCGAGGATCTCGTGGATCACGCGTGGAATCTCGCGCTGCGGAATCACGAGATCACCACGACCGAGCGTCCCGCTCCAGTTGGAGGCGTAGGGCCGCAAGACATGAAGGATCTTCTCGGTCACGCTCTTCTCGGCGCTCATGACCCGGCGAAGCTACCACAGAGCGCACCGTGACGTGAATCCGCCTCGCCGCCTCCGTTCGCTCCGCCATGGCGTCCGCGAGGCGTATTTTCCTTTGCAGGCACGGGCCGCTGTGCGAGAACCATCGGCTGGAGGTCGCCTCATGCGTCGCTCGCCCTTCGCGTTCCTGCTCTTTCTCGCCGTAGCCGTGGTTTCGGTTGGAACCGCCGACGCGGCGACCGTGCGCGTGTTCGCCGTCGGAAACGAGGTGCGCGTCGAGGACGTGGTGACCGTTCAGGCGTTCCGCAACAAGATGTTCGCCCTGATGGACGCGACGCTGCCGAATCGAAGCTCCTTCGTGCAGGCCGGTGTCGACGACGTCGTGAGCCACATCCTGCCCGCCGATCCGACCGCGCCCGCGCTCGTGCTCGTCAATTTCCCCGAGGATGTCGGTCTCGTGGCCGCGATGACCGGAACCCGCGGTGCGCCCGCGCGGAGCTCGATCTCGACCGGGGGCGCCTTTCTCTCGCTCCTCCAGACGTACGGCAGCCGCATCAATTACTATCGGGCCAAGTTCCCGAGACTTGAGACGTTCCAGGCGCTATTGCTCGCGCTCACCGACGTCAACTACCGGGTCGTCTACGAGACCTACCGTGACATCGCGATGACCTACGGCGTCTGGGTGAGCGCCGGCGTCAACGTCGCGGAGGCGCGGCGGGTCGAAAGCGCCGACAACCCGGCGCTCGTCGCCCAGCTACGCGATCCCGACGAGCCGGGGCGGCCGTACGCCTACGAAGCAATCGCGCCGGAGGTCTACAACACCACGATGATCTTCCGGCCCGATGGCGCGGTGATCGTTCCAGACGGAAACGGGGGCATCCTGCCGGCGCCGTCGATGACCGGCGGGGTCCTGCGCGGCAGCATCAACAAGTCGTACCTCGTGCCGCTCGAGCTCGACCTGTTGACCCTGGCCGCCTCTCCGGTTCGGGATCTCGACGTCCTCGACACGCCGCTCGGACGCCTCGGTGTCGTGATCTCGAAGGATGCGTGGATGGTCGACGTGAACGAGCGGCTCGACGCGAAGCGTGCGAACCTCCTCATCCAGTCCGAGGCGTTCAGCGCGTGGGCGTTCAGCGATTCGGACGATGGACCCGACGTGCTCAAGGAAGGGGGCTTCGGCGCCGTTCAGCGGTTCCCGAATTTTCTCTACAACGTGACCCCGGCGCTGGTCGGCAACCTGATCGACGTCACGTTCGACGGGCAAAACGCGATCATCGGCAAGCGGACGGGCACCCATCCCGGGCCGTTGAGTCCGACCAACGCGTGGATCGGGCAGAACCCGGACAGCGGCTTTCTGACGGTCGGTCCGTGGGTGATCGACGACCCCGGCATCGCGAATCCGTCGTTGACGCTCGCGGCTCGCCGCGCGCAGCTCGCCGCGACCGGCGATCTCCTGAAGCCTCGCTCCACCGTGCTCTGCCCCACCACCTTGACGGTCGGTGCCTGTCGCGGCGGCTATCGCGAGTCGATCGTGTTCGCCGACGTGGAGACCCCAGGCGATCGGGTGGTGTCCCTGCCGGATCCCGGACCGCGCGTTCCGACGGCCTTCGGGACGAACGTGCAGGTGAACGCCGCCGAGGGGTCCCCGGTCACGCAGCGCCGTCCTCACGCCGCCGCCGGCGCGGGTCGGTTGTTCGTCGCGTGGGACGACGACCGCGACGGGTTCGAGAACGTCTATCTGGCGCGGAGCACCGACGCGGGCGCGAGCTTCGGCGGCGACGTGAAGGTGAGCGACAACGCGCCCGGCACGGTCGTCGAGATGTTTCCCCAGATCGCCATCGCCGCCGACCGCAACCTCGTACTCGTGACGTGGCAGGAGTTCGCGAGCGGCCGCAACGACGACGACGGGCGCATCATGCTCGCGCGCTTCGACCTCGACGGCACCAAGCTCGGTCCCGACGTTCGCGTCGACAGCGGCGGCGACGGATTCGGCAAATGGACGCCGCAGGTCGTGGTCGACAAGAAGGGCAATCCGACGGTCGTCTGGGTGGACGAGCGCGATCCTGGCCCCGACGGCGTCCAGTTCGAGCACATCTACCTCGCGCACAGCGACGATGCTGGCCTCACGTTTCGACCGAGCGTTCGCGTCGACGACGTCGGTGTCCGGCGCGGCGTGGAGCCCACCCTGCTCGCCACCAAGCTCGACAATCGCTGGCGACCCGCCGTCGCCATCCGCAATCGCCGCGTGTTCGTCGCGTGGGCCGATTTCCGCAACTACAATTGGGACGTCTACCTCGCGCGGCCGTCCGTGACGCAGAAGCGGCCCGCCAAGAACGTCCGCGTCGACGACTTCGCCGGCTTCGAGCGCATCAACACCGAGCCGGCGGTCGTCGTCGATCCGAAGAGTGGGCTCGTGAGCGTCGCGTGGACCGACATCCGCGCCCGTGAGGCGGACAGCAACATCTTCTTCACGACGGCGACGAAGCGAAGTGCCCTCGCGTTCCAGCCGACGCGGCAGCTCGACCAATCGCGCGTCGGATTCGACCCGGACCTCGACACGCCGACGACCCAATCGCACCCCGACATGACGAACGCGGGCGCCACCTTCTGCGTCGCCTGGCAAGACGATCGCGGCGGGACCAACGACGTCTATTTCAAGCGCAGCCTCGACGCCGGTGTGACGTTCAGTGGCGACGAGCGCGTCGACGACGCCGGTGCCGGTCCGAGCGCCCAAACGGCACCCGCGGTTGCAATCGACGAGACCGGTGGGTCGCGCTGCTACGTCGTTTGGGAAGACTCGCGGAACGGCAACACAGACGTGTTCGTCGCAAGTCGCACGATTCCCTGAACGCCGCTCACGAGGGAGGCCGTCCCGGCCGGAGCCACGTGAGAAGTGCCAGGCCGAGGACATTGAATCCGACCTCGCGCACGCGCTTCAACAGCATCATGGCGAGCCCGAGCTCGGCGGGCAGCCCGAGCAGCCGAAAGATCACCATCCCGCCCGCTTCCTGCACGCCGAGCGTACCGGGGATGAGGATGCCCGCGAGACGCGTCGGTTGCGCGAGCGCCTCGATCACGACGGCGTCGCCGACACTCACGGGATGGCCGATCAGCGCCATGATGACGAAGACTTCGGCGGCGCCGGTGAGCCAACCGAGGAAATGGAATGCGACTGACGAAGCGGCCGCCCGCGGCCGCGCGCCGTAGAACGAGCGGAGACGGGCGTCGATCTCGGGCGCGCGGGCGTCGAGGCGTGCCGCGAGCCCGGCGCGCGGAAAGAGTCGGCGCGCTCCCCGCGCGATGAAGGCGACGACGCCGCGCCGCTGGAGCACGATGAGCACGAGCGCCACTCCCGCGCCAGCGGTGGCGAGCGCTAGGACCGTCGGGATCGTTGCGACTCCTGCATCGCGCCGAGCGAGAAAGAGCGCGATGCCGGCGATCACGAATGCGATCTGCGCGATCGTGAGGGTCGTCTTCGCCAGAATGACCGAAGTGGCGCCTTCCGTCAGCGGGACGCCGAACCGTTGCAGCACGAAAGCCTTCACCGGCTCGCCGCCGAGGTAGGCGGTGGGCGTGATGCTGTTCATCGCCTCGCCGATCAGTCGTGCGAGATAGAGCAGCCAGAGTCGAGGGCGGAAGTGCACGAACGTCAGGCGCCATCCGACCGCGTCGAAGGCCGAGGATACCGCGTAGGGAACGAAGATGAGCGGCGCCCACCATCCGAGAACCCGCAAATGCGTCGCGAGCTCGCGCGGGCCCGTTTGGTAGATCAAGACGCCGAGCAAGGCGAAGCCGAGTGCGGCGAGCGCGAGATGCGCCGAGCTGCTCGGGGACGGAGCGGCGGGCCACGCGGTCCGCTCGGGGACGACCGACTGCTCGTCCGATCCGTCGGGAGCTGGAACTGAGAGCGACATGCGGGCCGGCGAACCGCGCGGAGCCTAACAGCCGATGTCGGTGGCAGCAAGGAAGTCGCGCCGGCGATTTGTTGCAAAGGACCATGTTTGCAGGCATCGAATTCGAGGTGCTGGTCCGCGCGCTCGCGGCGAGCAGAACGCTCGCATGGCTTCTCATGCTCACGGCTTCCGCGCTCGGACTGCTCGTGCCGACGTGCGCGGCTGCGTTGCAGCGCAGCTACATCCCGTTGCCCGAGATCCTCACCGACCCGAACGAGGGGAACACGTACGGCGCGCTCGGCGTCATTCTCTTCCTCGACGACGAGAAAGTGATCAAGTACATCCTCGCGCCCGACGTCCGGTGGAACAAGATCACCGGCGTCTTCCCCGCTTTCAGGCTGTTCGGGTTTCCGAGCCTCGACACGAAGTGGAGCATCGTCGTCCGGAAGTCGCAGAAGATCGACGAGGACTACGAGTTCATCTACCAGGACAACGCGTTCTGGCAGGATCGCCTGCGACTCTCGGCCACCGTGTCGTACGAGCGCGACTCGACCGAGCGGTTCTACGGCTTCGGCAACGGCTCGTCGGAGGACGACGAGTCGAACTACACCGCGCAGGAAGGCATCGGCGTCGTGCGCCTGAACTACCGCCTGCAACCGACGCTAGAGGTCACCTATCAATCCCGCGTGCGCGTGTTTCGCGTGCGGGAAGGCGGTGTCGACAACTTTCCCTACATCAAGGACGAGCATCCCGACACGGCAGGGCTCGGCGGCGCGACCGTCGTCGGTCAAGAAATCGGCATCATCTACGACAGCCGGGACGACATGAACATCCCGCGCCAAGGCGGCTTTGGGCTCTTCACGGCGGAGTTCATTCCGCGGCTCCTCGGCAGCTCCTTCTCGGCCGTGCGGTACGCGGCCGAGTTCAAGAAGTTCATTCCGCTCCGCGAACGCTTCGTCTTCGCGATGCACAGCCGGATCAACTACCTACAGTCCAACGACGACGTGCCGTTCTTCGAGCAGAGCGACATCGGCGGCCGGCGCAGCCTGCGAGGCTTCGGTACCGGCCGGTTCGTCGACAAGAACAGCTTCTTCGCCTCGGCCGAGCTCCGGACTCGCGTCTACAGCCGGCAGATCTTCGGGGTGAACGCCGAGATCGAGCTCGCGCCGTTCTTCGACTTCGGGCAGGTGTTCCACTCGTCGCGGGATTCGCCTTTCAACGACCTCCATCCCGTCGGCGGGCTCGGGTTCCGCGGCGTGGTGCGGCCGCAGGTCGTCGGATTCGTCGACGTCGGCCTGGGCGAGCAGGGCCCGGCCGTGTTCACGGGTCTCGAATACCCGTTCTGACGGGTCAGGAGCGTCGGCGGACGAGGACGAGGTGCTGGCGGCCCCGCGGGTCGGTCCCCTCGCTGGTCGCGAGCACCTCGAGGTTCGCGCGCTCGGCGTCCGAAAGCTTCGCGAGCTCGGTGTCCCACACCAGCAGATGACGAGCGGTCCCGGGATCGCGGGGCTTCCAGTGATGCGTGCCTCGGGGAGCGTAGAACATCGCGCCGAAATCGAACGTCCGTGGATAGAAGGCGAGTGGTGCGCCGTCGGCGAGCGCCGATGCCTCGCGCACGAACGGCCCGAGCGTCCGAAGGCGCGCGAGCTCGGGCTGGAACACGGTGAAGACGAGCGTCCAGAGCGCGACGGCGAACACGCCATAGGCGGCGAGCAGTCGGCCGAAGGCGCGGGCCTGGATGGCGCGCAGGCTCACGACGAGCGCGCCGACGAGCGTCGCCGAGCCGGCGAGCACCAGCCACAGATGACTGTCGATGATCCCGCGGACGAGTGGGAGGTTTGCCCTGTCCTTGGGCGCGAGCAACGGGGCGAGGAGCGCCAGCGGGTCGAGGCCGAGCCCCTCCGCGATCGTCGACACCAACGGCACCAGCGCGACGAAGCAGAGAACACCGACGGCGATCCGCGTGATGCGATGGTCGAGCCAGCGCGCCGGCTCGCTCCCGCGCGCGATGTCGTTCCACCACCAGCCGAGGACGAGTGCCGCGGGCGGATACAGCGCGAGGAGGTACACGCTCCGCTTCGCGTCGGCGAGCGAGTAGAAGACGAACACCACCACGAACCAGATCACCGGAAACGCGACACGCGGATCGCGTCGCGCGACGGGATTCCGGACCGCCGCCACGAGTGCGGCGAGGACGAAGGGTGTCCAAGGAAGCAGTCCCGACAGCAAGGTGGGGCCGTAGTAGTAGAATGGGTGCGAGTGCCCGCTCTTCATCGCGGACACACCGACAAAGCGGAACACGTTCTCCTTGAGGATCTGCTTCTGGACGAACGAGTCGCCGCCGAGCCCCGTTGCGAGCGCGTACCAGCCTCCGACGACCGCTACGACGACGAGCACGCCGACGAACGGCCGAAACCGCGGGACGAGCCGGAGCTTCCGCTGGTGGGTGAGCGCGACGCCGAGCACGAGGCCCGGAAGCACGAACCCGACCGGCCCCTTGGTGAGGGCGGCGCACGCGAGGGCGACGTACGCGAGCGCGGCGGCGCCGAAGGACAGCCCGCCCTGGAGCACGCCGCGATAGAACAGCAGGGTGCCGATCGTCATGAGCGCCGCCAGCGTCCCGTCGACGCGTGCGGTGGACGCGGCCCGTACCCACTCGAACGACGACGCGAGGGAGATCATCGCGGCCACGGCCGCCATCGATCCGAAGGTCTGCCGAGCGACGGCGCCGACGAACAGCACGGCGATCGTCGCGAGGAGAAGCGACGGGAGGCGGACCGTCCACTCCGTCGTCGCTCCCGTTGCTTTCGACGTCGCGGCGCCGAGCCAATGAAAGAAGGGCGGCTTCGACGCGATCGTCCAGCCGTTGGCCGAGGCTCGTTTCGGCAGGAGCCAGTCGCCGTCCTCGACCATGTTGCGTACGACGAGCGCCTCGCGGGGCTCGCCTTTCGTGAAGAACGGCGTCAGGGCCGCCGGTGGCGCGTACAGCAAGACGCACAGCAAACCGACGGCGATCGTCGCGCCCCACCCAGCGGCTCGGTCGCCCACCGCTGCTCTTTGCCCTGCATCGGAGGGGAGGTCCACCCTCCCGCGGCAGTGGATTTTTTCGGTCGAAGGGATATGTCGGCGCGTCCTTTCGAAAACCGCGACGCAATCGCTTGGGGTGAGCTTTGGCTCGAAACACAACTATTTGTGTACGCCGAACAATGTGGTCCCGTATAGATTCTGCATCGTTCGGCGGTTGCTATTTCTACGAGGGTTTCCTAACATTTGCGGCGCTGTGGTGGACATGAGGTGGCGGGGCGGACGATGTGTGCGGTGCGCAGTCATGCGCGCTACGCACGAAACGCAGGCGACTGCATCGTCTGCACGTGTCTCGTCCTCACGCGATCGCACGCCTTCGGTGCGTGCCCACAGTCGGTCGATGCCAACTCGAGCGTCGACTGGCCACGAGTGAGGGGTCTGCGTCAGAGACGTCTATGCGCAGTGGAGGTGTAGGTCGAAGAGGGGTGAGTGCACAGCGTTGAAGCGGATCGATCGGGTCAATCTGGGCATGCACGGCAACTGTCTCATGAGAAGCGTCAAACCCTAGGAGGTAAGGAGATGATGAAGCGAACACTTGGATGTTGGGTGGCTGCGGCGGCGGTCGTAGTGGGGAGCCTGTCGTTCAGCGTTCCGGCGGGTGCGGAGGGCGGTCTCACGTTGGAAGAGCGTCTGGAGCGTCTCGAGCGCAAGGGCGAAGGGCCCGCGGGATGCTGTGACACCTCGGAGCTTCAGCGTCGGCTCGATCAGATCGAGGCGCACATCAAGAACCTGCCGTTCGGCCTCAAGCTCGGCGGCGGTATCGCGACCTCGTACAAGTACGACTTGAACGATCCGGACTCGAACCGGATCTCGCTCCGCTCGTTCGACCAGGATCACAACAGCTTCGTCGTCGATCTCTTCCAGCTCCAGATTTCGCGCGCGCCGGGTGAGGATGGCGTGGGGTTCGTGACCAAGGTCGACTTCGGCAAGCTCGCCGAGCGTCTCGGCACCGACTGGGACGGCGACGGCACGAGCGGCAACGTGGCCGAGGAGCAGAACTCGGTCGACCTCCAGGAAGCGTACATCACCTACAACTTCCCCGGGCTTCCGGATCTCCAGATCAAGGCCGGTAAGTTCGCGACCCACATCGGCGCCGAGCTGATCGAGCCGTGGAACAACCCGAACGTCAGCCGCTCGCTCACCTTCTCGTGGGGCAATCCCTTCACGCACGTCGGTGCGACGGCGAGCTACGCGATCGGCTCGCAGGCGAGCATCATGGTCGGCATCGTGAACGGCTGGGACAACGTGGTCGACTCGAACGACGGCAAGACGTTCGTCGGCAGCATCGGCCTGACCCCGGTCGAGCAGTTCTCGTTCGCGATCAACGGCATCTACGGCGCGGAGCAGCCCGATCGCGGCGATTCGAAGCGCGGCATGATCGACCTCGTCGCGACCATCAAGCCGGTCGACAACTTCGCGATCATCCTCAACTACGACTACGGTCAGGAGAGCGATCTCGGCGTCGGTGGCGATGCCGAGTGGAACGCCTTCTCGGGTATCCTCGCGTACGACCTGGTGGACGTGCTGCCGGTGCCGATCGGCTTCGCGCTCCGCGGCGAGTACTTCGACGATTCGGACGGCATCCGCCTCCCGACGCCGGGTGGCGCGGGCTTCGGCGACTACCAGAACGCCTGGGAAGTCACGACCACCTTCAAGGTGGTGCTCGCCGAGGGCCTGATGTTCCGTACCGAGTACCGCTACGACTCGGCTCGGAACGCGCTCTTCGAGAACTACCCGACCGCGGGTGACGACACGCAGGACGATCAGCACACGATCGGCGGCGAACTGTCGTACGTGTTCTAGTCGGCTCACCGGACCGACCAGTGCACAGAAAGGGCCTGCCGAGCGATCGGCAGGCCCTTTCTTTTTGCGACGCCTACTCCGCCCAGCGGATCTGCCGGTAGTCGAAGCGCATGTCTTCGAGGATGTTGAACTTGACGATCTCGAAGTACGGAGAGATGTCGAAATCACGCGGGGTCGTGAGGGTGATCGGCGACGTCCGAAACAGCCCCGGCACCGGGAAGGTACCGCGGCGGAACCAGCCGCGTACTCCGTTGCGACGCGGCGCGATCGCCTCGAGCGCCGTCACCTCCGGCAGGATCGGATAGCGCACCTTGGCGAACGCACGCGCGATCAGGCTCGAGCAGATCACCTGGGTCGGAAGACCGCTCCCGAACGTCAGCGCGCGCTGGCGAAAACGCCGCGGCACGAGGCTGACGGGCAAGAAGTAGCGCGCCAGGTCGATCAGATTCTTCACGTCGTAGCGGTAGCCGATCTGGACGATCACGTCGTCGAGGACCGAGCGCAAGTCTTCGCGATGCAGATTGTATGGGCGGCAGACGCGGATGTTGAAGTCGAGATACTTGGAGAGCGGTGATGCCACCACGCCCTCCTCGACCAGGGCTTCGACGACGAGGTGCTGCGCATCGTCACCGAACTCGGTTCGCAAGACGTGACGGAGCGCGGGGTTCCGCCGCCAGAGCTCGTCGCCGATGTAGATCGCCGCGTGCGACCACGAGCTTTGCGTCAAGTACTTGATGACCTCGCTCACGCGCTGGTCGCCTTCGACGAGCACGACGTCCCCCTTCTTGATATGGCGGCGCAGATTGTCGGGGTCGTTGACGGCGCGTCGCTGATAACGGCCGAGGGGCTTGGTCAGAAGACTCGTCGCGAAAGCGATGGCGCGCTGGCGGAGGGGGATGGACACGGGAGGAACACCGGGAGCGAGAGCCGCATTGTAGCCGCCGACATTCCACGATGAGAAGCAAAAAACGTCCGAGAGGAAGCGACGCTCCGCGTCGTCGCCGCGCACCGCGCCTGCGGCTCGACCCCGACCAGCTCGCGGCATTCCGCCGCGGCCTGCTCGCGTGGTACCGCCGTGCCGGCCGCGACTTGCCCTGGCGCCGCACGCGCGATCCGTACGAGATCCTCGTGTCGGAGGTGATGCTGCAGCAGACGCAAGTGAAGCGCGTGCTCGAGTACTATCCGCGTTTTCTCGCCCGCTACCCGACGGCGGACGAGCTCGCGGGCGCATCGGAGAGCGCCGTGCGCGAAGCCTGGGAGGGGCTCGGATACTATCGGCGCGCGGCGAACCTTCAGCGCGCGGCGCGCCAGGTTGCGGAGCAACATGGCGGACGCTTCCCCGAAACGCCCGAAGAGCTCGAACGGCTCCCGGGCATCGGACGCTACACGGCTGGCGCGGTCGCGTCGTTCGCGTTCGGCGCGGATGCCGCGATCCTCGATACCAACGCGGCGCGCGTGCTGTCGCGCGTGTTCGGTCCCGGACGTGGGCGCGGACGAAACGCCCGCCTCTGGGCGCTCGCTGCGGCGGCCATCCCGCCGGGCCGCGGGTATCCCTTCAACCAAGGGATCATGGATCTCGGGGCGACGATCTGCACGGCGCGGAAGCCCGGGTGCCCGAGGTGTCCCGTGCGACGCGCATGTCGCACGGGACGACGATCAATCGATCAAAGGTAGCCGTCGCGGCGAAGTGCCTCGGCCAGCAGCACGGCGCCCTTGGCGGCACCGAACTTCGTGTTGTGCGACACGAGGACGAAGCGCAGGCCGTGCGTCCACAGCGCGTCGGGTCGCAGGCGGCCGACGGAGGTCGTCATGCCGCCGTCCGCGTCGCGATCGAGCCGCGGCTGCGGTCGGAATGGATCGTCGTGGACGGTGATCATGTTTCTCGGCGCAGACGGAAGATCCTCGATGCCGCCACGATACTCGCGCATGGCCGCGGCAGCGTCGGCGGGCGAGCAGGCGCGGGCGAGGGACACGGAAACCGCCTCGGTGTGCCCCTCGAGCACCGCGGCCCGGGTGCACGTAGCCGACGTGACGATCGCCGCCGGATCGATCGTATCGCGTCCGAGGGTTCCGAGGATCTTCGCCGTTTCCTTGGCGACCTTCTCCTCTTCACCGGGAATGTAAGGGACGACGTTGTCTATGATGTCGAGACCAACCACGCCCGGGGAACGCCCCGCCCCCGAGATGCCCTGCATCGACGTCATCGCGACTTTCTCGACGACCGCGTGCCGGTGCAGCGGCGCGAGCGCGATCGCGAGGCCGGTCGTCGTGCAGTTCGGGATCGGCGCGACGAATCCACGCCAGCCGCGATTCTTCTGCTGGACGCGGATCAGCGGCGCGTGCGCGAGATTCACGCCGGGAATGAGCAGCGGCACGTCCGTCTCGTACCGGTAGGCCGAGGCCGCGCTGAACACCGGTCGCTTCGCCGCCCAACGCGGCTCCAGCTCGCGCGCCGGATCGCTCTCGATCGCCGAGAACACGACGTCGACGGTTTCGGCGTCGAAATCAGACCCCGCAACAACCGGGAGGCGCGTGACTTCCGGCGGCGGGGCGTCGGCGCACCACCAGCGCACCGCGCCGCTCTTGGCGTCGCGGAGCGCGTCGCCGTAGGATTTTCCCGCCGAACGCTCGGACGCGGCCAGCGCCGTGATCGTGAACCACGGGTGCTGGCGCAGGGCATCGATGAACTGCTGACCGGCGATACCGGTCGCGCCGACGATCGCGACGCGCAACTTTTCGGTGGACACGACGACCTCCTTGGGGACCGGCAGCTCTATCATGCGACCCGGGAGCTGTCACAAGCGCGGCGTTTCCCGCGGCGGAGACCCTGTGCTGTAATCCCGCCGCCGCCGTAGCGGGCGGGGGAGGCGTGATGCACATCGACGGCGTCGCATGCGGGATCTTCCTTCCCCAGGCTGGCCTGGACTTCCCGGCGCTGGTCGCGCGGGCGGAAGCGGCCGAGCAGTCCGGATTCCACTCGTTCTGGCTGGCCGACCACATGTGGGCGCGGGGCATGCCCGACCTCGACTATCTGGAGTGCTGGACCGCGCTCACGGCTCTCGCGATGCGGACCACGCGGCTTCGGCTCGGGACGCTGGTGCTTTGCAACTCGTATCGCAACCCGGCGCTCGTCGCGAAAATGGCCGCGAGCTTCGATCGGATCTCCGGCGCGCGGCTCGAGCTCGGGGTGGGTGCCGGTTGGATGGACGAGGAATACCGCGGTTACGGCTACAACTTCCCGGCGACGCGCGTGAGGATCGAACAGCTCGAAGAGGGGCTCGAGGTCATGCAGCGGCTCTTTCGCGAGCCGCGCTCGACGTTCCAGGGCAAGTACTATGCGCTCGACGACGCCCCGAACAACCCTAAGCCCGCGCAGACGCCGCCGCCGATCACCATCGGCGGCGCGGGCGAGCGTTTTCTCCTCAAGGTGGTCGCGAAGTATGCCGACCGCTGGAACTGCCCGATGAATGCGGCGGAGGACCTGCCGCACAAGCTCGACGTCCTGCGCTCCCACTGCGCCGAGATCGGACGCGACCCCGACACGATCACCGTGTCCGAGCAGGTGCTCGTCGTGCTCGGCGCGGACGACGCCGATTTCGCGCAACGCTGGGCGATGGCGAAGCAACTCCTCGGCGGCTTCGCCGATCTCGACGCGGTCGCGGTGCGAGGGACGCCCGAGGCGGTCGCCGACGGTCTCCGTGCGAAGGCCAACAAGGGCGTCCGCCTCTTCACCATCATGTTCGGAGACTTCGCGCCTCCGGAAACCCTGCGTCTCTTCGGCGAGCGCGTGATGCCTGCGCTCGCGGCTATTTGAGCTCGGCGATGAAGCGTTCGATCGCCGGCGTGAAGTGTCGTCCTTGGCGGTGCAGGATGCCGAGCGGCCGGTAGAGCGCCTCGTCGCTCAGCTGCACGGCGGCGAGCGTACGGTTCTTGACCTCCTGCTTGATCGCAGGTTCCGGTACGAGCGCGACCCCGGCGCCGATCTCCACGACGCGTTTGATCGTCTCGATGTTGTCGAGCTCCATGACGTAGCGAACGGACACGCCTTTCCGGTTCAGCAGGCGGTCGGTCGCACGCCGGGTCGGGATGTCGCGTTCATACCCGACGAACGTCTGCCCCTCGAGCTCCTTGATCGCGATGGTGCGGCGCTTCGCGAACGGATGGTGCGCTGCGCACACCAGCACGAGCCGGTCTTCGCGGAACGGGATCACCGCGATCTGCGGCCGTCGGCCTGGATACGCGACGATCCCGAGGTCGATGCGGCCCGAAAGTACGTCGTCGATGATCTTCGGGGCGCGGCTGTACTCGAGATGGACGTTCACCTGCGGGTACGCCTTCAAGAACTTCTTGAGCGGTTCCGAGAGCTCGTAGAGGCCGACGCTGTGCACGGTCGCGAGCCGCACGCTGCCGCTCACGACGCTCCCGAAGCTCTGCATCTGCTCGCGCAAGTCCCGGTAGCGTTGCGTGATGTCCTTGCTCGCTTGATAGAGCAGCTGTCCCGCCGGCGTCGGTTGGACGTTGCCCTTCGTGCGCTCGATCAGCGGGCGATCGAAACGCGCTTCGAGGCTGCGCACCTGCTGGCTCACGGCTGATTGCGTGATGAAGTTCTGCGCGGCGGCGGCGGAGA
>DAIQBH010000049.1:0-28653 GCA_036781285.1 Thermodesulfobacteriota bacterium | reverse complement strand
CGTCCCCGCATGTTGGGCGCCGAGAGGAAGCTGCCGTTCGACACCATCGGGTTCGCGCCGAAGCAGAGGAGATAGTGGGTCCGGTCGACGTCCGGGATGGGGATCGAGAGCGAGCTGCCGTAGAGGTAGTAGGACGCGGCGAAGCGCGGGCTCGTGTCCTGCGACCCGGCGCTCGTCGCGTTGCGGGTGCCGATCGCCTTCAGGAGCCCGCCGCGCAGCATGATCGCGCCGTGGTTGTGGACGATCGGATTCCCCATGTAGACCGCGATCGCGTCCGGGCCGTGCGCCTTGCGGATCGCATCCAGGCGCGACGCCGCGACCGCGAACGCCTCGTCCCAGCTCGCCGGACGGAGCACGCCGTCGGCGCCGCGCACGAGCGGCTGGCGGATGCGGTCGGGGTCGTGGTGGACGTCGGCGATGGCGACACCCTTCGGGCAGACGAAGCCCCGCGAGAGCACGTCGTCGTCGTCGGGCCGAACCGACGCGACCCGGTCGCCCTCGACCTCGAAGCGGAGTCCGCAGCACGCCTCGCAGAGCGAGCACGTGCGGAACACGGTGCGCGTGGTGGCCGACGTTTCCAAGGACATGCGCGAGCTCCTTTCGCTACAGACCCATCGTGTTGAAGAGCAACCGCCATTCGCATCGTTCCGGCAACGGCGTGCAGAGCTCGACGAGCGCGAAGCGGCGCGCCGCCGAGCCGCGTCCGATCGTGCCGGTCCATTCGATTGCGATGCCGCCGGCGGCGCGGACGACCGCGCCTGGTCGGACCCCGAGACCGTCGCTGCGCGCGGCGAACGCCGCGAGCGCGGACGCGACGTCGCGATCGGACTCGACCGGTCGCGCGAGGCCCGCGAGGTGCAGACGCACCGGACCGAGCGCGGCCGAGAGCGCGGCGAAGTCGCCCCGGTTCCAGATCGCGGCCCGAGCGGCGAGGTCGATCGACGCGAGATTCCCCGCCGCACGCGACGCCACGACTCCGTCCGGCGCCTCGCCCAGCACGAACGTATCGGCGCCCGTCAGCAGCGCGGCCTGGTCGTAGTATCGGCGGCCGGCGCCGATGCGATCACCACGGAGCGTGAGCGCATAGACGGCGTCCCACGCGAGATGACGGCCGCCGAGCGTCGCCTGGTTCGCGGCGAGCACGAAGACGTGCGGGCCGTCGGCGAGCACCCGCTGCGGCGCGAACCTGAAATCCGGGAGCAGCTGGAGCGCTCGCGTGATGCTCTCGCGAATCGCCGCACCGGAAATCGGCCGGTCCATGTCGGCGTCGAGCAACGTGCCGTCGCGAGCGAAAAGAGCACAGTACGCCTCGACGGTGGGAGCGGCTCCCCAGGCGAAGAAGCGGTCGAGACAGCGCCGCGTCTCCGCCGGCGCTGCCTCGGACATCTCGAAACCGGCGTCCACGCCATGACGTGTACGCCGGAATGTGGCCTCAGAAAATGACCGCTTTCGACGGCTTCACTGAGGCCAATCAACGAGCTCGGGTCGAGTGATCAACCAGCGGTGAAGATGTTGTCCCCGAGGATGACCCACAACAGCAGGATCAATCCGATCGGAACTCCCATCAAATACATCGCCAGATAGCCGATCCGGCCCGACTCGTTGTCCAGATTCTCGAGGAGCTTCATGGCCAATCCCTCCTTGCCGTGTCGTCGCCGAAGCCGGATCAGCCGGCGGTGAAGATGTTGTTCCCGAGGATGACCCACAGCAGGAGGATCAATCCGATCGGAACGCCCATGAAGTACATGACCAGATAGCCAATCCGGCCCGACTCGTTGTCCAGATTCTCGAGGAGCTTCATGCCAAATCCCTCCTTGACGCACGCTCGTGCGAGCGTCGATGTCGATGGAAGGTTCAGCAAGTTCGAGGCCGAACTGCGGAGTGTGGGAAATACGCCGTTTCGTGGCGCCGGCTTGCCGCGTTTGTAGAAAATGCCTCGGACGCTCAGCGCGCCGAGAGCAAACGTTCCACGTACCGCCGCGCGCCGTCTTCGAGGGAAAGGAACGGCGCGTCGTATCCGGCTGCGCGAAGCCGCGCCATGCGAGCCTCGGTCGCGTACTGGTACCGCGGCCGGAGCGTCTCCGGCATGTCGATGAAGCGGATGCGCGGCGGCAGCCCGAGGGCCGCGAACGTCGCGTGCGCGAGGTCGAGGAAGGTGCGGCTCGTGCCGCTCCCGAGATTGAAGATGCCCCGCGCGAGCGGCCGCTGGAGTGCGAAGTGCAGCACCGCGCCGACGTCGTCCACGGCCACGAAGTCGCGCCGCTGCGCGCCGTCGGCGAAGTCGGGATGGTAGCTCTTGAAGAGCCGCACCTCGCCGTCGGCCTGGATCTGGTCGAACGCGTGCAGGATGACGCTCGCCATCTTGCCCTTGTGGCGCTCGCCATAGCCGTAGACGTTGAAGAACTTGAAGCCGGTCCACGCAGGAGGCGTCCGCCCCGCCCGCTCCTCGGCGAGCGCGACGAGATCGAACTGCTGCTTCGACTCGCCGTACGGGTTCAGCGGCCGGAGCTCGGGGATGCGGGCCTCGTCGTCGTCGTAACCGAGGGCGCCGTCGCCATAGGTCGCCGCGCTGCTGGCGTAGACGAACGGCACCCGTCGCTCGGTCGCAAAGCTCCAGAGGCGCTCGGAGTAGTCGAGGTTCACGCGCCGGAGGTACGCGACGTCCATCTCGGTCGTGTCGGTGCAGGCGCCGAGGTGGACGATGCCTCCGAGCGTCGGGCGCTCGGCCGCGAGCCAATCGTCGAGCGCCTCGAAGTCGACGATCGTGCCGAAGTCCAACCCCCGGTGCTCGGGGCGGTCGGCGAAGCTCGCCTTCCGGTCGACCGACACGACGGTGATGCCGCGCGCGCCGCACGACTCCACGAAGCGGGCGCCGATGAATCCGGCCGCGCCGGTCACGAGCAGCGGAGCGGCCACGGCCTGCTTCCTAGTCGCCGAGCAGGTAGCCGAAGATCAGCGGCGCGACGATGGTCGCGTCCGACTGGATCATGAACTTCGGCGTCTCGACGTCGAGCTTGCCCCAGGTGCTCTTCTCGTTCGGTACGGCACCCGAGTACCCGCCGAAACTCGTCACGGCGTCCGATATCTGGGCGAAGTATCCCCAGTAGGGCACGTCGTCGCGCTGGAGGTCCTGGATGATGGTCGGCACGGCGCAGATCGCGAAGTCGCCGGCGATGCCGCCGCCGACCTGGAAGAAGCCGACGCTCGGCCGGTCGTCCTTCATCCCGCAGTTGTCGAGGTACCACTCGATCAGATGCTGCATCTGCTCGGTGCCGCTCTTCACGCATTGGTGATGCGGGATGGCCCCGCGCAGCACGCCGGCCGCGAACATGTTGCCGGTCGTGCTGTCCTCCCAGCCCGGCGAGTACACGGGAATGCCGGCTTCCCACGCCGCGAGCAGCCAGCTGTTCTCGGCCCCGATCTGGTAGAACTCCTCCATCGCGCCGCCGCGGAAGATATCTTCCAGGAACTCCGACTCGAACTTCCGCTCGCCCTGCTCGCAGGCGAGCTTCCAACGATCGAGGAGGCGTTTCTCCATGTGGCGCATGACGGTTTCCGGGATGCAGGTGTCCGTCACGCGGTTGAAGCCGCGATCGTAGAGATCGGCCTCGTCCTGCGCCGAGAGCGCGCGCCAATCGGCGATGATCTCGTAGTCGTCGTACGCGAGGAGGTTGAACAGGTCTTCTTCGAGGTTGGCTCCGGTGCAGCTGATCGCATGCACCTTGCCGGCGCGGATCATGCGGCTCAGGATCTGGCCGAGCTTCGCGGTGCTCATCGCGCCCGCGAGGGACACCAACATCTTCCCGCCGGCGGCGAGATGGTCCTCGTAGGCGCGCGCCGCCGCCAGCGTCTCCCGGCTGTTGAAGTGGAGGAAGTGCTTCTCCATGAACGCGCGCACGGTGCTCATGGGCGGCCTTCTAGGAAAAATCCCCGCGTCGCGCCACTACGCGCGCCGCGCGCCGCCGCTCGCGGCGGAGGCTCCGAACGATCGCCATCGCGGCCGCCCCGACCACGAGCACGCCGAGGCCGTGCTCGAGCGCGTGCAGCACGGTCGCGGCGAACCCGGTCCCGACGACGTGCCCTTCGTGCGCGGCGGCGGTCGTCGCGAGCAACGACGTCACGCCGTATGCCATCCCCGTTCGCGCTGCCCATATCCGTGCGTCCATCCTTCCGATGCTCATGCCGAACTCCTTCTTCCCACCGCGCGACGGCCCGAGCCCGGGATGGGTCGGAACGCGCGCAGTGTAGCGGTGAGCGCCACATGCGGAAAGCCGCGCGAGGTCGCATGCGAGAGGTTCGTCCGAGCGCGTCACTCCACCGTCGGCACGGCGGGGAAAGCGCTGGAATCTCGACGCTCCGAGCGCGCGCGGCGGTCCGAAGGCCCGTTCCACGCACCATGCGACGTGCATCGCCCTCTGGCACGGCCCGTGCTGTCCTGCGAGCGCCGCCATGAAGACGATCCTGCTCGCCGACGACGAAGCGCACCTCCGCACCCTCGTACGCACGACCCTCGACCAACCGGGCTACCGCATCCTCGAGAGCGAGGACGGCGCGACGGCCCTGGCGCTCGCCCGGAGCGAACGGCCCGACGTCGTCGTGCTCGACTGGATGATGCCGAACATGACCGGGATCGAGGTGCTGACGGCCCTCCGGCGCGACGCCGCGACCGCGCGCCTCCCGATCATCCTGCTGACCGCGAAGGGCCAGCGCGCCGACGTCGCGCAGGCGCTCGCGAACGGCGCCACCGCGTATCTCGCGAAGCCGTTCAGCCCGCTCGAGCTCCTGGCCAAGGTCGACGAGCTCTGCCGCGAGTGCGCGGCGGTCGCGACGCCGGCGACGGACGTGCCGAGCGCCGCCTCGGGTCCGGGTGCCGCGAACGGCGTCACCGCCGACGCGCAGCTCGCGCTCTACGCCCGCGACCTGGTGCGGATGGTCGACGCCGAGCGCGAACGATCGCGCGAGCTCGCCGAGGCGAACGCCCGGCTCCAGCTCGTCGACCAGATCAAATCCGACTTCCTGACCTTCATCTCGCACGAGCTCCGGACGCCGCTGGCCCTCATGGGCGCCTTCGACCTCTACGAAGCGGAAGTGGAGCCCGAGGAGCGCGCTCGCGTCGCCACCATCATCCGCGCCGGCTACGAGCGCTTGAACGGCTTCGTCGCCCGCGGGCTCGAGTACTTCGACTGGCTCGCCGGCGAATGCGCGCCCGTCGACGAGATCACCGACCTGACCGCGCTCGTCACGAGCCTCGCGGCGAAGACGCCGCCCGAAGCGCAGTGCAAGGTGGCCGTTCCGGCCGCGCCCTGCCCCGTCCGCGGCGGCACGCCGGCCCTCGCGACCTGCATAGAGACGCTCCTCGACAACGCGCGGAAGTTCTCGGCGGCTCCGGCGCGCATCACCGTCACGCTCACGGCCACCGACGGGCGCGCCACGATCGGCGTCACCGACCACGGCCGCGGCTTCCCGCCCGCGCTCGCGCAGGAGCTCTTCCGACCCTTCACCGTACTCGACACCCTGCACCACGCGAAGGGCACCGGCCTCAGCCTGGCCCTCTCGGCGGCGATCGTGCAGGCCCACGGCGGCACGATCCGCGCCGCGAGCGCCGGCATCGACCAGGGCGCGACCTTCACCCTCGAGCTTCCCTTGGCCGCCGGATGAGCATGTTCCGCCGCCAGCGTCCCGCGACGGCGGACGCGGAGTCCGGCGCCAAGTATCGCTCGATCGTCGAGAACGCGGTCGCGGGTGTCTTCCAGACGAGCCCCGACGGCCGCTACCTGACGGCCAATCCGGCGCTCGCCCGCATCTACGGCTATCCGTCGGTCGAGGCCCTCACGGCGGAGGTGGTCGACATCGCCGAGCAGCTCTACGTCGAGCCGGGCCGGCGGGCGGAGTTCCAGCGGCTCCTCATGAGCCAGGACGTCGTCGAGGGGTTCGAGTCCGAGATCCACCGCCGCGACGGCTCGGTCATCTGGATCTCCGAGAGCGCGCGCGCCGTCCGCGACGCCGACGGCGCCCTCCGCTACTACGAAGGCCACGTCCTCGACGTCACGGCGCGGAAGCAGGCGGAGCTCGCACTCGCCCAGAGCCGCGAGGAGCTCCGCAACTCGCGCGATCACCTCGAGGAGACGGTTGCCGCGCGCACCGCCGACCTCCGCACGCTGAACGACCAGCTCCGCGAGGAGGTCGCCGACCGCGAACGCGCGGAGACGGCGCTCCGCGAGTCGCAGGACCGCATCGTCGCGCTGATCGACAGCGTGTCGGACGTCGTGTCGCTCGTCGACGCCGACGGCACCGTGCGGTTCATCAACGCCTCGGTCGAGCGCGTCCTCGGGATCACGCCGCCGGACGTCGAGGGCCGGCCGCTCTTCGAGCTCATGGACGTCGCCGATCGCGCCAAGATGGAGAGCTACTGGGCGCACGTCGTCCACGCCGAGGGACTCGCGCCATCGATCCAGTTCCGCAGCCGGCACGCCGACGGCTCGTGGCGCATCCTCGAGACGATCGCCAACAACCTGCTCGCGCATCCCGCCGTCCGCGGCGTCGTCTGCAACACCCGCGACGTGACCGAACGCGAGCAGGCGAAGGCCGCGCTCTATCTCCGCGATCACGCGATCGCGTCGACGTCGGAGGGCATCACGATCTCCGACCCGCAGCTGCCCGACAACCCGCTCATCTACGTGAACTCCGGGTTCGAGCGGCTGACCGGGTACAAGCGCGACGACGTGCTGGGGCGGAACTGCCGCTATCTCCAGGGCCCCGAAACCGACCCGGCCGCGATGGCGGCCATTCGCGCCGCGCTCGCCGAGGAACGGCACTGCACGGTGGAGATGCTCAACTATCGCGCCGACGGCACGCCCTTCTGGAACCTGCTCTCGATCACGCCCGTCCGGAACAGCGCCGGCAACGTCACCAACTTCATCGGCGTCCAGGTCGACATCACCAAGCGCAAAGAGGTCGAGCGGCTCAAGAACGAGCTCGTCGCGACCGTGAGCCACGAGCTCCGGACGCCGCTCGCGAGCCTCCGCGGCTTCGCCGAGCTGATGCTCCAGCGGGTCTACAGCCCAGCTCAGCAGCGCGAGTTCCTCCGCATCATCCACCAGGAGGCGATGCGGCTCGGGAAGTTGATCGACGATTTCCTCGACCTCCAGCGCATGGAATCGGGGCGCGAGACGTGGACGTTCGACGCCGTCGACCTGAAGCCGGAGCTCGATCAGACCGTGGCGCTCCTCGCGCCCGCGAGCACCCAGCATACGCTGGCGCTCGAGATCGGCGCCGAGCTGCCGCGCGTCCGCGCCAACGCCGACCGCGTGCGCCAGGCCCTCGTGAACCTGGTCGCCAACGCGATCAAGTTCTCGCCGGCCGGCGGCGAGGTCCGGGTCGGCGCGCGGCCGGAGGCGGACGGCGTGACGCTCTGGGTGCGCGACCGCGGCATCGGCATGAGCCCGGAAGCGATGCGGGACCTGTTCACCAAGTTCTACCGCGTCGACAACGCCGAAACGCGGCGCATCGGGGGCACCGGGCTCGGCCTCGCGCTCGTGAAGGAGATCGCCGACGCGCACGGCGGCCGCGTCTGGGTCGAGAGCGCCCTCGGTGAGGGCAGCACGTTCTATCTGGCCTTGCCGCGAGCGGACGCGCCGACCGCCGCGGCCGAACCGCGCTCGGCGTCCGCAGCGCCGGTTGCGGCTCGCGCGTGACGCGTGTTACTCGGCGCCGGGGGGTGGGGACGATGCGTCGTACGCTGATCCTGCTCGGGTGGATGGCCCTGGGGATCCTGACGGCCGCGGCACCGGCGGCGGCGGCTCCCGGTTTCGTCGGCGACGGACGGTGCGGCAATCCGACCTGCCACGGCGCGAGCCTGCCGAGCCGCGAGAAGCCCGATCCGAACTGGAAGCCGTGGAAGTCGGCGCGCACCCAGTGGATCAACACCAACATCGACCGGCATTCGCGCGCCTATCGGACGCTCGAGACCGCGGGCGGCAAAGCGATCGCCGCCTACATGGGGATCGACGCCACGGCGAGCCAGAAGTGCCTCGTCTGCCACGCGCCCGACGCGCCAACCGCCGCGGGCGCCCGCTTCAAGCGCAGTGACGGCGTGAGCTGCGAGCACTGCCACGGCCCCGCCGAGCTCTGGCTCGAGGCGCACGCCCAGCGCGACTGGCCGCAGACCCGGAAGTCGTTCGTCTCGAAGGGCTTCTACGACAACGACGATTACGTGCTCCGCGCGCGCAATTGCGCCAAGTGCCACGTCGCGATCGACCACGAGATCGTCGCCGGCGGCCACCCGCCGCTCCAGTTCGAGCTCGTCGCCTACGCGCAGATCATGAAGCACTGGGACGACCAGGACGAAGTACCGGCGGGCAGCTTCAGCGTGGACCCGACCATCTGGGCGCTCGGACAGATCACCGGCCTCCGCGAAGCGCTCCGCATGCTCTCGGACCGCGCCGACGGATCGAACTACCAGTCGTTCGACCAGTTCCCGCACTTCGCCGACCGCAACTGCTACCAGTGCCATCACAAGCTCGTCGACGACGCGCTCCGCCAGGCGCGCGGGCACTATCTGATGGTCGACGCCGTGCTGTCCGGCGTCGCGACCGGCCAGCGCGACCAGCTCGGCGGCCTCTGGAACGGCGTCGTCGCGGCCGTCCCGTCGAGCCCGCAGGCCGCGAAGCAGAAAGCCGACGCGATGGTCGGCTGGCTCGGCTCGCTCGAAGGCCAGATCGGCACGATCAACCAGGACGCGACGCGCCGCATGCTGAATCGCGTGACGTCGAGCGGCGACCGCTTGAAGCTCGCCGAGCGCTTCGCCTTCCGGCAATCCCAGACCTCCAACGTGCTCGACGTCGACAATCTGAGCACGCCCTGGTGGTGGACGACCGGCGGACCCGAGCAGGCGTTCCTCGCGATCCGCGCGCTCTGCCGCCCCGCCGTCGGCGACGCCAAGTGCGACGCCGCCCGCAACGATCTCAAGACGATGCTGACCGCGATCGACCGCTTCAACTACAAAGCGGACCAGTTCGCGGCGAGCCTCGGCGCGGTCGGTGCGAAGCTCAGGTAGCACGGCTTCGGGGCGGAAATGCGCGTGACGGGCCCCGAGGCCGACTGCTGCGTCGTCGCCATGTCAGCGGACGCCGGCTGTGTGGGACTACCCGACATCAGCGCATAGCAATTCCAGGCGCTCGTGGACGGATCGCTGAGAATTCTGGTGACTGCGAGGCCATTTTTTCGGTAGAAATGGCCTCGTGTACACCAGAATGCTTCACCCCCCCGACGACAAGAGCTTCTTTCTCTTCGGTCCTCGGGGCACCGGAAAGTCGAGCTGGCTCCGGGACCGATTCCCGAACGCCGTCTATCTCGACCTTCTGGAGTCCGACGTCTACACCGCGCTGCTCGCGTCGCCGCAACGGCTCGACGGCATGGTGCCGGAGGAACATCGCGGCTGGGTCGTGCTCGACGAGGTCCAGAAGGTTCCGGCCGTCCTCGACGAGGTGCATCGCCTGATCGAGCGGCGCAAGCTTCGCTTCGCCCTGACGGGGTCGAGCGCGCGCTCGCTGAAACGCCGAACCGTCAACCTGCTCGCGGGCCGCGCGCTCTCCTTGCGCATGCATCCATTGACGGCCGTCGAGCTCGGCCGCGACTTCGACGTGTCGCGGTCCTTGCGCCACGGACAGCTGCCGGCGGCCTACGTCGAGAAGCGGCCGGCCGCGTTCCTCAAGAGCTACGTGCAGACCTACCTCCGCGAAGAGGTCCAGCAAGAAGGCCTCACCCGCAATCTCGGCGCCTTCGCGCGCTTCCTCGAAGCGGCGAGCTTCTCTCAGGGAAGCGTCCTGAACCTCTCGGCGGTTGCCCGCGATGCGAGTGTCGACCGCAAGGTCGTCGAGGACTACTTCTCGATTCTCGAAGACCTCCTCCTCGCCGTACGCCTCCCCGTGTTCCGGAAGCGCGCGAAGCGGAAGGTGATCGCGCATCCGAAATTCTACCTCTTCGACGCCGGCGTCTATCGCGGGATCCGACCGCGTGGGCCACTCGACACTCCGGACGAGATCGACGGCGCCGCGCTCGAGACACTCGTCCTCCAAGAGCTGCGCGCCACCAACGACTACGCCGAGCTCGACTACGAGCTTTCGTATTGGCGGACGCCGACGGGCCTCGAGGTCGACTTCGTCCTCTACGGCGAGCGCGGCCTCATCGCGATCGAGGTGAAGCGGGCCGCGCGCCTCCGCGACGGCGACCTTGCCGGCTTGCACGCGTTCCGCGACAGCTTTCCAGCCGCCCGCACCCTCGCGTTCTACACGGGAGCGCGCGCGTATCACGAGGGAGGGGTGCGGGTGCTGCCGGTCGCCGACGCGCTCCCGCGGCTCGGTGAGCTGCTGACTGCGGAGTGAATCAGCTCCAAGCGACCGTGTGCAGCTCGTTCCACGGGCAGCACCATTCCGGCCGTCCGCTCCTGCCGCTCCGCGCCGCCGACACCACGATCGGACGCGCACCGGGTCGCAGCATCCGAATGCCTGGAGACCGTCGAAGAAGTCCGCCGCGATCGTCGATCCGACTTCATCTCGATCGCATGCGTCACCGGGCGGCCTCCACGACACAGTCGATCTCGAGTCCGGCGCGGTCGCGATCGGATGCCGAGCAGATGGCACAAGAGTCCGGAGTCCTCGAAGAACGGCTTTCGGTGTCTTCACGAGACGCTTCCGAAAGCTGTGCAAGGGCGGCAGCCGCCACGCGACGTACGTCGCTTCCAGGACCGAGAGCCATTGACGCGCCGGGCTGACGCCGGCATCTGCGCCGAGGCCGGCGAGACTGAGCAGCTGTGCCGACCGTCCGGCGACGAGACCCGGGCGACCAGTTCTCGCCTGGACGTACCCGCTGAAACGAAGGGGGCCGGCTCCGACCGGAACCGACCCCCTGCTCACTGGCTACGGCTATGCCTCAGCCGATCAGGGCACCACGAAGAGTGTCTCGTGCTGGATCAGGGCGCCCGGACCACCGAAACCGGCCGACAGGTTGATCGCAGTGGAACTCGGCGGAACACAGTAGACGGACGCCACCGTGCGGGTGGGGAAGCCCGGTGCACCCGTGCGCGTGATGCCGCTGTTCACGAAGCATTGGCGTGGGATGTTGACGCACGTTTCCCCCATCTCACAATACGCGCAGGCTGGGGGCTGGCACGCTGCGTCGTTCAGACATCCCTTGAATCTCGTGATCGAGCAGACCTTGTCGACGGGTCCTGCGGTACACACCCCCTCTTGATCCGAATCCGTGTCGAGCGGGTCAAGGCGACAATCCGCCGGGTGGCAAAAGCCTCCCGGACACTCGGCATCCTCGTCGCAGGGGGCAGCGTCATTGCTGCCGCCGACGCATGCCTCGAAGCAGCCATTCGGACGCTGCTGGCTGCCGCAGAAGCATTGGTGGCTGCACGTCCCCCCGGGGCATTCGGAGTCGACGGTACACGGCCGGCCTTCGCTCGTCCCGCCGAGACACGTCTTGTTGTTGAAACCCGTCTGGGTGCACGCGACGCCCGGTGACAGCGAATAGGAATCCGTGCCGCGCGGATTGGTGTTGACGTCGAGTCCCTGAGCCGAGCTGATGAGGTTTTCGGGCGCCGTACTCGGGGGGCAATCCATGCTCGTCGTGCCGAAGTACGGAAGCTCTCCACCGAAAGGCGAGGTCGCGCGGCACGGTCGGTCCTGGTTTGGACCGTCGCTGCAAAGGAGATCCGTCACGCACGGGCCCATGCCGAGAGCACAGTCGTCGTCGATGCTACAACGCTCCCGATCGACCGCGCAGAAACCGCCGCACACCGGACAAGGCTTGTCTTGCCTGATGGGGTTCACGACGACGGCGCGCTGGCGAACCTTGAGCGCGCCTTCACCGGTCACGATGTTGACGGTGCCGACCACGTCCTCGCTCAGCGTGCTGACATTGCAGACCGCGATGCCGCCCGCGGCCTGACCGACGGGAGCACCGAGGAGCCGGGTTTCGCAGAAGTCGCCGGGAAGGTTGCAAACCGGGTCCTTGGGATTGTCGAACGCGCACTTCTTCTGCGGCTGGAGATGGCAGCGCGGGCCGGTCGCCGTGCGCTCTTTCCGGCAGACCCCCTGCCCGAGCCCGGCGCAGATCGAGTCCGACGTCGTCCCCGAAGGAGCGGTCGACAGCACGTTGCACGGCGAATGCGGCGGCAGCGAGCAGTGCGGGCCGGCGTTGCAGAGGCCGCTCATGTCGCAGTCGTAGAGATCGACGATGTAGCCGCTGTCCTGGACGACGTCGCCGTCCGAGCTCTGCCCTGTCCACCCGTTGTCGGTGTCGGCATCGGAGTCGTTGGCCACGACCATGCGCGGCTTGTCCTTGCAGAGACAGGCGAAGAAGCCGTCGGGGATCGCCGCCGTACCACACAGGCCGGGACAGGCGGAGTCGTCCGGACCGTCGCATTCCTCATTGGGATGGTTGACGATGTTGTCGCCGCACAGCCCGCCGCGCGTCGCGTACTCGTAGTCGATGAGGTCGGCTGGAATGTCGATCGCCGGCGTGTCGATCCCGAGCTTCTGCGCATCGATGAGGCAGGTGGCGGCGGCTCCCGCGTCGGTCTGATCCGGCGTGCAAACCTTGAGGTCGGTGATCTGCTGCGCGGTGCACTTCTTCGCGATGCCGGCCGTGAGCTTCGATTCGCACTTGGCGATGGCCGCGCTCGCCTTCGGATTCTGCGTGGCGCAGAGATCCGGCACACCGCCCGACTTGCCCTTCATGATCGCGTCGCGGCACTTGGAGACGCTCTTCAGCAGGCAGTTCGCCATGCCGGCGCTCTGCTTCGCGACCTCGGCTTGACACTTGAGATCGTCGCCGAGCTGGCCCATGAGCGTCGCGTCGTACTGGAGCGCGAGCAGATCGGCCGCGAAGTCGTCATGGGATCCTTTGATACATGCCTTGAGGTCGGCGAGCGTGAAATCGTCGGCGGTATTGGGGTCGCTGCACGGGCCCGGGAAACCGATCGAACGGAGAAGGAAGGGGATCAGCGTGCACGACTTCGTCAGCGCGCCGTCGAGCTTCGCATCGAGCTTCGCGACCGCGCCGGGGTCGGGCGTCGTGCAGCTGCCGTCCTTGAAGCCGGCGTTCCTGCACTTCTGTTCGAGCTTGACCTTCGCCGCGAGGTACTTCTGCGCCGCCTTCGGAATGGCCAGGGCACACTTCTGAGCAGGGGTGATCGCGTGCGCTGACGTCGCCGCGCACAAGGTCACGAAAATTCCAGCGACGAGGAACGACGTCCGGATCTGGCCGATCGTCATTAGGGGCCTCCTCTCTCGGCAAAGGGGTGAAATTGAAGGATCGACGGCACTGATTCGGCGCGATTCCGCGCCCGTGTCCATCGACCCTAGCAGAGGCCAGGTGCGGGATGGGAGGAAAAAATCGCGGCCGGCGAGGTTTTTGGAGATGGTTTCTAGGACGCGGGGCGTCACCCGAGTGACGCCCCGCGGACCTGAAAGCGCCTAACGCCTGCCCGGCAGGAGGCGTTCTTCCTCGCCGACGGGAGCCGCGGGCTGTACGACCGGCCCTCCGATGGGGCCCATGCCGGCGTCGGGAAGCATCGGGCGGAAGAACGCGCGGGGCTTGCCTGGCGCCGTGCTCGCGACCGTGAAGACCTCGCCGCCCCGCATGAAGAGCTTTTCCATCTCCGGGCGGGTGAACGGACGCGAGCCGAGGCGGCCGAAGACGGCGACCTGGTGGCCGCTCTCGTCGACGGCCCGGTCGCGCTCGAGACCGCGTGACAGCGCGATCGCCGGGCCGTGCGTGTGGCGGGTCGCGATGAGGCGCGGGGTCGGGTTCGGACTGAAGCCGGCGCTGCCGGGCGTCTCGCCGGGCGTGATGAGCTGCACGACCCGGAGGCCGTTATGGCCGTCGGCGACGTACGCGAAGATGCTCGCGTCGGTGCCGCCGACCCGGACCGCGCGGGTGTCGTTCATCACGCCGTTGGCGTTGAACATCTGGAGAAGGAACGGCTTCAGCGGCTTCTCGACGTCGACGATCGCGAGGCCCTGCGACCCGGCAGGCACGTACGCGTAGGTGCGGGCGACCGTGAGATCGCCGGCCTCGGGGATGTCGAGCGACGCCACGAAGCGAGGCGCGTCGAGCCTGGTGACGTCGAGCACGCGGAGGCCGCGCGCGTCGGTGACGAAGGCGTAGCGGAACTGGATCTGGATCGCCTTCGGGTCGACGAGATCGGGCGCGCCGAGCTCGGACACGACCCGCGGGTGCACCGGGTCCGCGATGCTCACGACCACGAGGCCGCGCTTGCAGAGGATGTAGGCGTACTCGCCGGCAAGCGTGATGTAGCGGGCGTCGTCGAGGATGCCGTCCGGATTGAAGCTCGCGACCTTCTCGAGGAAGTTGTTGAGCGGGTCGCCGTCGGCGAGCATGTCGACGTCGACCACGACGAGGCCCTCGACCTTGTCGGTCACGTACGCGTACCGATAGATCGGGTGCATCGGCTGCTCTTGGTTCACCGGGTTGCGCTCGCGGCCCCAGTGGATCGGCTGGTTCGTCGGGAGCGCGACGCCGGTCGCGTACGGCGTCTTGACGTACGCGCGCTGGCCGAGCGGCGACACCGGCGCGGTGATGATGCGCTCGGAGAAGCCCTTGTTGTCGGTGTTGGCGACGTCGAACACGCGGAAGCCGCCCGGACCGTTCGCGACGTAGAGGTATTCGCCGCGGAGCTGGAGCGAGAGGACGTCGACCTTCCGGCTCGCGAGGTCGACGCCCGGATGCTCGTACGCCTCCTGGAGCTCGAGGTCGTGGTCCAGGTGGTCCTGGAAGTTGTCGGGGTACGCCATGCGGTGGAGGTTGCTCCCGATCACCGCCTGCGGCTCGTCCCACTCCGTGACGGCGACGGCCTCGAGGCCGTGATCGCCTTCACCTACCCACACATAGCGCCCGACGAAGTTCACGAAGTTGGTGCCGAGCGTCAGCACCTGCGCCATCCAGGCGTTGTTGTCGCCCGCCGCCGAGACGTGGCAGTCGTCGCACTGCTTCGTCTCCTTCGCGCGCACGGTGTGGGCGAAGTGGGTGTTGAACGCCTGCGAGCTGTAGCCCTCCGCCGAGACGGTCGGCTGCTGGTAGTACTGGCGCTCGCGGTTGGCGTTGGTGGTGCTGATGATGACGGCGCTCGACGAGCGCACCGGCGCGACTTGGTGGTTCTTGGTCGTGCTGTGACGACCCAACATGAAGATGTCGTGGCGGATCACCTGCGGGTTGTACGAGGTCCAGTTGCGGGTCGCCCCGCCGTCGTAGTGCTTCTTGTCGATCTTCCAGTTCGCCTGCTGCGGCAGGTGACAGCCGAAGCAGCTCGTCACCCACGAGGTGTGGCACGAGATGCAGGAGAGCTTGTCAGTGCCGTGCGCGAGGCCGCCGTGTTTGTCGCCGTCCTTGGCGGGCACGTCGCCCCAGGTCTTGCCGTCGACGCGCATCGTCTTCGCGAGGCGCGCCTTCTCGCTGTAGTGCTTCGAGAGCGGGTCGACCACGTCGACGACCTGCGGGACCTCCCACTCCTTGCCCTCTTCGAGCATCGAGCGCTGGATGAGCTCGCCGCCGATCCATTCGAAGCGGCGCTCGCCCCACGGCGTGAGACCCGTCAGGAGGTTGGTGCCGTTCGACGGGGCCGCCGGGCCGCTCGTCGTGACCGTCGCCCACGTGTCGACGGTGCCGTGACAGTCGACACAGCCGACCTCGACCGCGTCCGGATACTCGCCGTAGATCTTGCCGTTCGAGTGGACGTCCTGCTGGAAGTGACAGTCCACGCAGTGCATGCCCTTCTCGAGGTGGATGTCCTTCAGGTGCACCGCCTTGTCGAACTTCTTCGGATCGTTCGGGTCGACGATCTTGCCGTGCTTGTCGAGCAGGTTGCCCTTGCGGTCCTGGCTGTAGACCGCGCGGAAGATCCAGCCGTGGCCGTGGTAGTCGGCGAAGGTCGTCTCCTTCGTCTGCGTGTTGAGGCCGCTCACGCCCTTCAGGAAGTCCTTGTCGTTCCAGAGTCCGCGCGTCGCCGCCTCTTCCGGGTTGTGCGAGAGGCTCGCGTGCATCGGCTCGTAGTCCGCGAGGTTCAGCGGCCACGGCTTGTCGCTCGTTTGGTAGCGCTGCTCCGCGGGCCAGAGCAGCTGGCCGTCCGTCTCGTAGTCCCACATCTGGTAGCCGAGAAAGGTGTTCACGAACGAGTTCGGCTGGTGCATGTGGCAGACCATGCACTGGCTCGTCGGCACCGCGCGCGTGAGCCGGTGCTCGATCGGGTGACCCGACTCGTTCTTCGGGATCGTCGGGTCCTTGCCGTGGTAGCGTCCGTCGTGGCCGTACTTCGCGTAGGGACCCGAGTGCGCCGGATCCTTGTCGTTCGCGTAGACGACGTGGCAACCCGTGCAGCCGCTCGAGCGATAGTCGCCGGGGTGGTCGTTGGTGCCGAGAAACCAGAGGTGCGGGTCGTTCAGGCGCGTCTTGTGGATGTTGAGGATGCCGGCGCTCACGCGGAGATCGGTGCCGAGCCCGCGCGTGCCGAACTTCATGTCGGGCTTGCCGGCCAGGTCCGGGAGCGGCCCGAGGCCCGGATTGCCGACCTCGGACACGATCGAGCGATCGATGCGGCCGCCGCGCTCGAAGGCGCGGAGCGGGTCGGTCGGCTGCGCCACGTTCCACGGCGGCAGCGGCACCAGGAACGGCAGCACGCCCTTCGCTTCCTCTTCCGGCGTCGGCGGCGGGACCGTGTTGAGCTTCTTCGGCTTGCCGTCGCGCGTGTACGACTCGCCGGTGATGTAGCGCTTCACCGGCAGGATGCCGTTGTTGTACGCGGCGCCGCCCCAGAGGAGCGCCGACGTCGCCATCAGGCTGCGCTCGACCTGGTGCACCTCGTTCAGGTGGCAGCCGCCGCAGGTCTCCTGCGCGACGCGCAGGTCACCCGGATTGATGAAGCGGATGTACTCGGGCGACTCCTGGTTCAGCTTGGCGTAGTTCCGCTCGGGGTTGGCCGAGCTGATGCGCGACTTGTCGTTCGGATCGCGCCAGATCTCGGGATGCTCCGGCTGGACGTGCGCGTCGCGCTGCACCGCCGCGTACTCGGCGGTGCCGGGCTTGGCGCCTCCGGCGTTCGCGTTCACGTTGCCGCCGTGGCAGTCGACGCAGCCGAGATTCACCTGACCGGAGACGTGCATCGGCTCGATGCCCGCGTGACACGAGAGGCAGCCCGTGCTCTTCGCGTCGGCCTCGGCCTGCGTCTGCCGCAGCATCTTCGGCGCGCTGTCGGGGATGCCGCCGACGCCCGGCTCATGCGCGTCGACGACCGCGTCGGGCGCCGCAACTACCGCCTCCGCCGTGTCGGCCGCGCGCACGTCGCCGCGTCCGGCGAGCGCCAGCACTGCCAGCGCGACCGCCACTCCGATCCCGACCCATCGCGTTCGATCGCTCATCATCCACCCTCCCATGCTGCGCCGTTCGATCCGCATGGGCGTCATCAGAAGACCAGCACCACTTCGGTGCCGACCTGGTAGAGCGTGTTGGTCTCGGTGATGTCCGAGAGGCCGCCGAACGGCTGGAGCATCGCGCCGAAGCCCTTCACGATGACGTTGTTGTTGAGGAAGGGCCGGTACTCGACGCCGAGGCTGATGTCGACGCCGATGTCCTGCCGGACGTCGGGCTGCTTGAGGAGAATTTGCAGGGGCTCGGTGTCGATGAAGCGCAGATACGTCGCGTTGCCGATCAGGCTCACCTTCTGGGTGAGGTCGGCGGTGGCGCCGACGTTCACCATCAGGATGCCGGGGTTCACGAAGTTCGGCTGACCCTGGATCTTGGAGCTCCGGAGATCGGGAATGACGCTGTTCCGCTGCATGAGTGCCACGCCGCCGCGGTCGGCGACGCGGATCGACTGGCGCTGCCAGTAGCTGAAACCGCCGCCCATGATCTGCGGGTTGTCGAGGATGGTGTCGAAGCCGCGCGCGGTGTCGTCGCGCGGGTCGCCGTCACCCGACGAGTAGAAGACCGAGGTCTGGTAGCGCATCCAATCGCGGTCCATCGAGAGCTCGAGGAACGCCTGCTGCCCTTCGATGTTCGTGCTGCGACCCGCGATCGGATTCGACGTGTCGTGCCCGAGCGCCTGGTAGAACGCGTGGCTGACGTTCACCCACCCGAGGTGCCCCTCGCCCGTCCACCCGAGATAGAAGACGTCGATGTTGTGCGGGCGCGCGATGCCGACCGGATCGGGTCGCACCAGGAATCCCTGGTTGTCGAAGACGAACCCGTTCTCGCCGCCCTCTTTCCCGTTGTCGAGGAGGTAGGTGACGCTGAACTGGGTCGTGTAGCCGAGCGTCAGGAAGTCCTGGATGTAGAGGTTGCCGATCGCGACCTGCTGATCGCGAAGTCCGAACGTGTTGAGCTCGGAGTTCGTGTCCTTCTCGGCCATGTTGAAGTACAGCAAGTTGTATTGGTACCGGTTCGCGTTGGCCGAGCCGAAGATGCGGACGCCCTGGTTGATGTCGGAGAAGAGCAGGCTCCGGAAGTCGCTGTTGAACGCCTGCCGGCCGAGCTTGGTCGAGATGAAGTCGTAGTTGACCGAGGTGTCGGCGATGTGGATCTCGACGAAAGCCTCCTGGAGCGCCACGTGCGTGGTCGTACGGTCCGTGCCGTCGCGGACGTCGGGATCGACGAGGCCGTTCTCCTGGGTCGCGAGCAGGTTCACGTTGCCGACGCCCTCCAGCACGATCTGCCATTCGAACGGCTTGAAGGCCGTCGCGCCCTTCTGCATCTCGAAGCGCGTCACGAATTTCTGATCGAGGACCATCGAATTGCGGCGGCCGAAGAAGTCGAAATCGCCGGGCTCGTCGGTGGAGACACCGCTCGGCGACGGCAGCGCGCGTCCTTCGATCAGCGTCTTCGAGATGCCGGTCAGCTTCATGAAGATGTCTTCCCCGATGATCGGGAAGTCACCTTTGAGGACGTTCTGGTTGTAGGGATCCCACCAGTGGCCCTTGGTGTTGAGCTTGTAGGGCGGGAGCTCGAGCCGCCACCGGTCGTCGATCGGCTCGTAGTTGGGCGTGTCGCTGCCGGCCGCCGGCGTCTCGACCGCGACGTCGGGACCGCCGCCCGGCGATCCTTGCGCGAGCACGCTCCCCGCCGGCGCCGCCAGCACGGCGGCCAATCCCAACGCGGCGAGGGCGGCGACGTCGAACCGCTTCCAGGCCGCCATCACCGGGTCGCCCACAGCCACACCACCAGCATCAACGCCACGAGCGCGACGACGAGCGCGATCCAGCGCACGTCGCCGAGCTTGGCCCCCGTCCCTGCCGGCGACGCGTCCCGCACCTCCGTCGCGCCACTCTCGTCGAGGAAAACGAGCTCGTCACCTCCGAGCTGTAGTCGCATCTTGTGCGTCAATGGGACTTCCTCCTTCACGGGTGAGCCATTCACCAGGACGACTTTCCCGGCGACCGGCGTGAGGTACCAGCGGCCGTCGCGCGCGGAGAGCTCTGCGTGCTCGCGAGACGCGGTCTGCGAGTAGAGACGGAAATCGCACGCGGGCAGACGGCCCATCAGGTAGTGCATGCGATCGAGGTTGACGATGTCGGAGCGCCCGGGCGGCGCCATGCGCTGCATGCGCGCGGGCGGCACGGCTTGCTCTTGCAGGCTCGAGAGCAGGACCGTGTGCTCGGCGAAGTCGCCGCCGCCCGCGGGCGGCGGTTGCGGCGGGGCCTTGATCGTCGCGGGCGCGGGCGGCGGCGCGGCGGCGGGTGTCGGTGCCGCCGGCGGTGCTAGCGGCGCCTTCGGCAGCGGCGGCGGCGCGACGCCGAGACGGGTGGACTCGTCGAGCGGCGGCGGCGCGGGTGGTGCGGCCGGCGGCGGTGCAGCCGAAGGTGGACGCGCGCCGACCGGCGGCGGTGGTGGCGCGGTCGCGACCCGCGTGGACTCGTCGAGCGGAGGCGGCGCCGGTGTTGCCGGCGCCGGCGCTCCAGGCAGCTTCGGCGGCGCGCCGCCGATCCGCGTGTGCTCGTCGAAGCCTTTGTCGTCTCCGTCCTTCGCCATCGTTCCCTGACCCGCGACCGTTCGGTCGACGTCGACTCCTATTGGTTCGGCTGCCGGTTGAACTTGAGGTACGGCAGGCGCACGCCGCGCACGAACACCCGGTCCGCGCGGATGCTCGCGGGCGGCTCGAACCCGGAGAGCGCGTTGGCGCCGCCGTTGGTGACGATGTCGTCCTGCTCGACGCCGTCGCCGCTGATGCCGAGACCGCCAATCATCACGCCGTCGCGATAGAGCGGCGCGCTGCCGGGGAAGAACACGATGCCGTTCTGCCGGCCGTTCGCGGGCTCGCGTCCGTTCGTGCACGGCGTCGCCGAGTCCTCGAGGAACGTGCGGCGGAAGGGACCGGGATCGGAGCCGTCGATGCCGGACGGGAAGAACGGCTGCGCCCCGAAGCTGAGCGTGCGGTTCGTGATCGCGGTGCCCGGCGGGAACGCCTCGCCGCGGACGTCGCCGATCGCCGGCGTGTCGAGTGTGTCGACGGTGTCGATGTTCGGATTGCTGAACCAGACGACGTTCCGCGACTTCGCGACCGCGACGTCGATCGAGAAGACGGTCGCGTCGTCCATCCGGAAGACGGCGAGCAGGTTACCGCCGGTGTCGGAGACGGCGATCATCATCGCGCTGCGCTCCTCGAGCGGGAGACGGATGCCGGCCCGCGTCTCGAGCGCGGTCGCCACCGACGCCTGCACGATCGCGTCGACCTCCGCCGCGGTGAGCGGCGCCGCGCCGTCGGGGGCCGCGATCGCCGCCTGCGGGCCGACGAGATAGCCGCCCGGCACGCGGCCGGACGCGGGCGCACGCGCGGGGTCGAGGATGAAACGCAGCTGGCGGCCCGGAACCGGGCTCACGTTCTCGTCCACGTCCGGATTGTCCGCGAGCTCGAGCACCTCGATGCCGTCGATGAAGATGACGGGATCGAAGACGGGATCGCGATCGACCGGCAACGGCAGGATGCTGAACGAGCACGGCTCGACTGCGCTGCAACACGCGGGCTTCGCGATGTCGTCGTTCAGGCAGATGTTCGTGATGCCCTTCCGCGCGAGCGTCGGGACGAAGCGCTTCGCCTCGTCGCCGGTGAAGGCGCGCGCCGCGAACTCGGCGACGTCGAGGTCGGGATCGCCGTCTCGCCGGCGCAGCACGCTGTCGCTGTCGAACGCCGCGACCGGGTCGGGGGGCGGGACGATGCCGCGCACGGCGACGCCGATGCCGCCCGCCATGCGGCCGCCCTGGAACTCGGAGTCGAGGACCGTCTTGATGCCCTTGAAGATGGGCACGCCGCCCGGAAGCGTCGCGATGCCGGTCGTACAGCCTTCGCGACCGCCGCCGCTCTGACACTGGAGCGCGGGCCGGCCGTCGAGATCGGCGAGCGTCGCGGCGAGGCTCCGCGCGCGCGGTACGAGCTTTCCGGCGTTGAAGAGCGCGTCGCCGCGGGCGGCGTCGAAGCTACAGCCGCGGTTCGTGTTCTCGATGCCGAAGAGCGCGGCGGCGCCCGAGTTCTGGATGCCGGGCGGAAAGTGCTCGCCGCTGATGAAGCGCACGGAGCGCGACGTGAGCGGCGTCTGGTCGGCGCTGAAGAAGGCGGCCGTCCGCGCGAGCTGTACCGCGAGGTTCGCGCCGTGACAGTCGGTGCCGGGCGCCGGATTCGGATCGTTGCAGGTGAGGCCGTTCAGGTCGAAGTTCGCGCCGACGCCGAGGATCACGCCGCGCCGATCCGTGACCGCGACGAACAGGTCGCGGTCCACCGAGCTGGCCGCGTGCTGCATGATCGACACGACCTCGTCGCGCTCGAGCACCGGCGACGTGTCCGCCGGCGCCGGGCCGCGACCCGGGCGCGCTTCACCTTCTCCGGCACTTCCACCGCATCCCGCGATCGCGAGCGCCACGGTCACCAGAATGCTCGCCAGCGTGCTCGCCGCAGCCCCGCGCCGACCCGGCCGTCCCGTGTTCGCAGTTCTCGCCGCTCTCCGCATGGCTACCACCCCTCCGCGCCCGCGCCGGATTTCTACGCGGGTGGAATCGTCAGTTTGACGGGACCCTTGATCTTCGCGACGCAGGCCAGCCGATATTTCTTCGGATCCCAATCGAGCTGCCGCACCTTCTCGATGGTGGGCTTCTCCATGCCGCCGGGATCGGGCGGAACGAAATTTTCGGCGCCCTCGACGATCTCGACCGTACAGAGGCCGCACTGGCCGATCTTGCACTCCCAGTCGAGCGGCTCCTCGTGATGATCGCGCGGCGCGCCGTCCTTGCCGACCTTGCAGTCCGGGAACCGCACGACGAGGTCGTGGAAGTAGGCGTGCAGGAGATCCTGATCCGGCGCGACCGCCATGGTGAGATCGTACGACTCGTACTTGAGCGCCGCCGTGAGGCCCCCGGCCGCTGCCGGCGCCGCCGCGGCTGCGGCCGGGGCGGGTGCCGCTGCCGCCGGAGCAGCAGGGGCCGGTGCGGCCGCGGCTGGTGCCGCAGCGGCGGCCGCCGGAGCCGCTGCGACGGGCGCCTCGACCACGACGTCGCTCGCCGCGAGCTTCGAGATCGGCGCGAACTGCTCGAAGCGGAAGCGCTTGCTCGCGATCCGGAACTCGTCGCCGTTCACGAGCTGGGTCGGCGCCATCAGCTTCACGTACGTGCCGTTCTTGCTGCCGAGGTCGAAGATCCCGAGCGCCCCGTTCTCGAGGCGGAACTGCGCGTGGCGGCGCGACAGGCTGAGATCGGCCTTGTCGAGGAAGACCGGCTCGACGCGCCCGACGATCAGACCCTTCTCGGGGATCGCGTGCGTGCTCTGCTGCACGCCTTCGGCGTTGTAGTGGGTGACGGCCCACCCAGCGCCCTGCTTCACGACCATCAGGATCTGCGCGCCGATCCACACGAGATCGTTCTCGGCGAGCGGCCGGCCGGCGACGCCTTTCGCCCGCAGCCACACGCCCGACCCCCCGCTCTTGTCCTCGAGCCGGTAACCGTCGGCCGCGCGCGCGAGCACGGCATGCGTGTCGGCCATGTAGACGTCGTCGCCGCAGGCGATGTCGGGCGCCTTCTTGCCGATGATGACGCTGTCTTTGACGAGCGGAAACGTCTCTTCCGCCGAGTCGTCGGGGTGGAGGCTGACGAGCTGCACCTCGCTCGCGGGTCGCTTCGCGTCGGCGGGCTGCGAGGGCGTCGGCGGCACGACCGCCGGCTTGGGTGCGGCGGACGCGGCCGCGACCGCGGGGGCTGGCGCCACGACCGCCTTCGGCACGTCCATCCCGGCGCGCGCGGCGATCGTCTCGATCGCTTTCACGGCGTCGACCATCGCGGCCTTGATGTTGCGCTTCTCGACGACCTGCTCGTACGAGCTCGAGTCGTTGAAATCGGTGCAGCGGAGGTACTTCGGGCCGCGCGCGTCGCCGACGAGGAACACGCCTGGCAGCGACACCTCGCCGTCGTGGTTCACGAGCATCAGCGGGCGGTTGTTCATGAGCGGGATCTTGATCCCGCAGCCCTGGAGCAGCTTCACCGGCAGGTCCTCGCCGATGCACGCGACGACCTGGTCCTTCGCGAACTCGAGGTGCACCGTCTCGCACGGGCGATTGGGCGCCGCCTTCCGGTCGATGCGGACCGACAAGTATTCCTGCTTGTCGTCGGCCGTCACGACGGCGACCGGCTCGGAGTACGCGAGGTAGCGGACGTTGCCGTTCCCGACGTAGGCCGAGAAGAAGACGTCCGAGAGCGCCTTCGAGACCTTCGGCATGCTACCGCCGCGGTACGACCAGTAGACGCCCGTCTGATCCTCGGCCGCGATCTTCGCGCCGGAGATCGCGATCACCGCCTCCGCGGCCGACGTCCCGCCGCCGATCACGAGCGCGGGTGCGCCCACGTACTCCTTGGCGTCGTCGAGCCGGAACGCGATGCCGTCCGTGTTGCCGGGAATGTCGAAGCGGCGCGGCACGCCGGCGCCGATCGCGAGCAGCACGTTCTTCGCCTGGTAGCGCTCCTCTTCACCCGTCCGATGATTCCAGGTGCGAACGCTCCAGGTCCCCTCGGGAAGCTGATCGAGGCCCGTGAACTCGTGGCCGATCTTCGCGGTCAGGCCGTATTCCTTGTACTTGGCCTTCCAGACCTTCACGAGGTCGTCTTTGTCGATGTCGTCGAACGCGAGCGACGTGAGCATGGGGCCGCCGGCGGGGAACTGGAGCTTGTCGCCGCCGCCGTAGCTCGGAAGGATCTGCTTCTCCTTCGGGTAGTCGCGAATGCGTTTCATCAGGTCGTCGTAGTCGACGACCAGACACGACAGGCCGAGCTCCTTGCAGCGCACCGCCGCCGCAGTGCCCGCCGGGCCACCGCCCGCGACGAGCACGTCGAGCACATCCGGAAGGGCGGCCGGTTGGTCGACCTTCAGCGTACCTCGGCGGGTGTAATCCGCCTCGTTGATCTTGTCAGGCATTGCCCCCGACCCCTTCTTCCAACCGACCCATCCGCCCCAGAAGCCGCGCCTACGTACTGACTCCGAGTCGAAGTTGTCAAGGATTCGCGGCTGTACGCGCGAGCGTATACGCCGCGCGCGGCAGCGTGAATCGCACTTCGGTGCCTTGGTCGACGCCCGCGCTCGCGAGCGTGATGTGCCCTCCCATCAACGTCACGAGCTCGCGACAGATGCTGAGGCCGAGCCCGACGCCGTCGGTCGGCGCCGTGGCCCGACTGTCGAGCCGCATGAACTTCCCGAAGAGGAGCTCCTGCTCGTCTGGCGGTACGCCGCAGCCCGTATCGCGGACGAGAAAGGTCACCTCGCCCCCGTCGGCGGTCGCGGCCACCGTCACCCCTCCGGCCGCGGTGAACTTCAGCGCATTGCCGACGAGATTGAGGAGGATCTGCTCGAGCCGTTGGCGATCGGCGAGCACGACGAGCGCGGGATCCGCCGTCACGTCGAGCCGGAGGCCCTTCGCCGACGCGAGCACCTCCGTGAGGGCGCGGACCTCCTCCAGGATCGGCTCCACCGTGATGGGCTGGACCTCGATCACCGCCGTCCCGGACTCGAGGCGCGTCAGGTCCAGCATGTCCGAAATCAGGCGTAAGAGGTGAATGGCGCTCTGGTTACTGCGGACCACGAAGTCGCGGTGCTCGTCCGGACTTAGCCCGCCTTCGATGACCAGGTTGAGGTACCCGATGATCACGGACAGCGGCGTCCGGAGCTCGTGCGAGAGATTCGCGAGGAAAGCGTCCTTGGCGCGCGAGGCGCGTTCGAGCTCGGCGTTCGTCGTCTCGAGCCGGACGGCGTGCTCGTCCCGCTCGCGGCGCGTCGCCCGCTCCTCGGTGACGTCGCGGAACGCCCAGACTCGGCCGACGACGGCCCCGTCGACGTCACGGACGGGTCCGCTCCAGCGTTCGAGCAGTCCGGGCCGCGGGTGCACGAGCTCGAGCTCGTCCGTCGAGACGGCGGTAGGGTTCGCGTAGAGCTCCGCGACGTTCCGCTCGAACGCGTCCGGATGGCGAAACGAGCGCGCCGCCCGCGTCCGGACGTCGCGGTCGAGCATGCCGACGACCTCGTGCGGCGGCAGCTGGAAGATCTCGCCGAAGCGGCGGTTCGCGAAGCTGATCCGCGGGCCGTCGGCCGAGAGCCGCACGTCCAGGATGCCATCCGAGGTGGCGTTCAGGACCGATTCGAGGTGGGCGCGGGCGCCGCGGAGGTCGTCCTCGACCGCTTCGCGGCGCATGATTTCCTGCCGAAGGAGCGTCTGGGAACGGCTCCGAAACCAGCTGACGATCGTGCCCCCGATCGCCGACGAAGCGAGGAGCAGCAGCGGAACGCCGAGGAGCCGATCGAACGGCTGGCCGTGGAGGAGCGTGAGGGCGAGAGGCGCCGCGACGGCCGTCAGCACGATCACCGTCGCCTCGAGCGCGTTCGCGGCGATCGCGCCGATCACGAAGTAGAGCATGACGGGCGCGATCACGTACTGCGTCTCCCAGCCCTGGAGCACGACGATCCACGCCGAGCTCGCGAGCAGCGCAACGAACGTGAGGACGATCGCCTGCTGGCCCCACCGGCGGACCGCCGACTCGCGATAGCTGAAGCCGATTAGGGCGACCGCCCCAATCACGATCGCGAGCCGGACCAATTCGACCTGGTCCTCGCTCGGATCTACGCCGTTACGGCCGAGCCAGAAGAGCGGGTGCAGCAGCGCGACGACGGCCATCCCGATGCGCAGACGCGACGCGTGCACGGCTGGGGCGGCCATCAGCGCCGCAAGAAAGCAAAACGCGGGCCGCCGATGACAATGCGCACAGACAGCGACTTGCGGCCGAGCGGCGCGCGCTCGAACGGCCGACCGACGATTTTGCGTCGCTCGCGCGCCGACGAGCGAACGTTACCCATCTTTTACCGTTCGCTTAGGACTGCCCAGGCGATGGTCCGTATCCCGAAGGCGTCGTCAACGACCGCTTTCGAAAGGACCGTCATGCACCCTCGGTACGCACGCAGTTGGCTGCTCGCTCTGTTCTTGATCCTGACCGGCGCCGCCTCCGCCTCCGCCGGCACCCTCAACGTCGCCGCGACCGGCACCGACGCCGACGGCTGCGGGACGAAGACCGCGCCCTGCCGCTCGATCAGCAGGGCGATCTTCAATGCCGCCGCCGGCGACAAGATCGTCGTCGGCCCGGGCCGGTACGGCGACCTCGACGCCGACGGCATCCTCGGCGAGCCCGGCGAAGAAAGCGACGCCGAGGTCGGCATGGTCGTCATCGACAAGACCCTGACCGTCGAGTCCGTCGAAGGCGCGGCCACGACCGTCATCGACGCCAACGGCGGGGATTCGAACGCCGTCGCCATCACGGCGAGCGGGGTGAAGTTCGGGAAACCGAAGAAGGGCTTCACGGTGACGGGCAGCGACCGGGCCGGCGTCGCGATCGGCATCGCGTCGAACGTGACCGTGAGCGGCATCCGGGCCATCCGCAACGACATCGGCTTCGGCTCGAAATCGTCGGGGCTCGTGTTCCGCACGAACGTCGCCGAGGCCAACGCGGCCGACGGCTTCGTCTTCACCGGCGGCGGCTGCTCGTTCACAGCGTGCCGGGCGACGGCGAACGGCGGAAACGGGTTCGCCCTCAGCGGCGACGATGCCGGCCACGTCGTGAAGAGCTGCGTCGCGAGCGCCAACGCCGAAACCGGCTTCCAGATCTTCAGCAACGGCAGCACGGTCACCAAGAGCGTCGCCAACGGCAACGACATCGGCATGAGCGTCGGCGCCGCCGGCTCGGCGCAGCTCGGCAGCAACGCGTTCCTCGGCAATCATCGCGCCGGCGTGATCGTGACGGTGCCGAACGTCACGCTCACCAAGAGCAACGTCTTCGGGAACGGCAGCGACGGCAGCAACTGCGGCGTCTCCGTCGCCGGCGCCGGGACCGTCACCCTCGACAAGATCTGCTTCGGCGCGCCGACCGGGTCCGGCGACGACCCGGCCGATCAGACGTGCGGCGGCACGGGCGGCGACATCGAAATTCTCGAGATCCTCGAGAAGGTGATCGCGATCTCTCCCAAGGTGCCGCTGTGACGCCCACCCTCGAGCGAAAGGACCTCACGACCATGATGCGAACGTTGCTGACGATCTCGACGTTCTTCATCTCCTTGGCCGGCGTCGCGAGCGCCGACGCCGCGGTATTGCAGGTGGCGAACAACGGCCTCGACGGACCGACGTGCGGCACCAAGACCGCCCCCTGCCGGTCGATCACGCGCGCGATCGATCTCGCGGCGGCCGGCGACACGATCGTCGTCGGCCCCGGCCGCTACGGCGATCTCGACCGCGACGGCACGCTCGGCGAAGCGAACGATGAAGGTCCCGAGATCGGCGCGGTCGTCCTGATCGACAAGGCGGTGACGGTCGAATCGAGCACGGGCGCCGTCTGGACGATCATCGACGTCGCCGGCTTCAACCGAGTCGCCGTCCGCATCACGGCGAGCGGCGCACGCTTCGGACGAGCCAAGAAGGGCTTCACGCTCTTCGACTCGAGCGGCAACGGGGTCGCGATCGCGGACCCGGCGTCGAACGTCGCCGTCGAAGGCAACCACGCGATCCTCACCAACAGCGGCTTCCTCGCCGGCGGCACCGGCGGCGGCCACGTCATCGCGGGGAACGTCGCGAGCGCGAACGCGCTCGGCGTCGGGCTCGCGAGCGCGGGCGGCGGGGTGGCGCGGAGCAACCTCGCGGTCGCCAATACCGGCGACGGGTTCGCCGCCGGCGGCACGGGCAGCCAGCGCTTCGAGGGCAACGTGGCGATCGCCAACGACTTCGGCTTCACGGGCGGGCTCTACGACGAGGCCGTCCTCGTCGGGAACGTCGCCGTCGGCAATCGGGAAGGGCTGCGCGGCGGCAACGGCGCCGCGCTCAGCGTGACCGGCTTCGCCGCGATCGCCAACCGGCAGGCGGGGGTCCACAACCAGGGCACGACGACCGTCTCCGTGACCGCGTCGAACCTGATCGGCAACGGCACGCAGGCGATAGGCGGCTCTCCGAACTGCGGGACGATCACCGAGACGCCGCCTCTCACGGCGACCAACGTCTTCTGGGGTGCCGCGACCGGGCCGGGCGACGACCCGGCGGACGACGTCTGCGACCTCGGCGCCGGCGTGACGACGGTGGCCCCGTT
>DAIQBH010000048.1:0-28687 GCA_036781285.1 Thermodesulfobacteriota bacterium | reverse complement strand
CCTGAGCGGCGACGGCAGCTGTTGGGAAGCCACCTACAGCGCGCCGCCGAGGAAAGGCTCGACGACGATGTTCAGCGACCGCGCGGACTGACGTAGTCGGGAACGCGCCGACTCGACCGTCAGAGCTTCAGCACCCGCACCGCGTTCTCGCGCAAGAATTTCGGCCACACGTGGTCGCGGAACGGCACCTGCGGCAGCTCGCCGAAGATGCGATCGAGCGTGAGCCCCATCGGGAAGTACCCCGCGTAGAGGATCTTGTCGGCGCCGCGCGTGTTCGCGAACTCGACGATGGCTCGTGGGTACCAGCGGGGCGCGAAGGCGCTCGTCGAGTAGTAGAGGTTCGGGTACTTCAGCATGAGCTTGACCATGAGGTCGGTCCACGGCTCGCAGCCGTGGCGCGTGACGAAGCGGAGCTCGGGGAAGAACCAGCACACCTCGTCGATCAGCGCGACGTCCTGGCACGCCATCGGCACGCGCGGGCCCGGGACGCCGGCGCAGACGAAGATCGGGATGTCGAGGTCCACGCATGCGGCGTAGAGCGGATAGAACTTCCTGTCGTTGATGGGGACCTGCGGGACGCAGCCGGCGGGGAACGCGGTCGCGGCCTTCACGCCGTACGCCTCGACGGCCTTCCGCAGCTCGCGCACGCCCTCCATGCCGAGGTTCGGATCCACCGCGTAGGAGCCGATGAAGCGGTCGGGGTGCTCCTTCAGGGCCCGGCCGCCGAGCGGATTCCCGAAGCGCACGCTGATCATCGCCTGCGCGATGCCGTGCTTGTCCATCTCGTCGAGCGCGATCCCGATGTAGTCGTCGGAGTCGCGCACGGTGGGCACCGCCTTGAACATGTACTCGGCGGGAAACTTGTAGAGCTCGCGGCTCTCGGCATCCATGAGCAGCGGCTTCATGAAGTCGTACCAGGTGCCGCGGTCATCGGTCGGAAGCTCGAGCATGAGGTCGATGACGGGAATTCCGGAAGGCATCGGCATGGCGGTCCTCGTCGTCCTCGTCAGTCGCCTGCCGGCGCCGCTTCGGCCCGGATCGTCGTCCGCAGGACGTGCTCGCCGGACGGCGGAACCACGACGACGTCGTCGCCGGCGTTGGCGGTCTCGACGCACACCATGCCGGGGTACTCGTCGGCGCCGAAGTCGGCCATGCTCGCCGCCTTTGCACGCCACGGGTTCCAGACGACCGTCGAGCGGCTGCCGGCCTTGGCGATCACGATCCGTCGACGCAGGCCCGGGTCGTCGATCACGCACTCGGCGGTCGTGTCGAGGTACACGCGGTCGGTCTCCGCGTCGATGCGGACGGCACCGCGCTGCGCCTTGCGCGCGAGCCGATCCACCTTGTCGACGTACGTGCAGCCGTCGAGGCCGTGGATCGCGACCCGCGTCACGTCACTGACGGTGAAGTAGCTGTGCAGGGCGCCGCCGCTCGTGAAGGGCGCGTCGCCGGTGTTGCGGATCGCGAGCGCGACGTCGAGCGACGGGCCGACCGTCACCGCGAGCTCGAGCTCGAAGCGATGCGGCCAGAGAGCACGGGTCGCCTCGTCGTCGACGAGCCGGAATCGAACGCGCGTTGCGTCGTCGGCGGCGATCTCCGTGCCGAGGACGCGCCACGGAGCGGCGCGTACGAAGCCGTGCGCGGGCTTCGTCCGGTCGGTTGGATGATCGGCGAACCACGGCCAGCAGACGGGGATGCCGCCGCGAATCGCCTTGCCGGGCCGAAACGCACTCTGCGAGCCGACCCACAGGACCTCTCGGTGGTCGCGCGGTCGATACGCCATCACGTGCGCGCCCTGGAGGGCGATGCTCGCGGTGGCGTGGCGGTTGGCTACCTGCGTTACGGGTCCGACCTCTCCGGGACCCGCCGCGAACGTCACGTGGTCCTTCAGACCGAGCTCGCGACCGAGGGTTGCCAGATCCCGCATGCCGGCGCCTCGCTACCACGACCGGCGCGCCGTCCGCGAGCGACCACGGATCGTGCGCCACCTCCGCCGTACTCGCCGCCCGCGCCGCACGCCTGCATCAGGAGTCGCACCGCCGCGAGACGCGTGAGCACGTCGGGACCGGGCCGATGACCAGGCATGTGCTTTGCTCGAAGTCACGAGTCCCTTACGAGGAAGTGCGAATGCAATCTCCCCCTGCGGTCCGAATGCTCGCGCTCGCCGTCATGCTGACCGCCGCGGTCGGCACGACACCGAGTGCACAGGCTCAGTCCCTTCCCGATCCCGATCGCGCGAAGCTCGCCAACAAGTGTCACGCGACGATCGCGCGCACCAGCGCCAAGGTCGCCAGCGAGACGCTCGACGCGCTGCGGGACTGCGCGCGTCCGCTCACGAAATGCGTGCAGACGAAGCCGGGTGACATCGGCTGCCTCGCCCGCGCCCGCAAAGGCTGCAACAAGCAGCTCGCGGCCGCGGCGGCCGAGCAGACGCGGCTCGTCGACACGATCGCGCGGAAGTGCGCGAGCGATCTCTCGGTGTCCGAGATGCTCGACGCGCGCGGCCTCGGGTTCGACGCGATCGGCGCCGAGTGCGCATCGGCATTCGGCGTCGACGTGAGCGACGCGATCAGCCTCGGCCGGTGCCTCGCGATGCACCACGCATGCGCGATCGAGCGCACGTTCGCCGTCGCGATGCCGCGCACCGCGGGGCTGCTCGCGTTCGCGGGCGTCGACCCGGCGCGACGCGCGGCGCTCGCCTGCCTGATGCCGCATGGCGGCGGCGGCGAGCACGTCGGCGATCCGGGCGGCCTCGCGCGCCGGATCGAGAAGTGCGCCGCCACCGTCATGACCGCGAGCGCAAAGCTCGTCGACGCGAGCACGAAGGCGCTCGGACGGTGCCTCGATACCGTCTTCACCTGCGTCCAGGTGAAGACCGACCCGATCGCGCAGCCGGTCTGCCTCGCCCGCGCGCGGGCGCGCTGCGACGGCGAGTTCGCGAACATCGCGGCGGCCGCCGCGCGCCCGGCCGTGGCGCTGGCCAAAACTTGTGCGACCGTGGATTTCGCGCAGCTGCGTGACGCCAGCGGCCAGCTGCTGGACGCCGTCGGCGCGGATTGCGCCGCGATCGGCGGCGATGCCGCGACGCTCGGCGGCTACGCCGACTGCTTGGCGCGGACGCACCGCTGCGCGGTCGCCGAGCTCGCGCGCTTCCACGCCCCGCGCGCCGAAGCCTTGCTGGCATCGGTCGGCCGGAGCCTCACCGAGATCTGCGGATCGCCACCGACGCCCGTGGCGACGTCGACCGCGAGCGGTCTATCGACGCCGAACACCACCGCGACGGCTGGAACGCCGAGCGCCGCCACACCGACGACGACGGCGACTCCGACGTCCACACCGACTGCGACCGACACCCCCACGCCGACCGCCACCCCCACGGCGACGGTCACCGCGACGCCTACCGCCACCACCACGCCGACCCCGACGGTGACGGCCACGCCGTGTCACGACCTGTTCGAGCCGAGCGCTTTCCCCGATGCGCCCCGCGCGCTCGACGCTCAATGCCCGGGCGGCTGCACCGACGACGGCTACGAGCTGACCGTCGCGGGCAACATCCACGCGCCGGACGACGGCGACTTCTACGTCTGGAGCGTCGCGGACCTCGTCGGCCACCACTTCCAGATCGTGGCACAGCTGAAGAACCTGCCGAAGGACGTGAACTACGACCTCCACCTGTATCGGAGGAACGGGGACGTCTTCGAGGAGATCGGCGCCTCGACGAACGCCCGCGATGCCAACGAGCTGATCGTCTACGAGGGCCACGGCGAGGACGGCACGAACGGCGCGCAGTACGGCGTCGAGGTCCGGGCCGTGTCCGGGTCGGCGTGCACGCCGCCCTACACGCTCGAGATCAAGGACGGCGGCTAGTGTCACGCCGCGCAGGTGCCTGGGCGCCTGCGCCATCCCATTGCGACTCGTGCCGCCCTCCGCTACCGACTCGGAGATCAGGAGGCACGCCATGAGAGCACCGCTCGCAACCATCCTCGGCATGATCTTCATGCTGGTCTCGGCCGCCGCCGCGGAGGCGGGCGGCAAGCGCTTCACGACCCCACTCTTGAGCTCCGCGTCGAACGAGATCTTCGTGTGCACGATCGTGAACGCGGACAAGAAACCGGTCACGGCGACCGTGCGAATGATCGGCGAGAACGGCGCGGAGATCGCGCCCGAGAACACGAATTGCAACGCGCCGATCGCGCCGAATGCCGTCTGCCGCCTCTCGCCTCCGCTCGGCGCGCCGCCGGCCTACTGCGACGTCGTGAGCAGCAGCGCGAAGGTACGCGTCGCCCTCCTGCTGATCGACCCGCTGCGGCCCGGTCACACGGCCGCCGTCGTCGCCGGTACGATGAAGTAGCCGCGGACACCCTGCGGTCGCGCTTGTCCCGCACCTCATCCGTGCTATGCGGGGCGTCCACCCACCCCCTCGGGAGATCGCGCCATGGCGGACTTCTCCGAGCTGAAGGCGAAGCACAAAGTCATCTGGGCTCTCGGCGAGTACGATCGGATCGCCGACGGCCTCACGATCACGACCGATCACACCCTGCGCGTCGCCAAGATTCGGCCGGGCGAGCGCGTCCTCGATCTCGCGACCGGCACCGGCATCACCGCGATCGCCGCGCGCGCCCGCGGCGCGACCGACGTCACGGCCGTCGACCTGACACCCGAGCTCCTCGCAGTCGCGCGCGAGAAGGCGGAAGCCGAAGGCGTGGACGGCATCGATTTCCGGGAAGGCGACATCGAGGCGCTCGCGTTCCCCGACGCGAGCTTCGACGTCGTGATCTCGACGTGCGGCCACATGTTCGCGCCGGACCAACCGAAGGTCGGCGCCGAGATCGCGCGCGTCACGCGTCCGGGAGGGCGCACGGTGTTTCTCGCGTGGACGCCCGACGGTGGGCTCGGCGGCTGGTTCCGCACCACCAACACCCACGTGCCGCCGCCGCCGGGCGTGCCGTCGCCCTTCAACTGGGGCGATCCCGCGAAAGTGCGGGAGCTCCTCGGCGGCGCGTTCCGCGATTTCGAGTTCACGCGCGGCGATTGCCCGCACTTCGGCGATTCGCCGGAGGAGATCGTGGAGCTTTTCGCGACGCGCTACGGGCCGACCGTGCGGGCATTCGCGAGCCTCGAAGGCCCGGCGCGCGAGGCGCTCCGGAAGGACTTGCTCACGTATCTCGCCGGCTACCGCACGCCGGCGGACGGTAAGATCCGCTGGGGCCGCGAGTACCTGATCACGCGCGCGCGACGGGCGTGAAGCGACACCGCGGCCGAACGCCGGGGCTTCGGTCTAGGCCCTGTGGCCCGCGACGTCCAATCGCCGGTCGAGATCGTACGCGGCGCTGATCAGGGCCAGATGCGTGAACGCCTGGGGGAAGTTACCGAGGTGCTGCCCGCGCGGACCGAGCTCCTCGCCGTACAGCCCGAGATGGTTCGCGTAGCCGAGCATCTTCTCGAAGAAGAAGCGCGCCTTTGGAAGATCGCCGAGGCGGGAGAGGCACTCGACGTACCAGAAGGTGCACATCGAGAACGTGCCCTCCTGGCCCGACAGGCCGTCGGCGGAACGGTCCTCCCCGTCCAGGATGCGGTAGCGATAGACGAGTGAGTCGCTCACCAGGTCCTTCTCGATCGCGGCGAGCGTCGAAACCCAGCGCGGGTCGGTCGGCGCGACGAACCGTACCAGGGGCATGAGCAGGCTCGCGGCATCGACCTCGGTCGTGGCGGCGTGCTGCACGAAGGCGCGCCGCTCGGGATTCCAGAAGCGCCGGTAGACGTCGGCGTAGATCGCGTCGCGGACTTCGATCCAGCGCGCGAGGGGAGCCGGAAAGGAACGCTTGCGGGCAAGGCGGATCGCGCGGTCGATCGCGACCCAGCACATGACGCGTGAATAGAGGAACTCCCGCCGACCGCCGCGGACCTCCCAGATGCTCTCGTAGGCCTGCTGCCAGTTGCGCGTCACCCAGTCGACGAGCCGGATCAGGTCGTGCCAGAGATCGTGCGAGATCGGCGCGCCGTACTTGTCGTAGAGGTACACCGCGTCCATCAGCTCGCCGTAGATGTCGAGCTGGAGATGTCCGACGGCGGCATTCCCGATGCGCACCGGCCGCGATCCGAGGTAGCCGCCGAGATGGTCGAGCACCTCCTCGGGTAGCGAGGTCCGTCCGTCGATGCCGTACATGATCTGGAGCGAGCCGTCCGGCGGGAGGTCGTGGCAGCGCGCCTCGACCCACCGCATGAAGGCCCCCGCTTCCTCGGTGAAGCCGAGCCGCATGAGCCCGTAGAGCGTGAACGACGCGTCGCGAATCCACGTATAGCGGTAGTCCCAGTTGCGAACGCCGCCGATGTGCTCGGGAAGACCGAACGTCGGCGACGCGACGATGGAGCCGTGCTTGCCCGAGGTGAGGAGCTTCAGCACGAGCGCCGAGCGGTGCACCTGCTCGCGCCAGCGCCCGCGGTAGGTCGCGCGGCCGATCCAGCGGCGCCAGAAATTGACCGTGTCCTTGAACGCCGCCGACACGTAGTCGGGATTGCCGCAGGGCGACTCCTCACCGTCGCGGATCTCCTCGAAAACGAACGAGGCCGACTCCTCGGCGCGGAGCGTGAACTCGGCGAGCGCCTTGCCGTCCTCGACCCGAAGCGGCACCTCCGACCGCAAGCGGAACGCCGACATGCCGCCCGCATCGGGACGGAACACGACGCCGTCCGACGTGCGCTCGGCGGTGTGCGCGGCGCGGGCGTAGTCGAATCGCGGCGCGCAGCACATGAGGAACCGCACCTCGCCGCGCACGGTCTTGGCGCGACGGACCACGTTGTGCGCCCGACCCGCGCCCTCGACCGGCATGAAGTCCGAGACCTCCGCGACGCCGTCGCTCGACAGGAAGCGCGTGAGCAGCACGTTCGTGTCCGGGAGATACAGCTGCTTGTGCGCGGCATCCGCGAGCACGGGCGCGATCTGGAAGATGCCGCCGCGCTCGTGATCGAGCAGCGCCGCGAACACCGAGGGAGAGTCGAACGAGGGCGCGCACATGAAGTCGATCGCGCCGTCGATCGAGACGAGCGCCGCCGTATGGAGGTCGCCGATGATCCCGTGGTCCTCGATCGGCCGCTGGTCCGCGCGGACGGTGTCCATTGCCCGGCAAGGCTAGCAACGCCCGCGATCACACGCGCGTCCCCGCCGGCGTGCGGCTACGCTACTCCGCCTCGGGCGAGCCCCCGGTGCGCACCACGTCCTCGGGCTTGATCCGGTCGACCTTCATGCCGCGCGCCCGCTTCGTCATGGTGACGAGCAGCTCGTCGAGCGGCGGCGCCTCACCCTTCATGAAGCGCAGAGGATTGATGCGCGCGATCACGAACGGCCGGAGGTACGGGCTCTGGAAGCCGCGCGCTTTCAGCTGCACGACGACGTCGCCGACGGCGTCGTCGAGCGCGAGCAACGCATCGGCGCGCCGCTCTCGCTCCTCGAGCGCGGTCGCGAGCGGCCGCGCGATCCAGTCGTCGCTCTTGCGGAGCACCGGGTGGTAGGCGCCGCCGGAGAGCCGCGGCCGCTTCTCGTACGCGAGCCCGAGCGTCGGGAGCGCCGGCTCCTCGAACTCCAGCGTCAGCGCGCTCTCCTTTTCCCCACCGCGTCCCATCGCCACGAGGTCGCGATACATGCGCGCGACGCTGAGGGCGCGCTCGCGGAGGTTCGGCGCCTTCTCGATGTTGAGCGCCAGGATCTGGTACGCGACCGGCGTCTCGGGAACGACGAGCGCGATGATCGTCTTCGCGCCGAGCTCCCGGAGCGCCGTGAGACGGTGGTAGCCGTTCGGAACCCAGTAGCGCTTCGGCTCGTCGCCGTCCGCCGCGGCGCGCTCTTCGCGCACGGCGATCACCGGATCGAGGAACCGCTTCGTCTTGTCCATCGCCTGGGTGAGGCGCCGGACGTGCGCGTCCGAGACGTCGCGCTGGAACGGCGTCGGGGCGACGAGATCGATCGGCAACGCGCAGAGGAGCAGCGCGTGCCCACCGAGCGGCTCGCGGTACGACGCGAGCACCGCACCGCCGTCCGCCGCGACTGCCGCCGCGAGCGCGGCGGCGTCGGGCGGAAGCTCCGTCAGCGCGATGTCTCCAGGCGTGAGCTCGGTCGGGCGGAGCTTCACGCCGCGGCGCGTGCGCCGCGTTCCGCTGGGCTTCCCCTTGCGTGGCATCGCTCGACTATAGACGCCGACCACGGCCAGTCGACACGCAGGGAAGCGCAGACGTTGCCCGAGGCCCGGCGCTGAGGATACGAACCGCGCGTGTCCTCGTTCGCGGAACGCCTGCAGGGACGGTTCGTCGCCGCGCTGTCCGCCCTCCCCGCCCCCGTGCAGCGTCTCCTCGCCGGCGGGCGTCCGGTTCGGATCGACGGCCTCGAGCTCGCGGCGGAGTACCAGCTCGTGCTGCGGCTCATCGCGCTCTCGGGTCATCGCGGGCTGCACACCATGACGCCCGCGCAGGCGCGCGCCGAGATGCGGCGCAGCGCGCGCGTGTTCGCGTGCAACGAGACCCCGGTGGCCCGCGTCGAGGACCGCATCGTTCCCGGGCCGGCGGGACCCATCCCGGCGCGACTGTACGTCCCGTTCGCCGACGGGCAGCGGCGGCCGCTCGTCGTCCATTTCCACGGCGGCGGCTGGGTCATCGGCGACCTCGACTCGCACGACACGGCATGCCGCCACCTCGCGCGCGAGGCCGGCGCCGGCGTGCTGGCGATCGACTATCGCCTCGCCCCAGAGCACCGCTTCCCGGCCGCGGTCGACGACGCGCTCGCCGCGTTCGAGTGGGCCGCGGCGAACGCGGACGCGCTCGGCTTCGATCCAGCGCGGGTCGCGGTCGCGGGCGACAGCGCGGGCGGCAACCTCGCCGCCGTCGTCGCGCAGCTCACCACCCGTGCAGGGGGGCCGCGACCGGCGGCGCAGTTCCTCGCCTATCCGGTCACGGATGTCTCGACGAAACATCCGTCCTACCGGCTCTTCGCGGAGGGCTTCCTGTTGACCGAGCGCGACATGGATTGGTTCCGTGCGCACTACTTGCCGGACGAGGCGACCGCGGGCGACCCGCGCGTATCGCCGCTGCTCGCACCCGACGTCAGCGGCCTCCCGCCGGCGGTCGTCCTGACGTGTGGCTTCGACGTGCTGCGCGACGAAGGTGAGGCGTACGCGCGGCGCCTCGAGCAGGCAGGGGTACCGGTGACGCTCCGGCGAAGCACGGGGCTCATCCACGGGTTTTGCAACGCGGTCGGGGTGAGCCCACTCTCCCGCGACGCGACGCGCGAGGGCTTCCGGCTGCTGCGCGACCTGCTCGTCTGACAAGGGGGTCATCGGGCCCTTCCGAATCGGTAGGCGCGCGACGTCGCGTACGATCCGCACGCGACGTGGCTCGACATCGAGTCTCGGCGTCTCAAACTGGAGCACTTAAGTGATGCCACGAGCCCTTGCGGCCTCGCGTTTGCGCGCGGGTCGTGCGATATGCCCGTCAACCGCACCATCGTAGACTTTTATCTACACTTATCACGTCGTATTTTTGTATAGATTTGGGTCATCTCTCGTTCAGTAGCTCGATCGAATCGAAGCCCCGCGGTCGTCGGCTTCCGCCGACGGCAGGAGACCCCCATGCCTCGAGTCGCCCTCGCCCGGTCCACGTCCGCCCTCGCCGCCGTCGTGCTGTCGGTCGGCGCAACCCTCTTATTGACCGCGCCTTTTGCGGCGCACGCCGTCGATACGGATCGCTACACGGTGAGCGAGCTCGGCCTGAACTTCGACGTGCCGGAGTCGCCGGCGTTCACGGTGTTGGACCTGAACCCGCAGACCGTGACGCGACCCGCGACGCCTCGTGATTTCGCGACCGCGCTGATCAACGGCCTCGACAAGAACGGCAACTTCCAGTCGGGCCTGGCGATCGAGTTCAACGTGTGGGGACTCGCGAATCGAAACGATTTGAACGATCCGAACGACCTCAAGGAGTTCCGCGGGACCGGATACTGGAATGGCCAAGGCTCGTTGATCAACGACGGCAACGACGAGAACGGCGGTTTGAACCTTTACCGCACGCTTCTTTACCGCACGGCGTTGTCGTTCGCGACGACGAAGGGCAGTGACGATGAGGACGAGGCGCTACGGATCGCAGCCGGCGTTCGCATGACGCCGTGGGATCCCGGCGATGCGCGCCTCCTCATGGGCAATTGCCTCGTCGGCAAGATGCGAAACCTCCGCAACGCGACCGGCTCGCATTCCGCCCATTCTCCGCTCCGAGACAAGCTGGCTGAGGTGCACGGGAGCATGGCGACCGAGCTTCCACAAACCGCCGCTCAGGTCCAAACAATGATCGCGCAAATCGACAAGAGATGCCCCACGACCAACGGTACTCCGTGCCCTGAGCTGGCAGGCCTGAAGGCGGATCTGCCGATGATCTGGGATCACATCGGAATCGCCATCGACGACAAGCCGAGTGACGCTTACGCAGCGCTGGATGCGCTTGCCGAGGCGGAGCCCACGACGGACGTCCACGAGCTTCTGCTCACCGCCCAGGCGGGCACGAACGATCTGACCAAGGCCCTCGAAGCGCGCAAGAAGGCCACGGACGAGGTCACGAAGAGGGCGCAACCCGTCGAGCCCCCCGCCGGTATGCTCCACGACCCGAGCGTCGGGGTTCCAAAGGACGACACGGCGGCGCGCATCGCCAAAGCCACCGCCGACAGGATCGTCGGCGATTGTCGCGAGGAGGAGAAGGGTCGGTGGAACGGCTCGTCCTGGGACGTGGCCTTCGCCCCGAGCTGGATTTCGGAGGACGGGTCGGCCGGAGAGGCCAAGTGGAACGGCGGCGCCGTCTGGACCTCGCTCGCCATTGGATCGGACATCATCGATCTGCGGCCGAACGACACTGCGATCGGGACCCGGCGAAACTACAGCGTGAACAACCGCTATTCCCAGGTCATTCTGCACGGTCGCTACCGCTTCAAAGAGCGTGCAACAGAGGAGGAACCGTCCGCCGCGGACGCCGAAGACGACGGCTCCGACACGAACTTCGCGAAGCAGAACACCTGGCTCGTCGGCGCGCGTTACCGCTTCCTCGCCGCAACGGAGAGCATGCCGATCCTGGGATCACGTCTGGGCGGCCTCGACCAGCGCTTCGGCGTATCCTTCGAAGCCGCGCTCACCTCGAACGACGTCACCGACGACGCGCGCAAGCTGAAAGACGACACCTACGTCCGGTGGGCCGTCATCCCGACCTTCCGCATCACCGAGAACATGTGGATCGACGTGGCATTCGGGACCGAAACGGGCCGGAAGGGTGAAGACGACACTTTCGTGCTGAGCTCGATCAAGTACGGCTACGGCGAAGGTCCGTGGCCGTCCCATTCGGAACACAGCAGCGAGGCGACACCGAACAAGTAGTGGTTCACATTTTGCGACGCAGAGTCACTTCGGCGGCCCGCTGGGCCACACTCGTTACCGCTGCGCTTCTCCTGTGGCTACCGAGTGGCGGCGCAGCGTGGGCGGCCGATCCGTGCTGTGACGACTGCATCCCGCCGGTCGGCGACATGCTCGGCGCCGAGGATTTCGAGCTCGACCTACGCGCGCCGGGCGGTCCTCGGCTCCTCGTGTCGTCGGAGGCACGCCGTTCCGACGATACCGATCCCGGACCGTCCGGAGGCTTGTACGCCATCCCGATCACCTCGGAAGGGCTCGGCATCCCTCGCCTGCTGCTCGATCGCGCCGCGGGATGTCCATTGCGCCCGCATGGCATCTCGCTCGTGGCGGACGGAAGCGCGCAGCTGCTGTTCGTCATCAATCACAGTCGGCCGGCGGACGACGGCACCGGTGCATGCGTCTTGCCGCGCAGCGGACCGAAGAACACGCCGGCGTTGCATCAGGTCCTTCGCTTTCGCGTGCATGGAGACCTCGTGACTCTCGAAGGCGCGCCGCTCGCCGCGCCGGAGCTGTGGAACCCCAACGACGTCGCGGCGACGGGTCCAAACGACGTGTTCGTCACGAACACGCCCTTGCAATCGATCCTCCGCGCAGCCCTCGAGTATCTCCGTCTCTGGGTCAGCTCGGACGTCGTCCACTGGGACGGGGAACGCTGGTCGGTCGTGACCGACCGCGTTCGTTACCCGAACGGCGTCCTCGCGACGCGCGAGCGTCTCTGGGTCGCGAGCTCACTCGAACGACGGATCCTGGTCTACGACCGAACGGGCAACGGCTTCACGCAGAATCGCACGGCCGCGATCCCGGTTCCGTCGGGGCTCGACAACCTCCTCTGGGCCGTCGACGACGACGGCACGAGGACAGGCGACGACATGTACGTCGCCGGACATCCGCGTCTGTGGGATTTCATCGCCCACGCTCGCGATCACATGCGGGCGTCGCCCTCCGAGATCTTCCTCGTGCGCCCAGGTGCCGCCCGCCCCGCGCGGCTCGTCCATCGCAGCGAAGGCGTCGGCATTCGAGCCGCCTCGGCGGGGCTCGTCTTCCGGAACCATCTGTACATGGGTCAGGTCTTCGAGCCCGGAATCGCCGTGTGCAGATGCCGGCCGTGCGTCGGCGGTCAGGAGTGAAACCATGTGCCCACGATCGTTGATCCGGTTCTTCGCCGCCGCGCTCGTCGCCATGACGACGGGCTGTGGTGTGAAGATGGTCGCCGCACCCAGAGTCCTCCTGTACGGCGAAGGGCTCGCGCACGGCGACGGCCAATCGCAATCCTGCGAGACGCTGAAAGACGAACTGTGCCGCCGCGAAGCAGCCTGGGCGAGCTGCCAAGGCGATTGCGCCCCTGAACGCACGGCACTCCGCAACGAGCTCCAGGCGCGGTGGAACGACTGCGAGCAAGATGCGCGCGCGGGCACACCGATGAAACTCGGCCGGGTCCGCGACTGCGACGGGATCCGCAATCGGCTGTATCTCGTCCAGAATCACTCGCGCGAATGGACGTACAAGCGGGACACTCCCACGCGACCCTTCGAGCACGCGCTCGCCATATCCGGCGGTGGCATCCGTTCGGCCGTCTTCGCGATCGGCGTCATGTCCGGGTTGCAGGAGATCGGCGTCTTCGACGAGGTCGACGCCATATCGGCGGTTTCCGGAGGATCGTACGCGGCGACTTGGTACTACATGCAGCAGTACCGGTGTCACGAGCGCACGCGCGCGACCCGCGCCACCGAGGACGTACGGCACCAAGTACTCGAAACGCACGGTCCGTTCCAGGAATACCTGGCGAAGAACGCCGGCGTCTGGCCACTCACACGACTCGGTGTGCTCGGGGTCGCCGACACGATCACGTCGCCCGCAAATCTCGTCGCGAACGGACTGCTCGGTTGGCACTCGAACACGACGCCGGCTCAGTGGGACTACGAGACCCGACTGGCCTCCCACTTCAATCACGTGCCGCCCGAGGCCTGTCCGAGCGCACGCAACGTAGGGACGGCATCGCGCGCCATCGGCTTCGCCGAGCTGAAGACCTTCGCGAAGGAACGCCGGCTTCCGTACCTCATCGTCAACACCACGGCGTACGTAGAGGACGACAAGAGCTACCAGGGTGCCGTCTTCGCCAATAGCGTGTACGAGCTCGGGTTGGAGCGATCGGGGTCACAAGGCTTCGGGACCTTCGCGACGCCCGACATGTCCGTCCGCACGGCGGTCGCCATCTCCGGTGCGGCCGCAGACTCGTCACTCGCCGCGGGTTCCGCACCAAAGCTGATTTTCTCGGCGTTGAACCACGACCTCGGCGTCTACGTCGACAATCCCCGCTTCGACCCGAAACAGGTCGATGCCGCATGCGACCAAGCCCCCGACCGTACGGCCTGCCTGGAACAGCTGCGGCTGAACGTCCCCGCCTGGCGTTGGCTCGCCCGACGCGTGACGCCGGCGCCGTTCTACATGGCGGATCCGCTGTACAAGAAGGACGCGACCGGTGCCCGGGTCTATCTCACGGACGGGGGACACTCCGAAAATCTCGGCGCATACTCGCTCGTTCGCAGGCTTCCCAAGACGCTCACCATCGTCGACGGCGAGCACGATCCCACGTTCGAGTTCGGAGCCTATCACCGCCTGAAACAAGCGCTCCGTTCCGAGCTCGGCGTCGAGCTACAGGTGCCGGGCATCGACTATCCGCGCAAGCCGGAGGGGTGGAGCCCGTTCACCAACGAGCTCCCCGTGATGCGGGGCCAGATCGGCACGTTCTGGGTGCGCGACGCCGCTGGGCTTCATCCGGTGACCATCGACGTTCGGTACATCAAGCTGTCCTTCGACGCCCGGAAACTGGACCTCTATTGGAACACCGCGTTCCGCAGCTACTACGAGGCGAACTTCGGGTCGCTGCCGCCTCCGAACCTCGGGGAGCCGTGCCCGTGCCCGTGGTCCTGCCCGTTCCCGCAGCAGTGGACGTTCGACATGGAGTTCAGCGAGGAACAATTTCGCGCGTATCGAGATCTCGGACGCTGGCTCGTGGTGAAGCACTATCGGTCCGCCGATGGCGCCCCGGTGCGCGAGCGTCGCAGCCCCAGCAGACCGTGAAGCTCGCGAGCGCGCTCGTCGCGAGGGTCGAATGAACCAGCACACCCGTGCGTCACGGCCGCTGCCCGGACGGACCTCGCCTCCCCCCTCGCAGCTCTGACCACGCCCGCGCGGCGTCGCATCACTCCCATCGCGTTCTCGAACTCCTGCACCGCGCCGAGCAACGAGGCGGCTGGCAATCGGCGGCGTTGTCGGTTAGCTCGACGAACGACACGCGCGGCGACCGTGAAACGCGTCCGAGCCGCTCGAGCGCCGAGGTGGAGGTGGGGAGGATGGTCGGGACGACGACGAAGAGCGGCTGGCGGCGACGCTTCCGGGTGCGCGTCGCGCTCGCGGCGCTGGCAGGCATCGTCGCCCATCCCGCGCACGCCAGCAACGCGACGGGCCGTATCGAGCGGATCGCGGTGGAGGGTACGGGGTCTGCCACCAGGGTCGTCATCGCACTGTCACGGCCGCTCACGTACCACGTCAAAGTGCTCGACGGCGACGCCACCGGAACGACCGCCCGGCGTCTCGTGCTCGACTTCTCCGATGCGACGCTCGGCCCCGAGGTCACGAAGCCGATCGCAGCCGCGAGTGGCGTCCTGCGCCAGGTCCGCACCGGACAGTTCGACGCCAAGACCGCGCGCGTCGTGGTCGAGCTCGCGAGCGACGCGCCGCATACGGTCGAGGCCTCGACGTCACCAGCCGCGGTGACGATCTTCTTGGGAGACGCGTCGGCCGCGGATGCCGGGACACCCACCGCACCGCCGCTCGCCGCCCCGCCACCCGCTGACGCTGCGGCCGAGGCTCCGAAGCCCGCCGAGACGCGCGGCCCGTCACAAGCGCCGGCAGCATTGGCAGAGGCGCCGAGGGCGACTCCGCGCGTGATTCCCATTCGGGCACGCGGGCGTCGCCCGTATTCGCTGAACTATACGCGCTGAATCGTTCCCGTCGGTACGCGCGCCATTGCATCGCCCGTTGCGGTCGCGCCACAAGCTCTCGACGGCCGTGATGGAACCGCCGACGGCAGTCCCACGACGTCCCAGGAGGTGACGACCGATGGCCGACCGTACGAACGCGGACGTCTGCATCGTCGGTGCCGGCTACGCCGGCCTCACCGCCGCGCGCCGGCTGACGGAGGCCGGGAAGTCGGTGATCGTCCTCGAGGCGCGTGACCGCGTCGGCGGACGCATCTGGACCGCACATCTCCCCGACGGCACGCCGGTCGACCGGGGCGGCGCGTGGCTCGCGCCGAAGCACGACAGGATGTTCGCGCTCGCGCGCGAGGTCGGCGTCTCCACCTACAAGACCTACGTCGCGGGCCACCACTTGCTGCTCGGCGAGGGTCGGCTCCGCAAGTATCGTGGACTGATTCCCACGATCAGCCCCGCCGCGATCGTCACGCTCTGGCTCGCCAATGCGCGGCTCGATCGCATGGCGCGGAGCCTACCGCTGGACGCGCCCTGGACGGCTAAGCGCGCCGTGGAGTGGGACTCGCGCTCGATCGGCTGGTTCGTCGAGCGGTCGGGCATCCGCACGACGCTCGCGCGCGACCTGTGGGAGTCGGCGGTCCGCGGCCTCTTCCCCGGCGACCTGAACGACATCTCGTTCCTCAACATGCTCTTCCTCATCCACTCCCACGGGAGCATCAACACGCTCTTCTCCATCGAAGGCGGGTCGCAAGAGAACCTCGTGGTCGGCGGAGCCGGGTCGATCGCGCGCCGCATGGCGGACGACCTCCGCGACGCCATCCGTCTGAGCACCCCGGTGCGCGCCATCCGACAGCAGGCCGACTCCGTCCACGTGGAGACGGCCGCGCTCACGGTGTCGGCACGCCACGTCATCGTCACCGTTCCTCCCGCGCTCGTGCCGCAGATCGAGTTCGATCCGGTCCTGCCGGCGGATCGTCTGGCGCTGTACCGCAACTCACCCGCGGGACCCGAGACCAAGACGCTCCTCGTCTACGACGAGCAGTTCTGGCGCGCGGCCGGGTTGAGCGGACAGTCCGCCGAGCCGAAGTCGGCGTCGGAGGTCACGATCGACGCGACGCCCGCCGCGGGCACACCCGGCGTCCTCGCGTCGTTCACCTTCGGACCCGTCGCTGAGCGCGTCGATGCGCTCGATCCCGCCGAACGCCGCCGGCTCGTCCTGAAGAGCATGGTCGAGCGCTTCGGCCCCCGCGCCGGAACGCCGGCCGACTTCATCGAGACGAGCTGGTGGAAGGAGGAGTGGACGCGCGGGTGTTCGATGGCGCACTGGGCGCCCGGCATCCTGACGAAATACGGCCCGCTGCTCCGCCAACCGTTCGGCCGCGTGCACTGGGCAGGCACCGAGACCGCCACGATCTCGTGGGGTGCCATGGACGGCGCCGTGCGGTCAGGCGAGCGCGCTGCCGAGGAAATCCTCGACACCGCATAGCTCTCACCTCGGCGCGACCAACGAGGCGCCGCGCTGCGATCGACGCGGGCACGTTCCGGCAGAGATTCCGTCGCCGACGGCATGCCCTGAGACACGCCGACGCGTCTGGCCGCTACGGCCCCAAGCCCAGCAGGACGTCGAACCGCTCGAACAACGTGTGGAGGTTGCCTCGCACCTCCGACGAAAACTCCGCCGTGACCGGCGGCGCTCCGCCATCGATGACCGCCCGCTGACCTTCGTGGACGCGGATGCGCTCCCAAGACTTCGCCCGCGAGGTGAGCGCGACGACGCCCTCGGACACCTTCAGCACGGCGGTCTTTCCGGTATCGACGCTCAGCACGTACCGCGTCCCTTCGACGTCGCCGTTCACGTATCGGGTACGGACCCGGAACCCCGACCGCGCTTTGACCACGACCTCGCCCATGGGCGTCTGCTGCCCGACGGGCCGACCGATCGGAGCCTCGGGACCTGGGGAAGGCGCGGCCGCCGGCTCGCTCGGCCCCCGCACCTCCAGCGATCCGATGGCAACCTTCGTGTTCGGGCGTACGAGCACCCAATTGTCGTTGGGAAACAGCAGCACCACCTCGGTGGCTGGGCCCGTCGAAAGCTCGTCTCCTGCGCCGAGATGCGCCGGCAGCGGAGTCATCACACCGACGCCGGGCCGTACGACCCGCACCTCCGCGGGCCCGATTCCCTCGAGCTTTCCATCGAACGTGCCGTCACGGACGACTCCCCACAACGTCGCCTTCGAGAGCGAACAACACGCGGTCGACATCAGGACCACCGCGATGCACGACGTCCTCAGGAGCGCGTGCCGAAGCATCCACCGCGCGACGTCGGCCGCCTCAGCCACGAACCACCAGCGGCCGCCCAGCGACGAGGTACGCCGCGATGAACGCCGCCAACGCGTACGGCAATGTGATCACGAACGGTGACACGACATACGCGCCGACGGCGAACGCGACGGCTGCCGCCGCCACGAGCAGCAGCACGCCCAGGGAAGCCGTTCGGCCGCCGCGGCGCCGCGACTTCCACCCGACGGCGGCCATCACCATGGTGAATGCGACCGAGGCGACCTCGTTGATCGACCGCACGGACGCTCCGCGCACGAGGAGATTGCTCATGGCATCGGCATGCAGCTCGACGCCCGCGCGCTGCTCGCTCCAGATCCCGACGCTCGTCTCGTGCGTATCCTTGGGATCGCCGATGCGCCCGATCAGCACGATCTTGCCAGTGAACCTCGCCGCAGGCACGACGGCGTCCATCACGTCCTCGTAGGCGACACGCCGCGGCTCGGAACGCAACGCCGCGAGGGGCGAGAGGCGGAGCTGTTGATTCACCACGCGGTCGCGGCTCGCGATCCCGCGGCACGCCTGCTCGTGGACGACATGCTCGTCCCACGATCCCTCCACGGTAACCGGCTGGACGAGGGGGCCGCCGACGAGCATCACGCTCGGCCGGCTGCCGATCAGCCGGTCGACGAGCGCCTCGGTGATCGTCCGCGGGACGACGATCTCGCCGGGCGCGAACACGCCGTACAGCGCGAGGCTCCCACGAACGCGCGGCGCCACGCGGTCGTCGTCGACCCACGCGGCAATCGGCGCGATCCACGTACGTGCGACCCGGCTTCCTACGCAGGACATCGCGACCGCTGAAGCCGCGTCCTCCAATCCCGGGGCGACGGCCGGGCTTCCGTCGGCCGTCGCGCCGGCGACGAACACCGGTACGCCGGCGGCACGTGCGCCCCGCATCGCATTCGCGAGGACCGCATCGTGCTCGGTCGAGCTGCGGAAGCTGACGTCGAAGACGATCGCCCGCGGTTTGGCCGGTGTGATCGTCTCGACGAGGCGCGCATGCAGCTCGCGCCAGGCCGATCCGAACGGCCCGAGACCACTGAACCGATGGTGGGTTTCCTCGGTGACGGTCACGAGCACGATCTCGTCCGCGAGCTCGGCAGGCGCGATCATGTCCCCGAGCGCCGCGGTCACGTCCTCCATGGCGACGACGCCACCGTCCAGGAACCGCGTCCATGCCATCACCACGCACAGCAGGGTCGCCGCGATGCAGGCGAGCATGCGCGGCGACACGAGACGCCGATCGAGGTGGCGGACGAGCCCCGCGACGTCGTCCGCGAATCCACCGTCGTCACGCAGGGCCAACGCGTCCAGCAACGCGAAGGGACGAATGTCGTGCGGGAGATCCTCTTGTCTCGGCATGCGGCCGTTGGAGACGGTGACGGGAACGATCGGGATGTCGGCCTGCAACGCGGTGGCGATCTCGCGACGAACGAAGTCTCCGTCTTCCAGCCGCCGGTTGCCCTCGAGATCGACCAGCCATCGCGGACCCACGAGCGCCACGATGAAGTCGCTGCGCCGGATCTCGCGCTCGATCCTCAGCCAGAAGTTCTCGGCCAGGATGCCGTCTTCGGCATCCATGAATACCCTCTCGGCCCCGAACTCGTGCGCGAGACGGTCGTAGAGCCCGCGCGTGTCACCGGCGGTATCGGCGCGCCGGTAGCTCAGAAAGACGCGCGGGGCACGGAAACGCAGCCGGAGCGCGGTCGCCATCGCTCAGAAGTACAGGACGCCTTGCAAGTATCCGGCGTGCGAGCTCAGGTCCGAGGCTCCGAACAGATACTTGTAGCCGAGCTCCAGCCCCACATACTCGGTGGGGAAATACCCGAACGCCGCGGATACCTGGCTCAGTCCGCGCTTCCCGTCTTCGATCGACGAGCTGCCGACCGTCTCGAGGTGACGGCCGCCCACGCTGGCGTAGAGCTTCTCCGCTACCTCGTATGCCGCTTTCGCGCCCACGGTGATCTGCTGATCCGCGGGCCGCGACGTGATGCCATCGGTGAGCGCCTCGAGATCGTCGGGAATCAGTCCATCGGGAACGGCAACGTCGGATACCGAGTACAGCAGTCCGCCGCCGATCACGAACGGGCTCGCCCGCGGCCGCCACGTCGTCGCCACGCCGACATATCCCCCGTAACGAACATAGCCCGCACCTGGGACGCCGTCGGCATCGATGCAGAACAGATTGGACCCCGCTCCGATCATCGGGATCAGCTTCCACTCGCTCAGCAGGTACCAGTGATACTTCGCGTGCAGGTCGAGTCCGACCGTATAGGCTTTGGTGTCCTTCGCGTCCTCGAGGTCGTTGAAGCGCAACGGCATCGCGAAGCCGACCTCGAAAAGGCCGACGCGCCCGTCGTAGCCTGGCGTGAGCTTGAAGCCGTTCCCGTTCAAGCCGTCGACGTGGTAGCGCTCGTACTCGAACAGCGCGGAGGTGTTGTTGCGCGCGACGAGGTCCGCGCCGTCTCCAGCGCGCCGCCGTCCCGCGGGCGGCGTCCCGATGTCGACGAGCCGATCGAACGCTTCGAGCGCTCGCGCGGCGGCGCCGGGAACGCCCTGTGCCGCACCTTCGAGGTCGCTCGGGAAGAGGATGGCGATGATCGTGTCGGCGTTGGCATTGACGAAGTCGTCGAAGTCGCCGTTTTGCTCTTTCCCGAAATAGGTGAGCGACCGACCCTGTCCCGAGAGCTGTAGGAACGTGATGTCGTCGCCGTTGCGCACCCCGGCGACCCGTCCGGCATAGAGGCGGCCCCCGAAGGATCCATCGTTCTCGTTGACGGTGAAGAAGTCTTCGAGATCACCGGCGCGTGTCGAGGGAGCGACGCACAACGCGAAGACGAGCCATCCCAGCAGGCACACTCGACTGATCGCGCTCCTGAGCATGGAGCGCGACGATAAGGGCCCGAGGCGGGGACGTTCAATGAATCCACACGCGAGAAACGGTCCGACCGTCACATTCTTGCACTGATCTGAAGCACCACTCGACGTTGGTCGATCGGCGCGTGTCGCTTGCGCGCCATCTCGGCGCTTGCCAAGCCAGCGCTCGACTGCGATCCATCAGTCATGCGCGCGTTGACGTCCCTAGGCTGGATGGTGTGGGGCTTGTCGCTGGTGCCTCTGGTCATCGGAACGGCCGTGGCATCGCAGGAGAAGACGCCCGAGGAGATCCGAGCCTTCTTCGCCGGCAAGAAAATGAAGGTGCTGACCTTCTTCGGGTACTCCGGCGCCGGGTACGAAGACCCGGCCTCGATGCGCGCGACGGCGAGCGCCGTCCTCGACGAGTTCGACCCGAAGACGACGATCGTCAACATCGGAGCCACCGACGAAGGGATCGGCGCGGTGTACGAGATCGCCAAGCGGAAGGGCTTCACCACGACGGGGATCGTGTCGACGCAGGCCCGAGATCAGAACGTGCCGCTGTCACCCCACGTCGAGACGATCTTCTTCGTGAAGGACGACACCTGGGGCGGCTACCTCCCCGACGGCACCGAGCTCTCACCGACGTCGCGGGCGATGGTGGAGAACAGCGACGTCCTCGTGGCCATCGGCGGCGGCGACGTCGTTCGCGACGAGCTGACCGCGGCGCGCAGGCTCGGCAAACCGGTGCGCTTCGTTCCCGCGGACATGAGTCACGCGGCCGCCCGCGAGAAGGCGGCGAAGAAGGGACACCCGGCCCCGACGGAGTTCGACGGCAGCGCGGCGAAGGCTCTTCAGTGACGGACGATCGCGCGTCGTCGCCGCCCCCGCTCTCATCCGCCGCGCAGCTCGTCCACATGGCCGCCGGCTCCTGGATCGCTCCCGTGCTGTACGCGACGGCCAAACTCGGCATCGCCGATCGGCTCGCCGACGGACCGCGGACGGCCGCCGAGCTCGCGATCCCGACGAAGACGCACGCGCCGACGTTGCACCGACTGCTCCGGACGCTCGCCGGTCTCGGCATCCTGACCGAGCGCGACGGCCAACGCTTCGCGCTGACACCGCTCGGCGAAGCGATGCGGTCGGGCGCGCCGGGGGCGGCGCGCTCGACGGTGCTCGCGTTCTGCTCGCCGGCGCTCTGGCGAAGCTGGGAAGAAATCGTCTACTCGCTCGAAACCGGCAGGACCGGCTTCGAGAAGGTCAACGGGATGCCGATGTTCGACTACCTCGCGCAGCATCCCGAGGAGGCGTCCGCCTTCAGCGAAGCGATGGTCGGCTTCCACGGCGCCGAGCCGCCGGCGGTCGCGCGCGCCTGGGACTTCTCACCGTTCCGAAACGTCGTGGACGTCGGCGGCGCGACCGGCAACATGCTGGCGGCGATCCTCTCGCATCATCCGCAGCCTCGGGGCGTGCTCTACGATCGCCCGCACGTCGTCCGCGACGCGCCGGCGTTGCTCGCGGCCCGCGGGGTCGCGGATCGCGTCCGCATCGAGCCCGGCAATTTCTTCGAGGGCGTGCCGCCCGGCGGCGACGTGTACGTCCTGTCGCACGTCATCCACGACTGGAACGAGGAGCAATGCCTCACGATCCTCGGCCACTGCCGGCGCGCGATGAAGCCCGACGCGCGCCTCTTGATCGTCGAAACCGTGCTCCCGCCGGGAGACACGCCGCATCCAGGCAAGGTCCTGGACATGGTGATGCTGGTCATCCCGGGCGGCCAGGAACGCACCGCCGCGGAGTATGACGCGCTCCTCGCCAAAGCCGGCTTCCGCCTGACACGCGTCGTCCCGACCGAGTCCGTCGTGAGCATCGTGGAGGCGGTTCCCGCCTAGTGTCCCGCTCCGGACACTAGCGCGGCGCCGATCCGATCCGCTGGGATCGAACCGACGCCGCGCGCGTCATCGCGGGCGATCAGTCGTCGGAGCAGTAGATGGCGCCGTTGTTGGTATCGAGCGCCGTGTGGAAGCTCGTCCAGATGGCGTTCGCGTCGAGACACGCCGGGCAGCTCGGACCGGCCTTCAAAACGGAGAGCTCGAAGCGCGCCTTGCACGACTTGGAGACATCCTCGGTCTCGCACTCGGCGATCGTCGTGCGGAGCGGCTTGTCCCAATAGATGAGCTCGGCGCTCTTCTGGTGGCATTTGATGTTGAGGCACTTGGCCGCCTTTTGGAGGCTCCGCATGATCGCGTTCTGGCACTTCACGACGTCGCGCTGCTGCGAGACGAATCCGTGCCCGTCGGGGAACGGCGTGTTCTCGGGATCGGCGTCGCAGTAGATCTGGTCCTTCGCGACGTCGACCACCGACGAGTACAACGGATAGAGGCTCTGCTGCGCCGGTTCGTTGACGCAGTTCATGCAGGTGCCCTGATCGAGCTTGTCGAGCGCTCGCAGATACTGGTTCGCGCACGAGTACTGCCAGGTGCTTCGGCAGTAGTCGTAATCGAAGCTGAGGCCCTTGCTCGCCGCAACGGCGAAGTTGATCGCGCAGGTCATCTCGCAGTTGAGGGGCATGATCGTGACGCGCTTGTTGAGGTAGCGCGTGCACGACAGGCCGCCTTGCGAGGGCGGCGCGTAGCCTTCGAGCATGCCGCCGGGATCCAGCTCCTCGCCGGGTGACGCGAGCACCGGGCTGGCGCTCACGGCGGCGAACGCAAGAACGGCGAATAATCCAATGATGCCTTTACGCATGGGGACGATCTCCTCTCGAGTGTCGATTGCGATTGGGGGGGCGGGCGGCAGTTGCTGCCGCGGAGGTGTGCTGAGCGGCAATAGCAAGAGCGCTGCCACACACCGCATTGGCTATGCGGTGCGTCAACTCCGATGCTTTCGCGGGATCGGAAGCCCCGCCGGCCCGAGCGGCCTCATGCGTATTCGCCATAGAGCGCGCGATTGCCTGAACCGCGCGTCGCTTGGCGGGAGGGGAACGATCGGAGATCAGATCGCCCGGCTCGTTGGGTGGTGCTCGCGCCTCAGAACCCGACGGTCACCGGCGTCTCGACCTGCGTGAGCGCGCCCGGACCCGGCGCGCCGACGACCGCGTCGACGGCGGACACTCCGCTCCCCGGGACGCATCCGACCGCCGCCGTGGTGCGCGCGGGGAGACCAGGCGCCCCGCACCGTTCGATGTGCTGGTTCACGAAGCACTGTCGCGGTTGCAGCTCGCACACGTCGCCGAGAGGACAGTCGTCGTCCGCGGCGCAGCTCGCCCGGTTCGACAGGCAGCGCCCGTCGATCGGACCGACCGTGCAGTGACCTTCCTGACAGGAGTCGGTGTCGCCCGGATCCGCGCGACAATCCCCCGGACGACAGATGCCGCCCGGGCAATCACCGTCGCTGGAGCACGGCGTGGCGTCGTCCGGACCGCCGACGCATGCCGCCTCGCACGCGTTCGGCCTCGGTTGCCCCGAGCAGAAGCATTGCGGGCCGCACGTACCGCCCGGGCAGTCGAGCGCGGAGCCGCAGAGGTGGCCGTCGGCGGCGCCGCCGAGACACCGGCTCGCCGCGAAGTCCGCATCCGAGCACGCCACCGCCGCGTCGAGGACGACCGTCGCGGTGATTCGGGGATTCTGGAGCACGTCGACGCCGGCGCCGGACACGTTGCTGCTCGCGGGCGGGAGACAGTCGACGCTGGTCGTGCCGAATGCTCCGCCGGCCCCGAAGGGCGCGGCGCTCCGGCACGGCGCATCGACGTTCGGACCGAAGCTACAGACCGGATCGGTGATGCAGCGATGGGGCGGCTGCGGACAATCCTCGTCGACCGTACAGCGCGTCCGGGTGTGCGGCGCGTCGATGCTCGGCGCGCCGGCGCAGAATCCGCCACACACGGGGCACGGCTGCGTGACGGCGCCCCCGAGGTGCGTGAACCTGCGCTCGCGCAAGCGGACCGCGCCGGCTCCGGTCGCGAGATCGGTCGTCCCGACGACGTCTTCCGAGAACACGTTCACCAGGCAGGCGGACACGCCGCCCGACACGAGCGGCTGCGGCGGCGCGTGGAGGGTCGTCACGCACACGTCACCCGCGGGACAACCGGCGTTGGTCTCGCACCGCTGTTGGAACGCCGTGCGACAGTGCGGACCGGTCGCCCCGGCACCCGTCTTCCGGCAGATTCCCTGGCCCATCGCGGCGCAGAGCGAATCGCCGGTGACGAGCTGCCCGGGCGACGGCGCGCACGACGCGTGCGGCGGCACGCTGCACGTCGGCCCGACGGCGCAGACGGTGTCGGGTCCGCTCGGCCCGTCGCAATCCCAGAGGTCGGCGAGATACCCGCCGCCGGGCACCACGTCGGCGTCGTGCTCCCGACCGGCCGTCCAGAGGTCGAGATCGGCGCCGGGATGCTCGATGGTGCGCTGCCGCGGACGATCCATGCACAAGCAGGGAAAGTAGCCCGCCGGGAAGAACCCCCCGACCGCGCCGCAGGCCCCAGGACACGCGCCGTCGTCGGCGCCGTCGCATTCTTCGTCCGGGCGATTCACCGCACCATCGCCGCAGACCGGCGGCGGGCGCGCGGCGAACTCGTAGTCGATGACGTCCGAGGGCGCCGTCGGATCCGGGTCGTCGATGACGCGGCGGATGCCGCCCAGCAGGCAATCGACCGCGCCGTTCACGGTCACGGCGTTGGGCTCGCAGACGCCGAGCGCGTCGGCTTGCGCGTCGGTGCAGCGACCGTCGATCAACTTTCGCGCCTTCTTTTCCGCCTTCGCGATCGCCGCGCGCGTCGGCTCGTGGTCGACGGCGCAGCGCTCCGGCGCGACATCCGCGATCCGTCCGCGTCGAATCGACGTCCGGCACTTCTGAACCGCCCGCAGGAGCTTGTCGGCGAATTGGGCGCCCCGCCGCGCGACCGCGACCTGGCAATTGCGCTCGGCATACGGAAGCCCCGCCGGAAGCGCCGCGTCGTAGAAGAGCGTCAGCAGGCGATCGACCGCGGCCTGGTGGCTCGTGAGCATGCAGGCCGAAAAGTCCTCGAACGTGAAGCCGTCGGGAGGAAACGGATCGAAGCAGGGACCCGGAAAGCCCAGCACCGAGAGTCCCGGCGGCGCGAGCGTGCAGCGGTCGGCCAGGCGATCGAGGAAGCGTTCCGCGATCGCCTCCAGTACGCCGGGCGCGGCGGGCCCCAGGCACGTTCCGGGCACCTTCAGGTTGGCGTCGCGACAACTGCGGACGGCGGTCAACGACCGGACGACGTAGCGATTCCCCTCGCCGGTGATCGTCGCGAGGCAGGTCAGATCCGGCGGCAAGGCATGCGCTCCCGTCGGCATGAGCCCGAGGAGCCAGACACCCAGCGCCAGGATCGCGCGCGAAACCATCCGCATGTGTTCTTCCTCCCGAACAGTCGCAGCCCAGCCGTTGGAGGTCGCGGCAACGCACCGACACGGCACATCGGCGCGTCGTGAAGGGGATCGCGTCGACGCTACGCCCCGCCCGTTCGGCGAGTCAAACGAGAAATGGCGGCCGGCCGGTTGTCGCGCGCGTGCCGCGAGTCTAGCGTACGGACATGAGGTCGTGGGGAGGCGGCGGAGCTCTCGGACGAATCGCCCATGACGTTCGGCACGCACTGGCTCTTCGGATCGGTCGCCATCCTGGCGCTCGCGACGGCCGTTGCCGCCGAGCCGCCCATGCGCCTGAGCGAGGACGGGACCGCGTTCCTCTATCGCTCGCAGCCAGGTGACCTGCCCGCCACGGTCGCGGAACGGTTCGGCGTCCGCGACCTCCCCGCGTTTCTCGCCGCCAACGGCATCCGCGATCCGAGCCGCGTCGCGACGGGCCACGTCTATCGGATCGCGAACCCGCTCGCCGAGCGAGCCGCCGTTGCCGAGGCGCGCGCCGCCGCGCTGAGCAACGAGGCCGAGACGGAACGCGCCCGCGCCCGTGCCCTGGAGACCGACGTCGCGGCGCTCACCGCCAAGACGGCAGAGCTCGAACGCCGCTCGGCGTCGCTCGCGCGCCTCGCGCGCCTCTGGCCCTGGGTGCAGGTACTCGGTGTCGTGCTCGTGTTCGGCATCGGCGCCGCCGGCTGGATGGCGTATCGCGCGACGGACGGGCTCGGCCAGGCGGAGCGCTACGCCCGTCGGCTCTGCGACGAGCTCGACGAGCGCCGTCGTCTGTCGCTCGTCGAGCGCCAGAAAGCGGAGCGGAGGATCGTGACGCTCGAGGACGAGGTGCGCTCGCTCCACCACGACCTCGCGCACGCGCGCCGCCGTCCCACCGGGACGCATTGAGCGTCATGCGCACGCGCGCCGCTCGCCCTCTCCGGACAAGAGCGGCAGCGTCGCGCACCGCCCGCGCGGGAGAGTCCCTCGCGTGAATCAGCGCGGCGGGACGATGTTGCTCCAGGTCTCCGACAGCACGTCCGGCCCGTTCTGCAAGAAGCCGCGGAGCTCGATTGGCTCCTTCGGCTCGATCGGCTTCACCCGCACGGTCATCCGCCAGGTCGCGGTCGCGTCGACGCGGTAGGCGTTGCTCTCGAGGATCTGCCCGTTCGACGGCGCGGTCACGACGGCTTTCACGGGCGCGTCGGCCGGCAGCGCCGCGAGGGCCGGACCGATGAAGTCGACGACGAGCTGCCGCTCGTCCTCCGCGAGGCTCGCGAAGCCGCGGCCGATGCGCGTCTGCGTGACCCACGCACCCGGCGGGAGCCGCATCGTCTTCGGCCCCTGCCAGTGCAGGCGATACGCGACGTCGAGCGGCTCGCCCGGCGCGGGCACTCGCTCCGGAACCCAGTACGCGACGATGTTGTCGTTGGTCTCGTCGGGCGTGTGGAGCTGCATGAGCTCGACGCGCCCCGGTCCCCACGATCCGACCGGCTCGACCCACGCGCTCGGCCGGAGCTCGTAGCGCGCCTCCCCGTCCTCGTAGCTCGCGAAGCTCCAGTCGCGCTGCATCAGGCCGAAGCCGCGGAGGTCCTTCGTCACGAACGACGTCGTGAGCGTCGATCTCGGATTGAGCAGCGGGCGCCAGATCCACTCGCCGTCTCTGGTCGCGACCTGGAGCCCGTCGGAGTCGTGCACCTCGGGACGGAAGTCGGCGCGATGCGGCTGGTTCTCGCCGAAGAAGAACATGCTGGTGAGGGGCGCCACCCCGAGCGTCGCGACTCCGGCGCGCAGGAACACCCGCGCCCGCACGTCCATCACGGTCTCACTCCCCGGATGCACGTCGAAGCGATACGCGCCGGTCGCGCGCGGCGAGTCCAGGAGCGCGTAGATCACGAGCACGCGCGCGTCGGCGGCCGGCCGCGCGACCCAGAACTCGACGAAGCGCGGGAACTCTTCGCCGCTCCCGCCGACGGTGTCGATCGCGAGCCCGCGCGCTGAGAGGCCGTAGCGCTGCCCCGCGCCGAGCGCCCGGAAGTAGCTCGCGCCCTGGAACACGACGAGCTCGTCCTTGTAGGCACCGCCGGTGAGGGCGTAGTGCGCGCGGAATCCGGCGAAGCCGAGGTCACCCCACTTCTCGGGCGACAACGTGTTCTTCCCGTAGTCGAAGTCGGCCGTGTCGTACGCGACGTGCCGCACGCCGTCCGCCGTGATCTCGCTGATGACGACCGGCGCCGTCGAGAGCTTGCCGATGTGGAAGAACATCATCTCGAACGGCAGGCCCTCCTTCCGCCAGAGCGCACGGTCGGGACGGTACCGGATGTCGCGGTACTGATCGTACGTGAGGTTCTGGAGCTCCGTCGGCGGCGGCGCGCTCACGCTCCGATACGGCTGCTCGGCGAGCGCCTTCGCGCGCGCCGCAACGTCGTCGAAGTCGAACGCACCCGCGGACCCCGCGAACACGAAACTCACCGCGAGAATGAAAAAACCCGAAGCTCCCACGCGCATGGCGAACGCGCAACTTGGGGCACCAAGCCCAGCATTGCAAGCCGCCCATCGATCGACCGACTACCGATCACCGCCACAGCCAGCGCTTGAGCCCGCGCGGCGAACCGGCGAGGATGCGGCGCAATGCCCTCCGTAGATGCGATCCTCTTCGATTTCGGCGGCGTCTTCATGGCGTCGCCCTTCGCCG
>DAIQBH010000047.1:19733-28829 GCA_036781285.1 Thermodesulfobacteriota bacterium | reverse complement strand
GTTGGTGTCACGACGCTCGTCTTGCGCTACGGCGAGTGGCTGAATCCACTTTCGATGGCGGTCACCGTCCTCCTCCTATTGCTGGCCCGGCGCCGCGGCCGGAACTCGGTGCACCGAGCCGTACCCTAAGGGATTTCGGGACGCCGGACTCGGGGTTTTCGAGCACCGTTTTGTCTCACCCGTCTGCGTAGCTGTCACGGCGCAAAAACGATGCTGTAAGGTGGCGTGCGGTTTGGGATTTGGGTCCGTAAGACGGGGTTTTCGGGGGGAGGCTGAGCGGTGGGCAGCGTCACGGCGGCGGTTCGGAGATCCCTGACGCTCACGCTGATGCTCGGGATTGCCGCGATCGCGTGCGGAGTGATCGCGGCGATCTCGCTCGTGCAGTACCGGGAGACGCGTGCCTCGTTGGCGGCCCTGCAAGAACAGGCAGGCCGTCAGCTCGCGACCATGGTCGCGACGAGCGTCGCAGCGATCGCGGATGCCGACGGCAGCGAGCCGCGACTCGATCCGGCCGCGCTCGGGCGTCTGGTCACCGACGTCGCCGCCGGAGCGGACGTCGTGGAGGTCGCGGTCGTCGATCGGACGGGCGCGATCGTCGCACGCGCGAGCTCCGGACCCGAGACGAACGCCGGGGCGCTCCTCGCCGCCGCGACACGCGTGCTCGCGAACGGCGAGCCGATCGTCGAGCGCAGCAACGAGCTCTTCACGTTCGTCGAGCCGATCCGGGGACGGCCACGAAAGGCCGGCGAGTCCTCTGTCATCGCGGCGATCTACCTGCGAGCCACGCCGCACGCGATCGTCGGCAAAGTCACGGACAGGGTATGGCGGAGCGCGCGTGTCGCCGCGGCGGTGGCCGGCGTCGGCCTGATCCTCGCGCTCGCCTTGCTGTCACGATTCGTGCTGCACCCGGCGCGCGCGCTCGCGACCCGCGCCGCGTTCCTCGCCGAGAGCCGGACCGGCCTCGCCCCCGGCGCTCCCCCCATCGACGGTAACGAGCTGACACGGCTCGGCCGAGCCGTCGGCGCGCCGGCCGAGCGGATCGCCGTCGACGGCGAGCGCCTCGAGGCGGGCGCGATCCGATACCGGGAGGTCGTCGAGGCCGCGGGAGACGGCATCTTCACTGCCGACGAAAACGGCGTGTTCCTCGACGTGAACCCGAGCGGTTGTGCGCTGGTGCAGCGTCCCCGTGAGGAGATCGTCGGCCGATTCGTCGGCGACTTTCTCCACCCCGGGGAGGTCGACGCCGTGGGCATCACGATCGGGCAAGTGCTCGCCGGTGAGACGGTCGTGGGGGAATGGCGGATGCGTCTTCCCGACGATACGTATGCGCCGGTCGAGGTCAACGCGACCCGGCTCGCCAACGGTCGGCTGCAGGGCATCGCGCGCGACATTCGCGACCGCAAGCGGACCGAGGCGGAGCTCCGGCGCGCTGCCCGCCAGCAACAGGGCATCGCCGAGCTCGGGCAGCACGCGCTCGGCCGTGCGCCCGTGCAGCAGCTCATGGACGAAGCCCTGGCGCTCGTCACGGACGGGCTCGGGACACCATTCGCCAAGATCCTCGAATGGCTCCCGGCGGACGACGCGTTCCGGCTCCGCGCCGCGATCGGCTGGCCGGCGTCCCTCGTGGGCACCTCGCTCGAGCCGTTCGGGCCGGAATCCCAGGCGCGCTTCACGCTGGAGAGCGATGCCGCCGTCGTCGTCGACGATCTGACGACGGAGACGCGCTTCACCGGACCTACCTTGCGAACCGCGCGGGGGGTCGTGAGCGGGCTCAGTGTCGTCATCCGGAGCGCGGCGCAGCCGTTTGGCGTACTGATCGTCCATGGCACCGAGCGTCGGCGGTTCACGCCCGACGAGGTCCACTTCGTCGAGGCCGTGGCCAACGTGCTCGCGATGGCGATCGCCCGGGCGGCGGCCGACGACGCGCTGCAAAGGAGCGAGCTTCGCTATCGGCTCGCGGCGCGCGCGACACACGACGCGATGTACGACTGGGACATCGCGAACGACCGGATCTTCTGGAGCGAGGGCATCGACTGGCTCTTCGGCCACCCCCACGGCTCGGTCGGGCCTGGGGTCGATTGGTGGAAGGAGTACATCCACCCGGACGACCGCGAGGAGATGCTCGCGAGCGTGAGCGAGACGCTGGCGGCGGGACTGCGGGAGTGGCGCGCGGAATATCGCTTCAAGCGCGCGGACGGGAGCTACGCGGCGGTGCGCGATCGCGCCTACGTCGAGTACGCGCCGGACGGAACGCCGCTGCGCGCCGTCGGCGCCATGACCGACGTCACGGAGCAGAGTCGCGCCGAGGAGGCCGTGCGCCGCCAGGCGGCCTTCGTCGCCCTTTCGCGCGAGGTGGCGACGGCCGCCAACGAGGCGATCGGCGTCGACGAGGCGGTGCGTGCGATCCTCCGTCTGGTCTGTATTCACACCGGATGGCCGGTCGGGCACGCCGTCCTCCTGGACCGGAGCGCCGGAGCCGCGACGCCGTCGAGTCTCTGGCACCTGGCGGACCCCGCGCGTTTCGGCGATCTCCGCGCGATCAGCGACGCCACCACGTATCGCCGCGGCGTCGGTACGATCGGGCAGGTGTGGAAGACCGGACAGTCGGCGTGGGTCGCGGAGACGCACGCGCCGTCGCTCCGGCGATCGGCCGTGATGGAGAGCGGTTTGCGCAGCGGCTTCGCGTTCCCGGTTCTCGTTGGCGCTACGGTCGCCGGCGTGCTCGAGTTCCTGGCGGAGGACGACCGTCCGCCGGCCGACGATCTCGTCGCCGTGCTGGGAGGCATTGGCACGCAGATCGGCCGCGTCATCGAGCGGGCCGAAGCCGAGGGGCATCTCCGCGAGTATGCCGAGCGCCTCGAGGGGCTCTCGCGGCGGCTGATCGAAGCCCAGGAGACCGAGCGCCGCCACGTCGCACGCGAGCTGCACGACGAGATCGGTCAGGCGCTCACCGCGCTCAAGCTGAATCTGCGGGCGATCGACAGCGAGGCCGATCCCGCGCTGTCGCACGGTCTCGTCGAGGAGAGCCTCGCCCTCGCGGATCGGACGTTGCAGCAGACGCGCGACCTCTCGCTCGATCTCCGGCCCGCGCTCTTGGACGACCTCGGCCTCGTGCCTGCGCTCCGGTGGTATCTCGACCGGCAAGGGCGGCGGGCCGGCTTCGCGACCGAGTTCATCGCGGACGCGATCGTCGACGCGGTTCCGTCCGAGGTCGCGACGACGTGTTTCCGCATCGCGCAGGAGGCGCTGACCAACGTCGTTCGGCACGCCCACGCGAGGTCGGTCACCATGTCGCTCTCGCGGCAGGGGGCGGCGCTCGAGCTGGTGGTGCGCGATTCCGGGCGCGGGTTCGACGCCGCGCTCGCGACGGCGCGCGCGGAGCACGGCGCGAGCCTGGGCCTCGTCGGAATGCGCGAGCGCGCCGCGTTGATCGGCGCGAGGCTCGCCATCGAATCGACGCCTGGACAAGGGACCGCGATTCGGGTGCTACTGCCGCTCGTGGTCGGCAGCGAAGAGCTCAACGAGCCGGCACGGAGGATCGCATGACCCCCTTCAAGATCTTGCTGGTCGACAACCACACGCTCGTCCGGGCCGGAATTCGCGCGTTGCTCGAGCAGATCCCGAACGTCCTCGTCGTCGGTGAGGCCGGCGACGGCCGCGAGGCGCTGAAGCTGGTCGAGCAGTATCGTCCGCATCTCGTGCTCATGGACATCACGATGCCCGTGATGAACGGCCTCGAAGCCACGGTCCGCCTCGTGAAGGACTTCCCCGGGACGCGCGTGGTGATGCTGTCGGTGCACACCGACGAGGAGTACGTACTTCAGGCGCTGCGCGCGGGTGCCGTCGGGTACCTGCTGAAGGATGCCGGTCGCGCCGAGCTCGAGATCGCGGTCGCCGCGGTCGCGCGCGGGGAGACGTATCTGAGCCCGGCCGTGTCGCGACACGTCGTGGGTGACTACGTGCGCCGCACGGGGAGCGGCCTCGAAGGACGGCTCGAGACGTTGACGCCGCGCCAGCGTGAGATCCTCCAGCTCATCGCCGAGGGCAAGTCGACGAAAGAGATCGCCAGCATCCTCGACGTCAGCGTGAAGACCGTCGAGACGCATCGCGCGCAGCTCATGGAGCGTCTCGACATCCACGACGTCGCGGGTCTGGTGCGCTACGCGATCCGCACGGGGATCGTCACCGCCGACGACTGATCCGTTCGTCGCTCACGTGCATCAGCGGAGCGCGGAGCGGTGCACTCTGGATCAGGCGAGATAGCGGACCTTCTCAGGCATTTCCCGATTATCGGCTCGCGGGGGTCGCTGGTACCCGTGACAGTGATGGCAAGCGCGGGTGTGCGGTTGGGGGAGGACGCAGGTGGGGTGGCGGGGGTAGGGGGGCCGCCGCCGCCCCATTCGCCGTTCTCCGGAAACGTCGCTCTCCGGGCCACCGTTCCGCAGCGGGCGTCGAGCGGGTTTCCCTTCCTCGTCGGTGAGCACCCGCTCATCGAAAAGGTCCAGGCGCTCATCGCGAGGCTCGCCGCGACCGACACGACGGTGCTCATCATGGGGGAGAGCGGCACCGGCAAGGAGCTCGCCGCGCGGGCGCTCCACGCGCTTTCCGCGCGATCGACGAAGCCGTTTCTGTCGATCAACTGCGGCGCCATTCCGGGCGAGCTCCTCGAGTCCGAGCTCTTCGGGCACGAGCGTGGCGCCTTCACCGGTGCGACCACGGCACGAGCGGGGCTGCTCCAGCTCGCTCACGAAGGCACCGTCTTCCTCGACGAGATCGCGGAGATGAGCCCGCCCCTCCAAGTGAAGCTGCTGCGCGTGCTCCAGGACCGTGAGGTGCGGCCGGTCGGGAGCGAGCGGACGGTGCTGGTCGACGTTCGGATCGTGGCCGCCACCAACAAGGATCTCCTGCGCGCCGTCGAGCGTGGGCTCTTTCGCGAGGATCTCTTCTATCGACTCCAGGTCGTGCCGATCGAGCTGCCGCCGCTCCGTGAGCGGCGCGCGGACATTCCGGTGCTCGCGGCGCACTTCCTCGCCAAGCAGCTCGCGCGCCGTGCAGGCTGCGCGATCCGGATCAGCTCGGAGGCGATGGCCCAGCTGTGGGAGTACGACTGGCCCGGCAACGTCCGCGAGCTCGAGAACCTGATCGAGCGGCTCGTGGTCCTGTCGGACGGCGATGTCATTCGCGCCGCGGACCTGCCGCCAGAGGTACGGACGTTCATCTCGGAGAAGCGGATCCCGCGTCCTCACCTCCCGGAGGGTGGCATCGACCTGAACCGTGCCGTTCTCGATTTCGAGCAGCGCTTGATCACCGAGGCCCTCCGCCGCACCAAGGGAAACAAGCAGGCGGCGGCGCGCATGCTGGGCCTCGGCCGGACGACGCTGGTCGCGAAGCTCCGGCGGTTGCCGATCGATTTCGCGAGCCTCAGCCGGGACGACGAGTCGTGAGCGACGACGCTCCCGCTCGTATTCTCGCCGTCGACGACGATCCGGATGCGCTCTTCATCCTCGACCGCCTGCTCTGTCGCCAGGGCTACCGTGTGTTCACGGCCGCGGGCGGCCGGGCGGCTCTCGAAGCCCTGGAACGCGAGCCCGTCGACGTCATCGTGCTCGACGTGATGATGCCCGACCTCGACGGGTTGCAGGTCGCGGCCGCCCTCCGCCAGAACGAGCGGACGCGCGGCGTCCCCATCATCCTTTTGACGGCGTCTTCCCACACGGAGACCCGGCTCGCCGCGATGGCGCTCGGGGTCAGCGAGTTCGTGACGAAGCCGCTGAACTCCCGGGATCTTCTCGCGCGCATCCGCGCGCAGCTGCACCAGCGTCAGCTCGGGAACGCCCTCGATTCCCTGCTGCGCCGGCCCGACTGAAGCGCCTCGCGGAGCGTTTTCCCGCAATTGCGGTCTATCGATCCCAGGGGTTTTTCGGTACACACACCGCATGGCGACAGCATCCATGGATCGTTCGGCGAGCGGCGCAGACGGCGGCGCTCGAGATTTCTTCGAAGGTTACGCTCGGGACTTCGATCACATCTACGAAGAGGGCGGCAAAGGCCCGATCGCCCGGTACATCGACACCAGCCTCCGCAAGGAGATGCGGATCCGCTTCGAGAAGACGTTCGAAGCGCTCGCCCCCATGAAGGGGCGGTCCCTCTTCGATGCGGGTTGCGGTGGCGGCCGCTACGCGATTCCGGCGGCGAAAGCCGGCGCGTCCCAGGTGCTCGGCATCGACTTCAGCCCGACCATGCTCGATCTGGCCCGGCAGAAGGCGACGTCCGAAGGCGTCGGGAGCGTCTGTCGGTTCGAGCTCGGCGACCTCCTGACCTACCAGGTTCCCGAGAAGAGCTTCGACTACGCGATCGCGATCGGGTTCTTCGACTACCAGAAGGATCCCGAGGCGGCGCTCCGTGCGCTCGTGCGGGCCGCCAAGCGCCGCGTCTTCGTCAGCATCCCGAAGCGCTGGCACGTCCTGACGCCCCAGCGGTACCTGCGCTACACGCTGTTCCGCTGTTACATCCGGTTCTATTCGCGCGGTGACGTGGAGCAGTTGGCGGCGAAGATGAAGCCGAAGAAGACGACCATCTTCGACATCGGGCGCGAGTACAACCTTCTTCTCGACTTCGAATAGTCCCGCGCGTAGGGGCTGCCGAGAGTCGTAAGACCACCGGGCTGCGCGGGGGCGATGCGGGGTCGCCTCTGCGCACGCGTCCCTCGCGCGGGCGTCCGCGTGATGGCCGGCGTTTCAGGCATGAGCATCGGGCTGCCAGACGTGGCTCGGGCCGGACGTGCGCTGCCGGCGACCCCGCATCGCCCCTCCGGCACGTCGGTCTCATCATCCCGCTCGCGCTCCGCGCCTCACTCCGTAGGTGATGAGGCGGGTCGTACTGCTTCTCTCCTCGGCCGCTCGCTTCGCTCGCGCCGGAGAGGGATCACATCCCGGCGCGTTCCGCCGTGGCGGGCGAGGCCTCTCGCGTGCGAGCGGTACGCCGAATGCGGCGAGGGCGTGTCCCCGGCTGCTCTAGCGGCGTTGCGGCGCCGGGGAGTGCGGGGCGCCGGCAGCGCACGTCCGTGGTTGAGCCGCGTCGGGCAGCCCGACGCTCATGCCTGAAACGCAGGGCATCAAGAGGCCGCCCCGCGAAACCCGCGTGCGCAGAGGCGCTCCGCACTCCACGGCGCGGCAGCGGCCCCTGCGCAACAACCGCTCGGACTAGAAGTAGCCGGTCGGAGTACCGCCGCCCTCGGAAGGATCGTCCTTCTTGGGCAGCTCGCGCGCCGGGATCCACTTGCCGGTGATCATTTCTTTGTAGCCCATCCCCGGCCCCACCATCGGATACACGTGGCCGTGCGTATCGGTCATCACCTCGAGGAAGGCGGGACCCTTGGCGGCGCAGAAATCCTCGAGCGCCTTCCGGACGTCCTTCACCTCGGTCACGCGGCGTGCGAACGGGAACCCGTCGGCCTCCGCAGCCTTGATGAAGTCCTTCTTGTGGAGGCTCTTGTCCGTGCCGGCGTAGCGGCTCGTGTAGAAAAGGTCCTGCCACTGGCGGACCATGCCGTCGCCGAGGTTGTTCAGCAGCAGCACCTTCACCGGGATGTCGTACGTGGTGAGGGTCTCGAGCTCGCCGAGGTTCATGCGGATCGAGCCGTCGCCGTCGACGTCGATGACGAGCTTGTCGGGGTTGGCGATCTGCGCGCCGACCGCGGCCGGCAGGCCGAAGCCCATGGTGCCCATGCTGCCGGAGGTGAGGAACGTTCGGGGGTGCTTGAAGTCGATGTATTGCGCCGCCCACATCTGGTGCTGGCCGACGCCGGTCGAGACGATCGCCTCGCCCTTGGTGATCTCGTTCAGCTGCTGGAGCACGTACTCCGCCTGGATCGCACTCGACTCCGTGTCGTACGCGAGGGCGTGGTTCTTCTTCAGCGCGAGCACGTGCTCGCGCCAGCGGCGGAAGTCTTTCTTGAACCCGGCGCCTGCCTTCTGGAGCTGCGGCAGCGCGCGCTTCGCGTCGGCGACGTGCGACCAATCGACGTGCTTCACCTTCTCGATCTCGGACGCGTCGATGTCGAGGTGTGCGACCGTGGCGCCGAGCGCGAACTCTTTCACCTTCCCGGCGACGCGATCGTCGAAGCGCGACCCGACGGCGAAGAGGAAGTCGCAGTCCTCGACGGCGTAGTTGGCGTACGCCATGCCGTGCATGCCGAGCATCTGGAGCGACAGGTCGCTCGTCGTGTCGACCGCGCCGATGCCCATGAGCGTCGTCACGACCGGAATGCCGAAACGCTCGGCGAAGGCACGGAGCTCGGGGGCCGCTTCGCCCTGGATGATTCCTCCACCGCAGTAAATGAGCGGCCGCTCGGCCTTGGCGAGGAGCTTGAAGAACGCCTCCGCCTCAGCGGCAGAAAGCTGGGTCTCGGCGAGCTCGTCGATGCGCTCCTGGTAGCCGCGGACGGGGAGTAGCCCCGACCCCTTGAAGACGCCGGTCGCGTTCTGGACGTCCTTGGGAATGTCGATCACGACCGGACCCGGACGACCGCTCCGCGCGATGTCGAACGCGCGGCGCATCGTCTCCTCCATCTTGGTCTCGTCGGTGACGAGGAAGACGTGCTTGGCGCAGGCCGCCATGATGTTGAAGACGGGCGCCTCCTGGAACGCATCCGTGCCCATCGCCGCCCGCGGGACCTGGCCGCAGATGAGGATGACCGGGATCGAGTCGGCCTGGCAGTCGCGGATCGGGGTCACCGAGTTGGTGGCGCCCGGGCCCGAGGTCACGAGGAAGACGCCGACCTTGCCGCTCGACCGGGCGTATCCCGCCGCCATGAAGCCCGCGCCCTGCTCGTTCGCAGGGACGATCAGCCGGATCTCTTCCTCGGGCTTGTGGTTGGCGTTGTAGCGGAAAATCGCGTCGTAGGTCGGGAGGATGGCGCCGCCGCTGTAGCCGAAGATCGTATCGACGCCCTCGTCGGCGAGGACCTGGATGATCATGTCGGCGTTGCTCATCTCTTTGCCGGCGAGCGGGTGCTTCGGGGCGGCTTCGGCGAGGGTACGGCGGGCGGGCTTGGCGACGGTCTTCATGGGGAGACCCCATAGCCTGAATCGGCCG
>DAIQBH010000047.1:0-19723 GCA_036781285.1 Thermodesulfobacteriota bacterium | reverse complement strand
TGCTGTACCGGATGGGGCAGACGCAGGCAGCGTGCAGCGAAGCGCGGAGGGCGGAACCGGGTCCTGCGGCGCTGGATATGACGTCGCGATCTATGTCGGACCGAAACACGAAATGGCCGTCGGAAGCGCCCAGAAGGGCGTTTTCGCTTTGAATCTTCGCGACGGCCGCGCGTAGCATCCCGGGCCGTGAGCGCCCGCGCCGTCTACTGGCTCTTCCGCGACGTGACCTGGCCCGCGCTCCGCCGGCACCGGCTCCGCGCGGTCCTGACGCTCGTCGGCATCATCGTCGGCGTGCAGCTCGTGATGACGATCCAGCTCGTGAACCGGGCGACGCTCGCGTCCTTCGAGCGGACGTTCGAGACGCTCGCCGGGTCGGCCGATCTCCACGTCACCAATGGCGAGGTCGGGGTGGCCGAGGCGCTGATCGAGCGGATCGCCGCGGAGCCGGGGGTGGCGAGTGTCTCCGGCCTCGTGCGAGGAAGCGTCGCGACGTCCTTCGGGATGCTCACGATCTTCGGCGTCGATCTCCTCGCCGACCAATCGCTTCGCGAACGTCAGTTCCCCCGCCGCCACGTGCACCTCGGCGACGAGCTGCGCTTCGTGAACGCCACGGATTCGATCGCGCTCGCGACTGGCTGGGCGGCACGCGCCGGCCTCGCCCGCGACGCCGCCTTCACCGTGACGGGCCCGGCGGGCCCGAGCCCGCTCGTAGTCCGCGGCATGCTGGATCCCGTCGGACCCGCGACCCTCTTCGGCGGTTCGGTCGGCCTCGTCGATCTCCCGACGGCCCAGCGCCTCTTCGCGCGCGACGGCCGCGTCGACGAGATCGCGGTGCTCTTCGACCCGCATGCCGATGACGCGGGGGTGACCGCACGCCTCCGCGCGCTCGTCGACGGACAGGGGGTGGTCGGCGACCCGGCGGCCCGCCTCGGCGGCATTGCGGGTCTCCTCGGCGGCCTTCGCACCATCTTCGCGATCACGAGCGTCCTCGGGATCACCGTCGGCGCGTTCCTCGTGCACCACGCGGTACGGAGCGCGGTGCTCCAGCGCCGGCGCGCGCTCGCGGTCGCGCGGGCGCTCGGGTACCGGCGGACGGTCGTCGCGACGACGATCCTGGTCGAAGCGGGCCTCTTCGGTGCCGTCGGCGCGCTGCTCGGCGCCGGGCTCGCGATCGTCGCGGCCGGGCTCGCGATCGACGTCGTGACGGGGGCCGTCAGCGTCATCTGGACGCGCGCCGGTGCCGCGACGATCGCTCCGGATCTCGCCGACCTCGGCGTTGCGCTCGCGGTGGGTGTCGGCTGTGCCGTCGTCGCGGCGCTCGGCCCGGCGCTCGCGGCGGCGCGGGTCGACGTCGTGGAGCAACTGCGCGGCACGAGCATCCGCCAGCGGGTGCCCGTCGGAACGCGGACGGTGGTGGTCGGGCTCGCCGCGTGTGTCGTCGCGTGCGCGGCGTTCGCGTCGGCGGCGCTCTGGCAATCGCTCACGGCCGATCTCGTTGCGATCGCGATTGGGACGACGACGATGACGATCGGCTATGCGGCGCTCGCGCCGATCCTGCTGCGCGGGGTGGCGGCCGGCGTGCGACGCCTCCTGCGGCGACGGGCCATCACGTGGTCGCTCGCCGCGGAGCAGCTGGCGCGCGACCCGGTCCGGTGTCGCGGCACGCTCGGCGCGCTCATGGCGGCGTTTGCGTTCGTGCTCTGCGTGACGTCGTTCGTCCGCAGCCTCAGCGGGACGATTCTCGATTGGATGGACCAGGCGCTCGCCGCGGATCTCTTCGTGGGCGCGACGCCCGATCTGCCGCTGCCCGCCGCGCCGACGTTGCCCGCGAGCCTCGAGACGGAGCTCGGCGCGCTTCCCGGCGTCGCCGACGCGACGCCGACGCGCATCACGCTCGCGGAGGTCGACGGCCGGCTCGTCGGTCTCAAGGCGACGCGGGTGCGCCAGCTACGCGCGCGGCCGTTCCCAGTGGTGCGGCAGATACCCGACTACCTCGGTGCCTACGAGCGCGGCGAGGCCGTGCTCGTGAGCGACAACCTCGCGTTCAGGCTGGGTGTCGATCTCGGCGACCCCGTTACGCTCGTGTCGCCGACCGGACCCCACACGCTCCCGATCGCCGCTATCATCGCCGACTACACGATCGACGTCGGCACGGTGACGGTCGAGACCGACGCCTATCGCCGCTGGTGGGGGGACACCCAGGTGTCGACGTACCTCGTGCACGTGGCGCATGGCATCGATCCGGCGACCGTGCGCGCCGCGATCGAGACGCGCTTCGCGGGGCGCCGTCCCGTGAGCGTCCTCACGGCCGGCGAGTTCAAGCGCAGTACCGCCGCCGCGATCGACGCCGCCTTCGTGCTGACGTACGCCCTCCAGCTCGTCGCCGCGTGCGTCGCCGGCATCGGGGTCGTCAATTTCTTCCTCGCCGAGGTCGTCGATCGGCGGCGCGAGATCGGGCTGCTCCGCACCGTCGCGCTCGACCGGCGGCAGCTCGGCCGGACCTTCGCGGCCGAGGCCGTGCTCATCGGCCTCGCGGGCGGCGTGCTCGCCGTGCTCTGGGGCTGGCCGATCGCGCGCATCATCGTGACGCACTCGGCTCGCATGGTTTCCGGGTGGTCGATCGAGTTCCTGTTTCCCTGGACGATGGCGGCGCTCACGCCGGTCGTCGTCGCGGCGACCGCCGCGCTCGCGGCGCTCGTTCCCGTGCGCGCGACGGCGCGCACGCCGCTGCACGGCCTGGTGGCGGTCGAATGAGCGCCCGACCGGCCGTGACCCTTCGGGACGTCGCGAAGAGCTATCCGCTCGGCGCACGGCGGGTGGATGCCGTTCGCGGCGTGTCCTTCACGATCGGGCACGGCGAGCTGGTGGCGCTCATGGGTCCGAGCGGTTCGGGCAAGAGCACGCTGCTCAACATGATCGCCGGCCTCGACACGCCGAGCGCGGGCGAGATCACGCTCGACGGCGTCGCGCTCTCGACGCTCGGCGACGATGCCCTCACCGATCTTCGCAGGACCCGCATCGGCATCGTGTTCCAGCTCTTCAACCTCCTCCCGAGCATCACCGCGCTCGACAACGTAGCCCTGCCGTTGCGCGCGGCCGGCGCCGCTTCGCGCGAGGCGCTCGGTCGTGCGGAAGCGGCGCTCGCGAGCGTCGGACTCGCGGCCCGCGGCGCGCACCTCCCGGAAGAGCTCTCGGGCGGCGAGATGCAACGCGTGGCGATCGCGCGTGCGCTCGCGATCGATCCGGCGATCATCCTCGCCGACGAGCCGACGGGGAGTCTCGACTCGGCAATGGGACGGGAGGTGCTGGCGACGCTCCGGCGTTGCGTGCGCGAGCGCGGCGTCACGGTGCTCCTGGTCACGCACGACGAGGCGGCGGCGGCGCACGCGGACCGGATCGTCCGCATGCGCGACGGACGCCTCGACGAGTCAGCGAACCGATCGGACGCGATCGCCGCCGTTCACGGGCGGCGCTGACGGCGCCGAGCGGCTTCCTCTTCCTGCCGGAGCTCGTAGTCGTCGGCGGACGCGGGGTCGAGCTCCCAGCGCTCGCGGTCGCGACCCTCGAGCTTCTCGGTCGTCGCGAGCGGCTTCTCGTCCTGCTCCTCGACGCCGAGCGCCGTGCCGATCCGGTCCACGTCGTTCTGATCCGGCAACGGATCGGAGCCGCCGACCGCTTCTTCGCCGCTGTCGAGCCCGGCGAAGCCGCCGTCGAGGTCGCCGCCCGCGATCTCGGTCGATTTCGCGGCTTGCGGCGACATCGGACGCGCGGTTTCCGCGACGTCGACCGAGTCCGGCATTCCGGGGTCGTTCTCCGCGTCGATGATCTCGACGCCGATCGGCGCGATGGCGACCGCCCCCGGGGCGGCCTTGCTGACCGTGCGGCGTGCGCGCGAGTTCGATTTCGCGGTCCGCTTCGTACGCGGTTTCGCAGCTTTCGATGCCATGATGCATGCCTCCTGCGCGTGGGTTTGCAGGAATCGCACCAGCGGCGAATGTCCGGCCGGCAGAGGTCCGAGCGACGTCGCGCGTGTCGTTCCTACAGGTCGAAGCCGCCGATCCGTGTAGGGAAGGGAGCGCGCCCGTTCGACGCGCCCGTGATCAGAGGGCTTCGACGACGACCTTGGAGCGATCGGCGTTGCGCTCGGCGGCCTCGATGCTCACGACGTCGTCGTGGCCTTCGAGGTCCGTGCGCGAGAGCCCGAAGAGATACAGCAGCAGCCGCGAGGGCTCGAAGCCGAGGTGATCGGCGTTGACGAAGAGGCGGCCGAGCTGCTCCGTATACCCGCGCGCCAGCGTCTGGAACGAGAGCCGATCGAAGCGTCCCGCCGTCTCGCGGCTCGCGGCCGCGATCGCGGTCATGGCGAACGAGAGTCCGTGGTAGACCGCCTGGAGCCGGAGTTGTCCGAGCCACGACGGCTGCTCGTGCTCGAGGATGCGCCGCAGGAAATGCGCGTTCAGCGGCACGTGGAACGACTCGTCGCGGGTCAGGATGGTCAGCATCTGGCGGATCGCCGGATGCTGCTTCGCGGTGCGGAGGGACAGGCGGTACGTCGTTGCGCCGATCGTCTCGAACATCAGGTTCACGAGCACGATCGTCTCGGGCCGCTTGGCCCGCCCGTAGAGCTTGTAGAAGGTCCGCACGACCCGCCCCATCGGCCGCACGTCGCCGCCGATCCACTCCAGGAACTGGGTCAGGAGCTCGCGGTGCCAGCCCTCCTCGTCGCCGTAGAGCCGGAGCGTTTCAGCGAGCTCCGGGTCCCACGTGGCGATGTCGTCGGCGATCTCGTGCGCCTGGCGCAGGCCCGACTCCTCGGCCCGGAACGCGGCGTTGAAAAACGCGATCGCCGCCTGCCGCTCCTCCTCGCACTCCCACTCGATCGGTATCGAGAGGTCGAGCGTTTCCTCGTACATGCGCTCGCGCCGCTGCTTCAGCAGCCGAAGCCAGAAGGACGTCGGACGATCCACCGCCATGACCGCGCCCTCGGTACCACATGGCGGCGCCGCAGGCGACCGGCGGCCCCGCGCACCGGAATCTCGTCCCGCCGCAGCGAGGAAACCGACTCGAAACGAATCAACACATCTTCGACACACCGTCGATTTCCATTGACCCGCCCCCCTCGTCGCCGCGAGGATTCGATTCGCCCGCGGGGTTCGCTCGATCCCGGCCGGAACGTCGTCCGATCGAGCCACGGCCCCGGTTTCTCTCGCGCTCACGTTCGCAGAATCCGACAAGGAGGTCGCATGATGCGCTCACTCAAGATGTGGGGAATGGCGTTCGCGGTCGTTGCCACGTTGGTCGCCGGCCCGCGAACGGCTACGGCTTGTCTCAGTCCGCTGCCGACCAACGTCGGCATCGCCCTCAGCACGACGCTGACGGGATTGCAGATCGAGATCTTCGGCGGCACCGCGTTCGGAAGCCCGATGGGTGAGGCCTGCGGATGCACGATCGGCCTCCCGCTCGGACTCGCCTTGAAGTTCGGATGCGCGGTGACCGGCGTGTCTCTCACCGATCCGGACGGCAACGACGTCGGCTTCGGTACCTTCAGCGAGAACGCGACGACCGCCGCCTCGTTCACCTCCGAATCTGGCGGCCTCATCGATCCGAACGTCTCCTCGATCGTCGGCTTCGCGGCGACGCTCTCGTCGGCGGTGGCGATGGGGCAGAGCCTGAAGATGACCTTCGACCTCACGTGCATGAATCCGAACGATCCGAAGCTCCGGGCGGTGGCCGCCAAGTTCCTCGCCAACTCGGCGGTGCTCGGCACGGGGCCGGTGCTGCCGGACGGCAGCGTCGACGTCAGCCAGCCGCTCCACATCGGCTTCACCACGGCGTCGGTGAAGGACAAGTGCCAGGCGGCGAAGAAGGGGTGCATCGCGAAGAAGGCCTCCTGTCTCCTGGGCTGCCACGCGCGGGCGGAGGCGAGCGGGATCGCGGTCGACCCCGTGTGCCTCCAGAAATGCACGAACAAGTTCGACGGCGGTCTCGCGCCGGCGAAGGCGTGCTTTGCGAAGATCGAGGCCAAGGGCGGCTGCATGGTCACGAATCAGATCGCGAGCGTCGAAGCCACCGTCGATGCCTTCGTGCTCGACGTGGTGCAGCAGCTCGATCCCGGCTACCCCACTCCGGTGCTGAACGCGTGCTCGTCGGCGAAGAAGAAGTGCGCGGCGAAGAAGACGGCCGGCCTCCTCAAGTGTCACGCCAAGGCCGAAGCGAAGGCGGTGCCCGTCGACCCCGCCTGCGTGTCGAAAGTCGTCACCAAGTTCGACGCCTGCTTCGTGAAGGCCGAGACCATCACGCCGTGCCTCACGACCGGGGATACCGCCGCCATCGAGGCGACGGTCGATGCCTTCGTCGACGACGTGGTGTGCCAGGTGGATCCCTCGACCTGTCCGTGACGCTGCGACGCGCTTCCGCGCTGTTCGCCGGCATCGCCGTCATCGTGACGGCGATGCCGGCGGCCCATGCGCAGGTCCAGACCAAGTTCCAGCTCGCGTGCTCGCTCGGCCTCAACGAGGCCGCCGTCGGCGTCGCGCGCGCCGTCGCGAAGCGGCTCGCGCACTGCGTCCGTACCGCCCGCCGCGGCCGTTTGCCCGCCGGCACGACCGCCGAGCAATGTCTCGCCGCCGATCCGAACGGACGTCTCGCGGACGCCCGGAACAGAGTCGCCGCCGTCGGCATCGGGCCGTGCGTGACGATCCCGGCTCCGAGCGTCGGTGCGGCGAGCGCCGGAACGGTGAACGACGCGTTCGCCGCGGCGCTCACCGGCCGCGCGGTCTTCGGTCCCGATCTCGACGCCGCCATCGCCGGCGTCGGGGCGGACCGGCGCGCGGGCGCCTGCCAAGAGACGGTCGCCTCGGCGATGGCGGCCGTCGCGATGGCGCGGCTGCGCGCCTTCAACCGCTGCGCGGCCGGCGGCCTCGGCGACGGCACGATCGACACGCCCGCGAAGCTCGAGGCCTGCGTCTACGCCGACCCGGCCGGCTTGGTCGCGCGCGCCGCCGCCAACGCGGGCCGCAAGGTGAGCGGGCGCTGCGCCGGCGTCGCGATCGCCGACGCCTTCCCCGGCGCGTGCGCGACGGCGTCCGCTGCCGCGCTGTTTCCGTGCGTACAGCACCAGGTCGATTGCGAGCTCTGCGCGACGTTGAACGGCGCCGATCGCCTCGTGCACGGGTGCCACCGCTTCGCGGACGGCGTCGCGACCGCCGTCTGCGGGCCGCCGCCGGCGACGACCCATTCCGTCGCCCGCCAATGGGACGAGGAAATCCTGGCCGCCATTCGGGTCGACCTGCCGCGGCCCCCGGTTCACGCGAAGAACCTCTACTACATGTCGGCGGCGATGTGGGACGCGTGGGCGGCGTACGACCCGGTCGCGGACCAAGTCCTGCACGTGGAAGCCGCGGCCTCGGCGGATTCCGAGCGCGACCGCGAGATCGCCGTCAGCTTCGCCGCGTATCGCGTGCTGTCCCACCTCTATCGGCTCTCGGTGAACGCGGCGACGAGCCAGGCGCACCTGACACGGCGGTTCAACCGACTCGGGCTCGACAAGCACTACACGAGCACCGCCGGTGCCGGGCCGGCTGCGCTCGGCAATCGCATCGCGGCGACCGTCATCGCCCACGGCCTCGCCGACGGCTCGTTCGAGGCCGACAACTACCGCGATCCCAGCTACACGCCGGTGAACGAGGCCTTGATCGTGAAGCTGCCGGGCGTGGATCCGGCGCTCCCCGGCACCGTCATGGACGATCCCAATCGTTGGCAGCCGCTCGCGCTCGACTTCCAGGTGAGCCAGAACGGCATCCCGCTGCCGAACCGCGTGCAGGTCTTCGTCGGCTCCCAATGGAACGACGTGGTCCCGTTCGCGCTCACGCGCGACGACCCCGCCGACGTCTACGTCGATCCCGGTCCGCCGCCGCAGCTCGGCGGCGCCGGGGACGCCGAGTACAAGGCCGGCGTCGTGCAGGTACTCGAGCTCTCGCAGCAGCTCGATCCGACCGATCCCACGACGATGGACATCTCCCCGGCGAGCTGGGGCGACAACCCGCTCGGGACGAACGACGGCACCGGGTACGCCGTGAACCCGGTCACCGGCCAACCCTATGCTCCACACGTCGTGAAGCGCGCGGATTTCTCGCGCGTGCTCGCCGAGTACTGGGCCGACGGACCGGAGTCCGAGACGCCGCCCGGACACTGGAACGTCGTGGCGAACTACGTGTCCGACCAGCCGACGACCGTGAAGCGCATCGGCGGGACGGGTCCGGTCGTGAGCGACCTCGAGTGGGACGTGAAGCTCTATCTCGCGATGAACGGCGCCGTTCACGACGCCGCGATCGCGTGCTGGGGCATCAAGCGGAAGTACGACTCGCCGCGGCCGATCTCGCAGGTCCGGTACATGGCGACCCGCGGGCAGTCGTCCGATCCGATGCAGGCTTCTCATGACCCCTCCGGGCTGCCGCTCGTGCCGGGTCTCCTCGAGGTGATCACGCCCGCGAGCAGCGCGCCTGGCGAGCGGCACGCGGCGCTCGCGCCGTTCGTGGGAGAGATCGCCGTGCGCGCCTGGCCGGGCGAGCCGGCCGATCCCGCGTCGCAGTTCAGTTCCGCGGTGTGGCACCGCGCGAAGAATTGGGTCGCCTATCAGCGGAAGACCTTCGTGACGCCGCCGTTCGCGTCCTACCCCTCGGGTCACAGCACGTACAGCCGGGCGTCCGCGGAGGTCATGACGGCGATCACCGGGAGCGCCTACTTCCCGGGCGGGCTCGGCGAGTTCGTCGCGCCGGCGAACGCGTACCTCAAGTTCGAGCTCGGTCCCACGACCGACGTCCGCCTCCAGTGGGCGACCTACTACGACGCCGCCGATCAGGCGGGCCTCTCACGCCTCTACGGCGGCATCCACCCGCGCGTCGACGACTTCACGGGGCGCCAGGTCGGAGCCCTCGTCGGCGTCGGCGCCTGGGCGCGCGCGGCCGCGCATTTCGACGGCAGCGCTACGCCCTGACGCGCATCAGCGGTCGGTGCACTGGAGTCGCGACGCAGGCGACTCGCCGTCCGGACGGCAACCGGCGCGCGCCTCCCGGGTCACGGCGGGCACGCGCCGGTCGTCGCCGCGATCATGGGTGGCAGAGACCGTTCTGACAGTAGGCCGCCGCTACAGAGGCTGCCGTCGTCGGTGCTGCCGTTGCAGTCGTTGTCGATGCCGTCGCAGCTTTCCGCGGCGGGCGCCTTCGCCGCTTGGCATGCCCAGGCGCCGCCGGTGCAGACGAGCGAGCCGCGATGGCACGGGAGGGTGAAGCGAACCGTTGCCGGTACAGGTCGCACAGGTATCGGAGCTGCGGGCGGTGCGAGGTGCAGTGGTCCTCGTGGGGGTCGAGGACGTTCGACATACGGCGGGCGCACATTCCCTAGCGGCCGCGCGTTCGTCGAGGGCTCGGTGAGGAGATTCGCCCCGCACGCGGTCGTCGACGGTGGCGAACGGCGGGACGCACGTCCCGAACGCGTGGCGCGCCGTCTCGTGCGCCGAGGCATTCGCGCAGGTAATCGACGCCGTGAGCTTCGCCGTGTGGCGCGCGTCGGAGCTAGCCCTTCGCGGCGGCCTTGGAGCTCGCGGGATCGTAGTTGAGATTCGGCCCGAGCCAGCGCTCGACGTCCTCGACGGTCATGCCTTTGCGGGCGGCATAGTCTTCGACCTGGTCGCGGTCGATCTTGCCGAGCGAGAAGTACTTCGCCTCGGGGTGCGCGAAGTAGAGGCCGCTCACGCTCGATCCGGGCCACATCGCGAACGACTCGGTGATGCGCATGGCGGTGTTCTTCTCCACGTCGAGGAGCTGCCAGAGCGGGCCCTTCTCGGTGTGGTCGGGGCAGGCGGGGTAGCCGGCGGCGGGACGGATGCCGCGATACTTTTCGTGGATGAGGTCGTCGTTGGTGAGGCTCTCGGTCTGGCCGAAGCCCCACTCGGCGCGGACGCGCTTGTGGAGGCACTCCGCGAACGCCTCGGCGAGGCGGTCGGCGATCGCCTCGGCCATGATCGCGTTGTAGTCGTCATGGTCCTTCCGGAAGCGCGCGCAGAGCTCGTGGAGACCGATGCCGCTCGTGACCGCGAAGGCGCCGAGGTGATCGGGGCGGCCGGAGCCGCGGGGCGCCACGAAATCGGCGAGGCAGTGGTACGCCTCGCCGTCCGGACGCTTGCGCTGCTGGCGGAGGAAGTGGAAGGCGGTGAGCCGCTTCGTGCGCCCCTCGTCGGTGTACAGCTCGACGTCGTCGCCGGTCGCGTTGGCGGGGAAGATGCCGTAGACGCCGCGTGCGGTGAGCAGCTTCTCGGCGATGATGCGGTCGAGGAGGGCGTTGGCGTCGGCGAAGATCTTCCGCGCCTCCTCGCCGTACTTCTCGTCGTCGAGAATGCGAGGGTAGGTGCCTTTGAGCTCCCAGGTGCGGAAGAAGGGCGACCAGTCGATGAACTCGCGGAGCGTCGCGAGCGGGAAGTCGTCGAGGACGCGGACGCCGATGAAGGACGGCATCGGCACGTCGGCCGTCGTCCAATCGATGGGAACGCGGGACGCGCGGGCGTCCGCGAGGGGCGCCAGCGTCATGTTGGGCGCGGCGTGGAGGCGGCGCACCTTTTCGTACTCGGCGCGATGCTCGGCGACGAACGCGTCGCGGTTCTCGTCGCTCAGCAGGCTCGTCGTGACCGGCACGGCCCGGCTCGCATCGACGATGTGTACGACCGGCTGATTGTAGTGCGGCGCGATCTTCACGGCGGTGTGCGCCTTGCTCGTCGTGGCACCGCCGATCAGCAGCGGCAAGGTGAAGCCCTGACGCTCCATCTCGCGCGCCACGTGCGCCATCTCGTCGAGTGACGGCGTGATCAGGCCGGAGAGGCCGATGATGTCGGCTTGCACGGCGCGGGCGCGTTCCAGGATCTTCTCGCACGGGACCATGACGCCCATGTCGAAGACCTCGTAGTTGTTGCAGGCGAGGACGACACCGACGATGTTCTTGCCGATGTCGTGCACGTCGCCCTTCACGGTCGCGAGCACGATCTTGCCCTGCGTCCGCACGACCTCGCCGGCCGCGGCGCGCTCGGCCTTCTCCACCTCCATGAAGGGCGTGAGGTAGGCGACGGCCTTCTTCATCACGCGCGCCGACTTCACGACCTGCGGCAGGAACATCTTGCCGGCGCCGAACAGATCGCCGACGACCCCCATGCCGTCCATCAGGGGCCCCTCGATCACGGCGAGGGGGCGTCCGAGCTTGGCGCGCGCCTCCTCGGTGTCGGCGTCGATGTAGGCGTCGATGCCTTTGACGAGCGCGTGCGAGAGCCGCTCCTCGACGGTGCCCTTCCGCCACTCCTCCTCTTTCTTCGCGGCGACCGCCGCCGACTCGCCCGCGCCGGCGGTCTTCAGCTTCTCGCCGTAGTCGACGAGGCGCTCGGTCCCGTCCGGGCGGCGGTTCAGCAGCACGTCGAGCACGAGCTCGCGAAGCTCCGGCTCGATCTCCTCGTAGACCTCGAGCATGCCCGCGTTGACGATGCCCATGTCCATGCCGGCGGAGATCGCGTGGTAGAGGAATGCCGAGTGCATCGCTTCCCGGACGGGGTTGTTGCCGCGGAAGCTGAACGAGATGTTGGAGACGCCGCCGCTCACCTTGGCGTGGGGCAGGTTCGCCTTGATCCAACGCGTCGCCTCGATGAAATCGACGGCGTAGTTGTCGTGCTCCGACATGCCGGTCGCGACCGTCAGGATGTTCGGGTCGAAGATGACGTCCTCGGGCGGGAAGCCGACCTCGTCCACCAGGATGCGGTAGGCCCGTTCGCAGATCCGGATCTTCTCTTCGTAGGTGGCGGCTTGTCCCTTCTCGTCGAAGGCCATCACGACGACGGCCGCGCCGTACGCCAGGATGGTGCGCGCGCGTTCCTTGAAGAGCGCTTCGCCTTCCTTCAGGGAGATCGAGTTCGCGATGCCCTTGCCCTGGAGGCACTTGAGCCCGGCCTCGATGACCTCCCACTTGGAGGAGTCCACCATGACCGGAACCTTCGCGACCTCGGGCTCGCTCGCGAGCAGCAGGAGGAAGCGCGTCATCGCGGCGACGCCGTCGATCATGCCCTCGTCCATGCAGACGTCGATCACGTTGGCGCCGTTCTCGACCTGCTGGCGGGCGACCGAGACCGCCTCCTCGAACTTGCCCTCTTTGACGAGCTTCGCGAACTTCGGCGAGCCGGCGACGTTCGTGCGCTCGCCGATCATCATGTAGACGCCGGGCTGCTGCGTGAAGGGCTGCGAGCCCGAGAGCCGCAAGGGACGCTCCGCGCTGCGATCGGGTGCGCCGCCGATCTCGGGCACCCGTGACGTGCTCGGCGTGGCGGCAGCCGGGATGGGCCGCGGCGGCACGTCGGCGACGGCTTTCGCGATCGCCGCGATGTGCTCGGGCGTGTTCCCGCAACAGCCCCCCGCGATGTTGAGGAGCCCGTCCTTCGCGAAGCCGCCGAGGAACCGGCCCATGTCGGCGGGCTCGAGGTCGAAGCCCGTCGGCGAGAGCGGGTTCGGAAGGCCGGCGTTCGGATACGCGGACACGGCGGCCGACGCTTTCGCTGCGAGCTCGCCGAGAAACGGGTACATGAGATCCGGACCGAGCGAGCAATTGAGCCCCACCGACAGCGGCTGCACGTGCGCGACCGCGTTCCACAACGCTTCGGTCGTCTGCGCGGAGATCATCGTCTCGCCGCCGCGCCCGACGGCGGCCGAGATCATCACGGGCAGCCGCACGCCGTCCTTCTCGAACACGTCGTGGATGGCGACGAGCGCCGCCTTGGCGTTCAGCGAGTCGAAGATCGTCTCGACGAGGAGCGTGTCGACGCCCCCCGCGATCAGCGCCCGGATCTGCTGCGCATACGCGGTCCGCACCTGGTCGAACGTGACGACGCGGAAGCCCGGGTCGTCGGCGTCGGGCGAGTTCGAGAGCGAGACGGTGAGCGGGCCGATCGCGCCCGCGACGAAGCGCCGGCGCCCGTCCTTCTGCGCGGCGCGGTCACCCTCCTCGCGGCACTGGCGCGCGGAGGTCTCGTTGATCTCCCACGCGAGGTCCCCGAGGAACCGATCGTCGACGATCTTCTGGTAGAACTCCGGGTCCTTCCGGCCGCCGTGCTCGCGCGGATCGTCGACGAAGAACTCGCTCTGCGAGATCGTCGTGGCCCCGAACGTGTTGGTCTCCACGATGTCGGCGCCGGCCTCGAGGAACCGCCGATGGATGTCGCAGATCATCTTCGGCTGGGTCAGGGAGAAGAGGTCGCCGTTGTTGAGGAGGTCCTTCTTCGCGTCGGCGAAGCGCGTGCCGCGGATGTCGGCCTCCTTCATGCCGTAGGTGCGGATCGTGGTGCCCATGGCGCCGTCGATCACGACGATGCGCTTGCGGAGGAGATCTTCGAGCGGATGCGACACGGTCAGGCCCTCGTGGCTTTCGGGGAAGTGGCGGCGCCGGCCTTCGCCTTCTCGGCGATCGCCAGCACGACCTGGAGATGGGGTTTCTTGCTCTCGCGGCACGCGACGTCGGCGGTCACCACCGTGAGCCCCGCGGCGCCGAGCAGGCGGCGGAGAGTGCGCGGGGCGAACCCCGGATGGCGCTCGCCGTACTTTCCCGTCACGTCCTGGTGGCGATGGCGGTCGAGGCACAGCACGACCAGCCGGCCGCCCGGCCGGAGCACGCGCGCGCATTCGGCGACGGCGCGCGCGGGGTGGGCGGCGTAGGTGAGCGTATGAAAGAGGAGGATCGCGTCGAACGCGGCGTCCGGGAACGGCAGCGCGTGCACGTCCGCGATCTCCGCGCGCGCGTGCGGAAAGCTCGCGAGCCGCTCGCGCGTCTCGTCCACCATGCGCGCGTTCGCGTCGACGCAGGTGAGCGACCGGCAATAGGGCGCGATCGCGCTCGCGGCGGCGCCGTCACCGGAGCCGACGTCGAGCACGTCCCCGAGCTTCAAGAGCGCCGCGATGCCGACCGCGAGCGACTGCCAGCTCCGCCCCGGCGAGTAGAACCGCTCGAGCTCGTCCGGCACGTAGTCCGCGAGCCCGTTCCGCCGCTCGGCCTCGAGCTCCTGGAGCCGTACGCGATCGCCGTCGAGCGTCGGATCGTCGGACCGGGCCGCCTCGGCGAGCAGCGTTCGCGCCGACGCCGGCAGCCGCTCCGCGTCGAGCGTGTAGAACGCCTGCGGGCCCTTCCGGCGGTCGCGCACTACGCCGGCTTCGCGGAGGCGTCCGAGGTGCGTCGACACGCGCGGCTGGGAAATGCCCGTCACTCGCACCAGGTCGGTCACGCAGAGCTCGCGCTCCGCGAGCAGCGCGCACAACCGCAGGCGACTCTCGTCGCCGAGCAGGCTCAGCGTATCCACGTAGTGCGCAAGGGTCATGGCAGACCGCATCCTCTTATCGGGATGTGCGGATCAAAGGGTTATGCGGGGAAGCCGCCGGGCGGTCAAGGCCCGTCCTCGGCGCCCGACGCGAGGCATCGCGCCGGGGTCAGTGCGCCGGTGCGGCGGCCGGCATCGCCACGGCGCCGACGGCGCCGCTTCGACTCTCCTGCTTTTGGCTCGCGAAGAGCGAGTAGAGGACGGGCACGGCGGCCAACGTGAACAGCGTGCCGATGATCATCCCGCCGACGAGCACGAACCCGATGGAGTTGCGCGCGCCCGCACCCGGTCCCGACACCAGCACGAGGGGCAGGTGGCCGACGACCGTCGCGATCGTCGTCATCAGCACCGGACGGAGGCGCACGATCGCCGCCTCGCGCGCCGCTTCCAGCCGGCCGAGCCCCCGCTCCTGGAGGTCGTTCGCGAACTCGACGATCAGGATGCCGTTCTTCGCCACGAGGCCGACGAGCGTGATCAGACCGATCTGCGTGAAGACGTTGATCGTCGCGAAGCCCGTGAAGGTGAAGATCAACGCGCCGGAGAGGGCGAGCGGCACGGAGCCGAAGAGCACGACGAGCGGATCGCGGAAACTCTGAAACTGCGCGGCGAGGAGCAAATACACCGACAGGATCGAGATCCCGAGCACGCCGGCAAGCGTCTGACCCTCGCGCCGGAGCTGGCGCGATTCGCCCGCGTAGTCGATCGAGTAGTTGCCCGGCAGGATGCGCGCGGCCGCCGCTTCGATCGTTTGCAGACCCGTCTCCTTGGTCGTTCCCGGCACGAGCCCGCCGAACACGCGGAAGGCATTGAGCTGTTGGAAGCGGCCGAGGGCGCGCGGCGTCGTCTCGTCGACCAGGCGCGCCATCGAGGACAGCGGCAGCAACTGGCCCGCGGGCGTCCGGATGCGGATGAGGTCGAGCGTCGCCGGCGAGAGGCGGAGCGCGTCCTCGAGCTGCGGGATCACCTTGTAGGACCGGCCCTGGTAGTCGAAGCGGCCGACGTGGGCGCCGGAGAGGAAGATGCCGAGCTGGCTCGCGACGTCCGCCGGCGTCATGCCGAGGTCGGCGACGCGGTCCCGGTCGATCTCGAGGCGGCTCCCGCCGCGGTCGATCTTGAGGTCGGTGTCGGCGAAGATGAAATTGCCGCTCTCGTTCGCCGCGCGCACGAGATCCTGCGCGTAGGGCAGCATGCGGTCGGGGCTCGCGGTCGCGAGGACGACGAGCTCGACGTCGTAGTTCCCGGCGTTCGGGAGCGCCGACGGCAGGATCGGGAACACGCGGATGCCGGGCTGTGCGCCGACCGCGAAGAAGACCTTCTGGAGCAGCGCCGGCGCGGTCACGTCGCGCTCCTTCCACGGCACGAGCTCGAGGCCGCCGAACCCGCCGTCGGGCGTTCGCACGGACCACACGTAGTCGCCGCCCTCGGTGCGCAGAAGCCGCTCCACGGTCTCGTTGGCGTACTTCACCGTGTAGTCGAGCGACGCGTCCGGCGCCGACTGCAACACGACGTTGATCGCGCCCTGGTCCTCGACGGGGGCCAGCTCGCGGAGCGAGAACGCGTAGAGCAGCGGTGCCAGCGCCATGGTGACGGCCGCGAAGAGCAGGACCGGTCCGCGATGGACGAGGGCCGCGTCGAGCGCCGGCTCGTAGGCGCTCCGGATGCGCTCGAAGACGCGTGTCGATGCCTTGGCGACCGGTCCGCGATCCTCCTCGGTCGCGAGCGCCGCGCTCATCGCCGGCGACAGCGTCAACGCGACGACGCCCGAGACGAGCACCGCCATCGCGAGCGTGAAGGCGAACTCCTCGAAGAGCGCGCCGGTGAGCCCGCCGAGGAACCCGATCGGCGCGTACACCGCGGCGAGGGTCACCGTCATCGAGATGATCGGGAAGAACAGCTGCCGGACGGTCAGCAGCGCCGCCGCCAGCCTCGGCTTGCCGTCGCGGACGTGGCGGATGGTGTTCTCGACGACGACGATCGCGTCGTCCACGACCAGGCCGACGGCCAGCACGATCGCGAGGATCGTGAGGAGGTTCAGCGAGAAGCCCATGATCGCCATCGCCGCCACGGCGCCGAGGAGCGAGATCGGGATCGCGACCAGCGGAACGAGCGCGGTGCGGACCGAGCCGAGGAACAGCACCACCACCGCGCCGACGATGAGGATCGTCTCGGCGAGCGTCTTCGCGATCTCGGCGAGGGCATCCTTCGTGTAGAGCGTGCCGTCGTACGCGGTCTCGATCCGGATGTCGCGCGGGGCCGCCGCGCGCGCCGTATCGAGCGCCGCATGGAGCGCGGCGGCGAGGTCGAGCTCGTTCGCGCCGACCGCGGGCCAGACGGAGAGATAGACCGCTTCGGTCGTGTCGAGGCGGACGTCGTAGTCGACCTCTTCCTCGCCGAGCTCGACGCGCGCGACGTCGGACAACCGCACGGTGGCGCCGTCGTCGCGCTTGACGACGATGCGGCCGAACTCCTCGGGCCGCTGCAGCACGGTGTCCGCGCGGAGATCCGTCTCGACGCTCGCGTTCTCGGCCGAGCCGATCGGCGCGACGAGGTTGTTGCGGGTGAGCACGGCGACGATCTCTCCGGCGCCGATGTTGAACCCGGCGAGCTTGATGGGGTCGAGCCAGACGCGCATGGCGGGCGGCCGCGCGCCTTCGAGGCCGATCCGTTGGACCCCGGGCAGCGACGAGAGCGCCGGCTGTACCTCGCGAGCCAGATACTCCGAGATCTCCGCGAGGCTGCGCTCCTTCGACGTGACGGCGATGTAGAAGGTCGCCTGCGGGCGATCCGCTCGGCGTACCTCGATCGCCGGCGGCTCGGCTTCCTCCGGGAGGTCGGAGGAGATGGCATCGAGCTGAGCCGAGACCTGCGAGAGCGCCTCCGCGGGATCGGCGTCGTACTCCAGCCAGACCGTGACGGTCGAGATCCCCGCGGTGGTCGTGCTGTCGACGTAGTCGATGTTCGGCACCGCGGAGACTGCGCGCTCGATCGGCTCCGTGACGAAGCCTTTGACGTCGGTCGCGGAGGCGCCGACGAAGACGGTCCGGATGATGAGACTCGAGGCGTCGATCCGGGGATACTGCTGGACGGGCAGGTCGAACGCCGCGCGGAGGCCGAGCAGGAGGATGAAAAGACTCAGCACGCTCGCCAGCACCGGGCGGCGGACGAAGACGTCGACCGGCGAGCGCGCCATCGACGCGGCGCCTTCCTCGGCGAGGGCGTGGTGCGGCGCGTGCGGCGCGCTCATCGCTCGGCGTGCGCGGCTGGCGTGCCGGAGGGCGCGCCTCCCGCCGCGGTGACGAGAATGCCGTCGCGGAGCTTGAAGACGCCGTCGGCCGCGATCCGCACCCCCGGCTCGAGTCCCGCGCGAATGACGACGTGATCGGCGCCCACGATGTCTCCGACCTGCACGATGGCCGCCCGGGCGCGTGCTTCGCCTCCGTCCTCCTCGATGCGGTAGACGGTGTCTCCGTACGGGCTCCGCACGAGCGCCGTGCGCGGGACGACGACCTCGTCGCGCGGCGTACCGATCGGCGCGGTCACAGTGACGATGCTGCCGGCGGGGAACTCCCGCCCTGCCTTGCGGATCACGGCGCGGAACGCGAGGCTGCGCGACGCGGCATCGATCGCCGGCTCGCGCGCCATGACCCGCCCCTCGCGCGTCTCCTTGCCGATCGCGACCTGGACCGGCATCGCGGCGTCGAAGTCGAGGGCCGCCGTCTGGGGCAGCGCGAAGTCGACGTACATCTCCTCGTCGTCGCCGACGAGACGGGTCACGAGGTCGCCTTCGGACACGTATTGCCCGGGCTTGAGATCCGTGATGCCGACCCGTCCGGCGAAGGGCGCGCGGATCGTCTTCCGGCTGATCGCCGTTTCGAGCGCCGCGACGCGCGCGCGGGCCGCGGCCGCCTTCGCCTGGACGTCGTCGATCTCGCGCTGCGCCGCGATGCCCTGCGCTTTCAGACTCGTTTGCCGGCGCGCCTCGCGCTCCGCGCGGCCGGCCTCGACGCGGGCCGCCTCGAGATCGGCCCGTTCCTCGGCGACGTCCACCTCCACCAATACGGTGCCGGCGGCGACCTCGTCACCGGAGCGGAACGTCACGGCGCGGAGGACGCCCGCGCGCTCGATCCGGAGCTCGACGACGTTCTTCGCCTGGAGCTCGCCGATCGCGGTCGCGGTGGGCGTGATCGCCCGCCGCTCGGCGACGGCCGAAACGACGGCCTCGGACGGCTCGGGAAAGCTCTTGCCGTACGCGATCGCCGCTTTGATCTGCATGACCTTGACGGCCGCCAAGCCGGCGACCAGCAGCAGGGCGGCGAGCGCCGAGAGCGCCCACGCGAGCCGCCGTCGCGGCGCGCGGCCGGTCTCCGAGGCCGCGGCATTCGCGGTGCGGTTCGGCTGGGCTGCGGTGCTCTCGAGCGTCCAATTCATCGGCTACCTCGGCGATGCTGTGGTCTCGTCCTGGCGGCAACGAATCGACTGCCTCGGAGGGCGCGGCTCCGCTGGGTCCTGAGATCACCGGTACGATACCGGACTGCCCTCGTAGGTCCAGGCGTCTCGCTCGCTGCTGCGTGGACGAGAGGCGCGGCCGTGGAACGCGGGAGCGATGCACGCATCTTGGTCGGCTTCGGGACCGCATGCTAGGCGAGACGCCAATGCCCTCGCCTCTCGAAGATCGCCTCGCGGCCGCTTTTCGCGATCTGGAGGAACCCGGCATCGTTGCCGCGTACCTCTTCGGGAGCCATGCCGCTGGCCGCGCGCACCGCGAGAGTGACGTCGACGTCGGCGTGCTGCTCGATTGGCCGCGCCATCCCTCGCGGAGCGCTCGATTCGATGCGCGCATCCGCATCGGGTCCGCTCTCATCGCGGCGCTGCACGAGAATGCAATCGACGTCGTCGTGTTGAACGACGCGCCGCCGCTGCTCGGCCGTCGCATCGTCACCGAAGGCCGTCGTGTCATGTGCGCCGACGGGGAAGCCGACCACGCCTACGTGCGCGACGTTCAGATCCGAGCCGCCGACCTCGAGCCCTGGATTCGCCGCGCGCGCCAGGCGAAGCTCGCCGCGATGGCCCGATGACTTACCTCGTCGAGCGCCTCGCCGACCTCCGACGCCATCTCGATCATCTCCGCGAGATCCGCCCCCGCGTCATCGGACCCGAATCCCTCGAGCGCGATCTCACGCTCCACAATGACGTACTTTGTTCTCTCTTCACCGTGTGTCAGCTCGTGATCGACGTCGCGAGCGAGCTGTCGTCGCGCCGGGGAGATCGCTTCGAGGACTACACCGAGGCGGTGCGCAATCTCGGCAAGGATCCGCGGTTTCCGATCGAGCTCGT
>DAIQBH010000046.1:6346-28928 GCA_036781285.1 Thermodesulfobacteriota bacterium | reverse complement strand
ACGGCATGATGATGGTCGCGGGGCCGGTGCTCGCGGGCGCGACGCTGCTCGTCGCCGGCGTCTTCCAGCTGACACCGTTCAAGGAGGCCTGTCTCGCGCACTGCCGGACGCCGATGGGCTTCCTGCTCGGCCACTGGCAGCCCGGGCCGAACGGCGCGTTTCGAATGGGCCTGCACCACGGCACCTACTGTCTCGGCTGTTGCTGGGCGCTCATGCTGATCATGTTCGCGGCGGGCGTGATGAGCGTCGCGGCGATGGCGGTGCTCACGGTCTTCATCCTGGCCGAGCGCGTGCTGCCGGGCCGCTGGGCGACGCACCTCCCGGGCGTGCTGCTGATCGCGTGGGGCGCGTGGACCTTGGTCGCGGCATTGGCCTAGACGGCGTGCTCGGTCCCGACGATCGGGTCGAGCTGCTCGAGGGGGTCACGTCGCCGCCGCAGCATCCGCCGCACGGGGGCGGCTTCGCGCGCGGGCACGGTTGCCTAGCAAACGCGGCGCGGGCCATCATCGGGTTCCCTCTCCCCCTCGGAGAACCGCGATGCGCGACGACGACGACCGCGTCCCGACCGGAGTCCCCGGTTTGGATTATGTGCTTCTCGGCGGGTTCCTCCGCGAGGGCTTCTACCTCGTCCAAGGGGACCCGGGCTCGGGGAAGACGACCGTCGCGCTGCAATTCGCGCGCGGACGGGTCGCGGCCGGGGAGGCGTGCCTCTACATCAGCCTCACCGAGTCGCGGCGCGATCTCGAGAACGCCGCGCGATCGCACGGATGGAACCTCGACGGCATCGCCCTCTGCGACCTGACGCGCTCGGCCGCGAACTTGGCGGGTGAGCCGGAGTCGTCCGTGTTCCATCCGTCCGAGACGGAGCTCGGCGAGACCACGAAGGCGATTTTCGCGGCCGTCGAGTCGGCGAAGCCGCGGCACGTCGTCTTCGACGGTTTGTCCGAGATGCGGCTCCTCGCGGGCAATCCGCTGGTGTACCGCCGCCAGCTGCTCGCGATGAAAGACTTCTTCGCCGAACGCCATGCGACGGTCGTCCTGCTCGACGACCGCTCCTCGGCGTTCGGCATCGACTCCCCGGAGAGTCTCGTCGGCGGCACGATCGTGCTCGAGCGGACCCTCCCGGAGTACGGACGCGCGCGCCGGCGTCTGTACGTGACGAAGGTCCGCGGCGCGAAGTTCCGGGAAGGCTTCCACGACTACGAGATCCAGCAGGGCGGCGTCGCCGTGCACCCGCGCCTCGTCGCGGCCGAGCATCACGATCGATTCGTGTCCACGGTGATGCCGAGCGGCGTACCCAACCTCGATACGATGCTGGCCGGTGGTCTCACGGCCGGCTCGACGACGTTGCTGCTCGGGCCCGCCGGCGTCGGCAAATCGACGGTCGCGATGCAGTTCGCCGTCACCGCGATGAAGGTCGGGTCGAAGGCCGCGGTGTACATGTTCGACGAGGTGCTCGACATCCTGGTCGGCCGCGTCGACAAGCTTTGTCTTGGCAAGGAAGGCGGTCTCCGCGGCTACATCGGCGACGGCCTTCTTCACGCGCAGCAGGTGGATCCCGCCGAGATGTCGCCCGGCGCCTTCGCGCACGAGGTCGAGCGCGCCGTGGACGCGGGGGCGAAGGTCATCATCATCGACAGCTTGAACGGCTACCTGAACGCGATGCCAGAGGAGCGGTTCCTCACGACACATCTCCACGAGATGTTCGCCTTCCTCAACCAACGCGGCGTGCTCACGCTGATGGTGGTCGCGCAGCACGGCATGATCGTCGGAAGCGGCGGCATGGGCGACGTCGACGTCAGCTATCTCGCGGACACGGTGCTCTTGTTCCGGTACTTCGAGGCGCGCGGCGAGATCCAACAGGCGATCAGTGTCTTCAAGAAACGCACGGGCGCGCACGAGCGGACGCTCCGCCAGCTACGGATCTCGGCAGTGGGCCTCTCCGTCGGCGAGCCCTTGCGCGAGTTTCGGGGCGTCATGTCGGGCATTCCCGTCTACGAAGGCGGAGCCTCCGGCGCGAACCTCGCTGTGGATAGGGAGGACGCGTTCTGACGTCGGCCGGACGCAGAGAGGAAGCGGTTCTCGTCCTGATGCCGACGGCGCGGGACGGCGTGCGCACCATCGCCGCGCTCCGCGCGGCCGGCGTCGACGGAGTGCTGTGCGCGGACACGGCCGACCTCTGCCGCAAGATCGACGAAGGCGCGGGCGCAGCGTTGCTCGCGGAGGAGGCCATGGTGCGAGATCGCGACGGTTGCCTCGCCGACGTGCTCCGCCGGCAGCCGCCCTGGTCGGACTTCCCGCTCGTCCTGCTCGCGCGGGAGCAGGACAGGGAGCGACCGCGGATCTCTCGCGAGTCGATGAGCGTATCCCTGGTCGAGCGTCCGGTCCGCATTCGCTCGCTGGTGAGCGTCGTGCAGGCGGCGCTCCGCGCGCGGCGGCACCAATACCGCGTGCGCGACCACTTGCGGCAGGAGGCGCGGCAATCGGAGCGCGTGCGGGAGAACGAGGAACGCTTGGAGTTCGCCTTGTCGGCGGGGCGACTCGGATGGTGGGATCTCGACGCCGCGAGCCTGGACCTCCAGTGCTCGGCGCTGTGCAAGCAGCACTACGGCCGGCCGATCGATCGGCCTCTCACGTACGACACGTGGCTCGCGAGCATCCACCCGGACGATCGCGCGCGCGTCGACGCGGCGGCGCTCGCCGTCGTGCAGGACCGATCGGACTACGACGTCGAGTACCGCGTCGTCTGGCCGGACGAGACGATTCATTGGATCCTCGTCCGCGGGCGGGCGTCGTACGGGGAGGACGGTCTGCCGCTCCGCATCAGCGGCGTCTCGCTCGACATGACCGATCGGCGGCGGGACGAGGAAGCGCTCCGCGCCGCGGATCGCAAGAAGGACGACTTTCTGGCGCTGCTCGCGCACGAGCTGCGCAATCCCTTGGCCCCGATCACGAACGCGCTTCAGACGATACGCCGCACGAACGACGGCAACCTGCGCGAGCGCTGTGAGGCCATCATGCAACGGCAGGTCGGACACATGGTGCGCTTGATCGACGACCTGCTCGACGTCTCACGCATCAACCGCAACAAGATGGAGCTCCGGCGCGCGCCGGTCACCGTGGCCGATGTCGTGAGCAACGCGGTCGAGACGGCCCGACCCGTGATCGACGCGGCTGGGCACGAGCTCACGATCGCGCTCCCCGACACGCCGATGCTGATCGACGGCGACTTGACGCGTCTCGCGCAGGTCTTCGCCAATCTCCTGACCAACAGCGCGAAGTACACCGAGCGCGGCGGACGCATCCGTCTCGAGGCGCGGCGCGACGCGGCCGAGGTGGTCGTGACGGTCCGTGATACCGGCATCGGCATCCCGCGCGAGTCGCTGCCGAACATCTTCGACATGTTCTCGCAGGTCGATCGCACGCTCGAGCGCTCGACCGGCGGTCTCGGCATCGGTCTCGCGCTCGTGCGCGGCATCGTGGAGATGCACGGCGGGAAGGTCGTGGCGTCGAGCGAAGGCGCGGGCCGCGGCACGGAGTTCAGCGTCCGATTGCCGCTGGTCGACGCCCCGTCCGAGGCCACGGTGGAGGCGAACGGCGGGCGGCGCTGGCCGCGGTCCGATCGGCCGTGGCGGGTACTCGTCGTCGACGACAACCGCGATTCGGCGGAGTCCATGGCCGAGCTGCTGCGAGCGCACGGCAACGAGGTCACCGTCGCGCACGACGGTCTCGAAGCGGTGGCGCGTGCCGAGGCGCTGCACCCCGAGGTCGTGCTCATGGACGTCGCGATGCCACGCTTGAACGGCCTCGAGGCGACCCGCCGCATCCGGGCGCAGCCCTGGGGCCGCGGCATGATCGTCGTGGCGCTCACGGGATGGGGACAGGAGTCCGATCGGACCCGAACCGCGCAAGCGGGATGCGACGGGCACCTGGTGAAGCCGGTCAGTCTCGATGCGCTGACGGACCTGTTCGCGAAGCTCCGAAACCGCGCCGCCTGAGTGCGGCCCGACGGCGTCGATTCCGAGCGCGTCTAGCGCGAGCTCGGAGCGCTCGGCTCGATTACGAATCGCACGCGGCACTTCTGCGCCAGCCGCGTCGCCTCGCGCTGCGGGTCGGCGTTCCAGATCACCAACATGGCCTCGCTGGCCGCGAGGATCATGTCGACCGTCGGGCGCGGATGGTCCCGCAACGGCTGCGACGGCACCGGAAATCGCAGAGCGTCCAGGTCGGGGCGGTCACGGTCAGCGCTTCCCGGCATAGAGCAGAATCCTTTCGTAGACGCGCGCATCGGCGAAGCGGTCGCACAGAGAACGAAATGCGTCGCCGAGGATGTCGATCCCATTGGCCTCGGCGAGCTCGACGATATCGACGCCGTCTTTCCGCATGCGCGTCTCGCCCGAGAAGCGGAGCGCGTGGAGCTTCATCGCGATGAGATGCTCGATCGAGGGGATGAGGCACGTGACGCCGCCGAACGTGAACGGCCGCGCAGCGCGTTTCAGCGCGTCGAACGTGCCATCGTCGACCACGACGAGATCGATCGGCCATCCGGTCGCCGTCGGAGGACCGAGTTGGAGAAACGCAGGATCCTCGTGGAAGACGCCATAGCCTAGCGCGACGAGCTGCGCCCGCCACTCCGGCACGTGCCGCTCGCGCACCACGAGGTCGAGGTCCCCGGTCTTGCGGATCACCTGATACGCGTTCACCGCATGCCCGCCGCAGACGAGCACATCGAGGCCTCGCGTCGCGGCGAGCCGTACGACCTCGTCGAGCGGCGACATCCCCGCCTTGATGACACGATTCCGCGCGAGCGGCCACCTCACCGGCATCGACGACGGCTTCAGAGCTCGCGGATGGTCTCGGCGAGCTCCGTGTCGATGTTCAGCTTCGAGAAGGCGTCGTGGCCTGCGTACTTTCTGACGATGGCGACGCGAAGCGAGGCTCAGTGTGCGCCGCGCCCCGTGACCGCCTGCCACGCCGGCGCAAGCACGACGCTCACGAACGGGATCAACGCTGCACCCGCCGCGAGCCCGACGAGGCCTGCACCCGTCGCGCCGACGAACCACTCGACCACGCCGCCGAGCGCCGCCGGGGCGGCATGCGCCGCCGACTCCGCGAGCTCGTGGATGAAATGCGGGATGCCTTCGAGCCCGTACACCTCGAGACCGTGGACCAGGATCCCGCCACCGACCCAGAGCATCGCCATCGTGCCGACGATGGCGAGCCCGGCGAGGAAGACCGGCATGCCGACGACGAGCGCGCGGCCGAGCCCGCGCGTGACGGCGCCGGCCGGGTTCGCCGCGCCGTTCGCCGCGAGCCGCACCCCGAGGTCGTCGGCCTTCACGATGAGCGCGACGCCGCCGTAGACCGCGACGGTGATGCCGACCGCGACGATCGCCATCACGGCCGCGTGCTTCACGAGGCTCCCCTCGGGGAGCGCGGCCAACGTGATCGCCATGATCTCGGCGGACAGGATGAAGTCGGTCTTCACCGCGCTCGCGATCTTCTGGCGCTCGAGCTCCTCGGCCGACGCGGCGGGCGGCTGGACGTGCGCTTCGTGGGCGTGCGCGGCGTGCGGAAACACGGTGGCGTAGAGCTTCTCGGCGCCCTCGTACGCGAGGTAGGCCCCGCCGGCCATGAGGAGCGGCATGATCGCCCAGGGCGCGAGCTCGCCGAGGGCGAGGGCGACAGGCGTCAAGATCAACAGCTTGTTGCGGAGCGAGCCGACGGCGATCGCGCGCACGATCGGGAGCTCGCGCTCGGCGGCGAATCCGACGAGGTAGCGCGGGGTCACCGCGGCGTCGTCGATCACCACACCCGCCGCTTTGGCGCCGGCTTTCGCGGCCTGGCCGGCGACGTCGTCGATCGATGCCGCCGCCACCTTGGCGAGCGCGGCGACGTCGTCCAGCAGGGCGAGAAGTCCGACGCTCACGGGTGCGGAGTATCGTATCGCGCGTGCGCGCGCGAGCGCGGGGCGGCCGCTACGACTCGCGTGCGGGCAGCTCGAGCTTGCAGGTGCCCTTCGCGACCGTATCCGCGATGAACTGCTGGAGGTCGCTCGGCGTCGCCTCGGCCTCGGCCCAGGTGTAGCGCTTCGCGGCCTCGCGGATCGCGCACGCGCACATCTTCTTCATGGCGGCGATCTGCGGCTCGAGCTGCTTCCGGACCTCGGGCGTCATCGGCAGGCTCGGGTCGACACCCTGCTGGCTCTTGGTGTTCTCCCAGGCGTCCTTCACGGTCGCCTCGGTGCAGTCTTCGGTCTCGGACTCGAGGAGCTTCTTGGTCCAGCCCGCCTTGAGATCGCCCTCGGCCTGAACGGCCGTCGACGAGGAGAGCACGAGGAGGAGAGCCATCACGAGCGTACGCGTCATGGGCGGACCGTCTCACGTCCGTGCGAACGAGGTCAACGGCCCGCCGCCGGTGGGCGGATCACGCGGCCGCGCGCGGGACGCTGCGGAGCAGCGGGCACGTCAGTACCACGGTCGTCCCGCGGCCGGGGGAGGAGATCACCTGGAGCTTCCCGCCGACGGCGAGCGCGCGCTCTTCCATGCTGACGAGCCCGAGTGCCTCGCGGTGCCGCGCGTTCGCGTCGAAGCCGTGGCCGTCGTCGCGGATCTCGGCGCGCAGGACGCCCTCCGACGCGGCGAGCGTCACGACGATCTCGTCCGCGTGCGCGTGGCGGAGCGCGTTCGAGATCGCCTCCTGGACGATGCGGTAGACCGCGACCTCGATCTCCTCGCCGAGGCGCGCGATCGGCGTCGGCACGTGGGTCGTGATGCGTGTGGTCGTCGACATCCCGGCGGCGAGTGAGCGGACGCTGTCTTCGAGCCCGAGGTCGTGGAGCAGCATCGGGCGGAGCTCGCGCGCGACGAGACGCAGGTGCTCGCCGAGGTCGTTCAGATGGCGGCCGACGCGCGCGAGCTTCTGGCTCGCTTCCGGATCGGTCGCGTGGAGCCGCCCGCGGACCGACTCGACCATGATCCCGGTGCCGACGAGCTCCTGGCAGACGTCGTCGTGCAGGTCGAACCCGAGGCGGCGGCGCTCCTCCTCGCGGACCCGCACCTGGCGCTGCGCGAGGAGGCGCAACTGCTCTTCGCTCCGGCGCAGCTCGTCGAGCGACGTACGGAGCGCCTCCTCGGCGCGGCGGCGCTCCGTCACGTCCTCGACCTGGCCGATCATGAGCGACGGCTTGCCGTGGCGGTCGCGCACCATGGAGCGGATCACGCGCGCGAGGATCGCGTGGCCGTCGCGATGGCGGAGCCGCATGACGGTCTCCACGCTCTCGAAATCGCCGCTCAGTACCTTCCGGCGATGCGCGTGTGCCAGGGCCAGGTCCTCCGGATCGATGAGGTCGTCCACCGACGTGCCGACGAGCTCTTCCCGATCGCGGCCGACCAGACGGGCGAACGCGTCGTTCACCTGGTGCACGATGCCGTCCGCCCCGACCATCGACATGCCGAACGGCGCTCGATGGAACGCCACCCGGAAGCGCTCCTCGCTCTCGAGCTGCGCCTCGCGGGACTCGGTGAGCGCACGGCGCGACTCCTCCTCTTGCTCGCGGCGGGCGAGACGGAGGGCGAGCTCGCGCGACACGCGCGCCGCGAGCGCGGTGCCGAGCGCGGTCATGGAGCCGAAGACGACGAGGAGGTCGCGGAGCGCGACGCCGCTCGCGGGCTCGACGACGATCATCCAGACGGCCGCAGGGAGCGTGACGGCGAGCATCAGGCCGAGCTCGACCTGCCAGCTCCACGCGAAGAAGAGCGGCGGCGTGATCATGAACGCCGCGAGGACCGGCATCAGCACCGCGAGCGGCGCGGCCGTGCCGCTCGCCGCGACCGTCCACACCATCGGCAGGGCGCCGAGCGCCGCGAGCACGCCGGCGCGGGTCGCGAGGGCCCCCGGAATTCGCCCGATGTGCCGAGCGGCGGGGATGAGAATCGCGAGCTCGGCGGCGGCCGTCGCGAGGGCGGCCCGCCACGACAGCAACGGCCGGTCACCCGACGCCAGCGTGTAGAGCCACACGAAGCTCGTCGCGAGCCAGGCGATCGCGAAGAAGGGAAACCGATCGTGGATCAGGTCGCGTTCGGCGAGGCGGATCGTGCTGGTGGCGGGACGGGGTGCGGAGTCCACGCGGGCGGCATGGCATAGTCGCGAGCCGGCGTTCAACCGGAGCGCGCGGCGTGCGGGTGCGCCAAGAAGGCGCGATTGTCGATTTCTCCCGCCGTCGATCGACGATGAGGTGAGCGCCGGGATCGCCTCGGCGTACCACGCGAAAATCCAAGGAGAACACGCGACATGTCCACTGGCCATACGATTCGATTGCACCGGGTGTTTCGGGCGCCCGCCGAGCGGGTTTACCGGGCGTTTCTCGATCCCGAAGCCATGGTGAAGTGGCTCCCGCCGCGCGGCTTCACCGCGAAGGTCCACGAGATCGATGCCCGGGTCGGCGGTGGACACCGGATGTCGTTCACGAACTTTTGCACCGGCTCGACCCATTTCTTCGGCGGGAAGTACCTCGAGCTCACGCCGCACTCGCAGCTGCGCTACACCGATGCGTTCGACGATCCGAACCTGCCGGGCGAGCTCCAGGTCACGGTCACGCTCCGCGCGGTCGGTTGCGGAACCGAGGTGGAGATCGTGCAGGAGAACGTTCCCGCCGTGATCCCGGCCGACGGCTGCTACGTCGGCTGGCAGGAGTCGCTGACGCAGCTCGCGGCGCTGATCGAGGTCGAGATCCCCGACGGTGCGTGAGAACCGTCGCGCCTGTTCACCCGCCCGGCGGCATGTGCCATAGGGCGGGTGACCATGGCAGGCTGGACCGTGAGCGACATCCCCGATCTCCGGGGCAAGACGATGCTGGTGACGGGCGCCAACAGCGGGCTCGGTCTCGAGACCGCGACGGCGCTCGCGGGGAAGGGCGCGCACGTCGTGCTCGCGTGCCGCGACCTCGGGAAGGGTCGCGAGGCCGAGGCGAGCATCCGGGCGAAGCACCAGAGCGCCACGACGACCCTCATGGCACTCGATCTCGCGAGCCTCGCCGACATCCGCCGCTTCGCCGACGCCGTTCGTGCAGCCGCGCCCCGGCTCGACGTCCTGGTGAACAACGCCGGCGTCATGGCGCTCCCCGAGCGCCGCACGAAGGACGGGTTCGAGATGCAGTTCGGGACGAACCACCTCGGGCACTTCGCGCTCACGGGGCTGCTGCTCGATCTCCTGCTCCCGACGCCCGGCGCGCGCGTCGTGACGGTGAGCAGCGGCTTCCATCGGCTCGCGCAGATCCGCTTCGACGACCCGCAGTGGGAGCGCGGCTACTCGAAGTGGCCGGCGTACGGGCAGAGCAAGGTCGCGAACCTGCTCTTCGCGTACGAGCTGCAACGCCGGCTCGCCGCGAAGAGCGCCGGGCTCATCAGCGTCGCGGCGCATCCGGGATACGCGTCGACGAATCTCCAGTTCGCGGGTCCGCGGATGGAGGGCTCGTCGATCGCCGAGCGCCTCTCGGCGATCGGCAACCGGATCTTCGCGCAGAGCGCGGCGCAGGGTGCCCTGCCGCAGCTCCACGCGGCGACCGCACCCGGTGTCCGGGGCGGCGACTATTACGGCCCGAGCGGCGTCGGCGAGCTCTGGGGCGCGCCGCGCAAGGTGGCGTCGAACGCGCACTCGCGCGACCCGCAGGCGGCGGCGCGGCTCTGGGAGCTGTCGGAACGCCTGACCGGCGTCCGCTACGAAGCGCTCGCCGCGTAGCTCACAGGTAGGTCGACGCTTCGAGGAGCGCGGCGCGGTCCTCGTTCGTGTCGCAAACCACCGGCGAGGTGGAGGGGGGCCGGATGTTCACCTTCGCGTTGTCGAGCGGAGGGCGGCGCACGGGGTCTGAATCTCGACCCTGCCCACGAAGTTGACGATCGAGCACCGCTGCCGGGAGCAAGAAGCGGATTCGTGTTCCACGATGGGACGCTCCGCCGTTTTTCTTTTGACTCCAACAGCCGACTCGGACGACGGTCGATTGTCGACAATCGCTTCGTACCGACGCCTGGCGCGTGGAGCGCGATCGATACGAATCGTCCTGCCGGTCTCACGTCTAGAGGGAAGACAACGTCTCGGACTGTGCCTCAGCGGGGTCTGTGTCCCTGCGCGCCGCGCTGCGCACACGGTGTCAAGCCGAAAGGAGTGTGTATCATGTCGATTTCCGCCAAGACGCTCATGCAGGCCGGTATCGCGCTCGCGATGTTGGTCGTGGCCGTGAACGCGACCGCCGCGCCCGTAAGCAAATGCAACGCGGTGAAGAAACGGTGCATCGGAAAGTACGTGACCGCCGTGATGGGATGTCACGCCAAAGCCGAGAGCAAGGGTCTCGTCGTCGATCCCGTGTGTCTCGCGAAAGCCGCCGCGCGGATCACCGGCGGCGGCAAGGGATGCTTCGACAAGGTCGACGCGATCCCGGCAAACGACTGTTCGGTATCGGGCGATGCGGCGGAGCAGTCGAGCGTCGCCGACGGTTTCGTGATCGATGTCGTCGACGACGTCGATCCGAGCTATCCGGCGCCCGTCGTCAGCAAATGTGGCGCGGCTCGGAAGAAGTGCGTAGGCAAGGCGGCCGCGGGGCTCATGACGTGCGCCACGAAGGAAAATCGCGACGGGGTGGGTGACCCGGCGTGCGCGCCGAAGATCATGGCCAAATTCGCCGGGTGCGACGCCAAGGCGCTCGCCAAAGGTCCGGACTGCGACGGCTCGGCGACCACGGCATCGTTGGAAGCCAAGACCGATGCTTGGCAGGCCGTGGCCGCCGCGACGATCGACGGCGCTCCCAGCGGGCCCATCTGCGGCAACGGCGTGATCGACCCAGGAGAATTCTGCGATCCGGCCGCTCCGGGCGCGCGTGAAGCCGCCTGCGGGCCGCAGTTCCCGTGCAACCCTTACACCTGCAATTGCGAGTGTCCTGCGTTGGTGCACCTGAGCGCGGGCGCCAGCGATCCGGAAAGCATGGAGATCGGCTGGACGGGCCTCGCGCACGGCACCCCGTTGATCACCAATGCGGACCTCACGCTCGGCGTCGTCGGCTGTGAGGGCACGGAGCATCCGTGCGGCATCTGCGACGTCACCGGACCGGTCGCGAATGCCGGACCGAACGAGCTCCAGAGCCGGCGCTGCACGAACGACACGTCGACTCACTGTACCGACGACGCCCCCTGCGCCGGTGGCGGCGGCACGTGCGAGTTTTTCCTCGGATCCGCCCTGCCGATCGCGTCGGGCGGTGTCGCGACCTGCACCGTCAGCCGAATCTTCGGGGACGTCACCGGAACGGTCAACTTCGAGAACGGCGATACCGCGGCCGGGATCTTTCTGCACTCGCGCGTGCACGTCGGGGCGGCCATCGACGCTCCGTGTCCGCGCTGTGTCGGCGACGGCGAGCTGAATGACGGCGTGCAGGGTGGGACTTGCAGCGGCGGCACGCGGAACGGTCTCGCATGCGACGCGAACGCCGAGGTTCCGAATCGGCCCGACTTCGGATCGACGAGTCTCGATTGTCCTCCGAACCCCGCGAGCCTGCTGGCGACGTTGCCGATCGACCTCTCGATGAGCACCGCCGGCGCCGTCAAGCCGTTGAGCGCGGCGAGTCCGCCGTGCAGCGGTCAGCCCGGTGAACGCTGTCTCTGCGACACCTGCAACAACGCCGTCGGCGAGCCGTGCGAGAACGACTCGCAGTGCCCGGACCCGCCCGGACCGACGGGCCCGGTGTGCGGAGGCCGTCGCTGCATCGGCGGCGTCAACAACGGAACGCCGTGCGCAACCGGCAGCGAGTGCCCGGGCGGCGTGTGCGGCCGCCCGGGTGAGCCCACGAAGCCGAGCTCCTGCTTGGACGATACGTCGACGGTTGGCGAGTTGGACTGCGGCGATCCCGGCACGGGCAGGACTGAATGTCTCGTCGGTCCGATCACGACGACGTGCAGCGAAGCGTCCGGCCACGCGCAGCGCGGCTGCACGAGCGATGCGGATTGCGGCGGCGCCGCGGGTTCGTGCGAGAGCAGCAATCGCCGGTGCTTCCCGACCGGCGGATTCAGCGACCACGTGGGCACGAATGCCCTGGTGGCTTCCGGCCTCGCGGGGGTTCCGGTGCAAGGCGCCTCCCAGGCGTCGCTCGGGGCCGTGTCGTGCATCGCGCCGACGTCAGCGGCGGCGGTCAATAACGTGGTTGGGTTGCCGGGCCCCGCAGCCGCTTCGTTCAAGAAGGGCGTCAAGCCGCAGCCGCCGCCCTTCTACGGCTGCACGACGGCCTACGACGTCGGCGTCATTCCGCAGCAAGGTAAGCATTGTCCGAACAGATTCGTCGGCATGTACGCTGACGCCGAGAAGAACAACAACAATTCCTACCTCTCGGGGTGGACGGGCGCGATCACTCGAGACTCGGAAGGTATGCTGTTCGGCTTCTGCCGCGTCGACGGGACGCAGCTCCACCAGGTACCGGCCGCGCCGTACGCGGTGCTCAAGCTCGGCTCGGCATGTCCACCGGGTTCGATCCCGGCCGAGCACCACATCGATACCGAGAACAGCACCCACTACAACTACGCCGTCGGCAACATCTGGCCCAGCCAGATCGGCAACAGCAACGGAGCGTCCTTCGTCAAGATGGTGCTCTGCGTATTTCCCGCAGGCGGTCCGTCGACCACGTTCCCGAACTTGCGCTACCCCTACGGAGTGTTCGCGCCACCGAACGGATCATGGTTGTCGCAGGGTCATGCCCACGGCGACGATGAGGACACCTCGGCGTTCGGTTGGAATGCGGAGCTGTCGAGCGGCGACAGCGGATATACGCACTCGTCGATGATCTACACGACGCCCGGACAGTCTCGCCCGAACTCGGAGTACAAGCTGGCGAAGGTTCGGAACGACCCCTGCACGAACCAGTGTCCGCTTCTCGGCGGGTGGGACGGTGCGAATTGTCTCGTGGGGACCCCGCCGGTCGGCACGACGGCCTTCATCTACCAAGGCAGCTTCTACTACACGCCGGTGAACGTGAATCAGTGTCCGCATCCAGGGAGCTTCCTCGTCGGGAACGGATGCTTCGTCCAGACCCCGCCGCCGTGCTCGGGTCCGTTCATCTACCAGAACCGATGGTACGTGGGTCCGGTGTGCCGGCCGTGATCCGCGTCTAGGGATCTTTGAACCTCGGACGGCGGCGCCGCCTCGGAAGAGGCGGCGCCGCCAGCGCCGTGTCGTGGCGTCACCGAGGGGCCAGCCCACCCTTCGAATCGGCGCGGCGAGCTCGGCCGCACGGCTGCCGTGTAGCTCACAGGTAGGTCGACGCTTCGAGGAGCGCGGCGCGCGCCTCGGGGCCGCTCGCGACCTTCTCGTGGGCGACGACGACGCGGACGAGGTCGGGGATCGCGGCGAGCCGCTCGAGGTTCGCACGGAGCGCGGCGCGGTCTTGCACCAAGAGCAGCTTCGCGAGGCGCGAGACGCGCGGACCCGGGGCCGAGCCGAAGAGCGTCGTGATGAGGAAGCCGAGCACGTCGCGCTTGCGGTCCATGTTGAACATGGCGTCGGTGAGCACGACGGTCGTGCCGTCCGCCGAGCGGACCAGCATGACCCCTTCGGCGTCGGCGACGCCGTCGAGCCGTTCGAGCCGGACGGTGTCGTCGGCCGGGAAGTCCTCGAAGGTCCCGTCGACCGCGATCTTCTCCTCGACCTTGGCGCGCGACCCGGACGGGGCGAGGACCGTGAGCGACGGATAGCGCTCCCTGTAGGCGGCCGCGTCCTGCCGGTGCATCCCGTTCGGGACGAGCAGGAACGCGGGCGTGCCCCAGGCCTCGATCTGCCGCATCTGGATGTCGCCGAGCGCGATGCCGTTGTGGATGACGAGCCGGCCGTCGGTCAGACGCGCGATCGTCATGACGCGCTTCAGCGACATCCGGGGCAGCGAGCCCTGCACCCAGCGCAGGTTGTCGGCGAGGCGTTCGAGGGGTCCGTGCGAGAGCACCGTCCACGCGGCGGGAACCGTCATGAGCCACGGTTCTACTCGCTCCCCCGTCGCGTGGCGACGTGGTCAGGGCAGCGCGAGGCCGCCGGTTCCCAGAAGCTCGTCGAGGCGCGGCAGCTCGCGCTCGAGCACCTGCTGCGCGCGACAGGTGTGGTGGCGCGTCACGCAGTCGGTGATCGCGGCGGCGTCGCCGAGGGTCGGGACGCCGAGCGCCTTGCAGAGGGCGGCCTGGGATTGGAACCCTCCCCCGGTCGCGCCGAGGAGCTCGCCGATCGTGACAGTCGGGGCGGCGCACTTCTTGGCGATCGTCGCGCCGAGCGCGGCGGCGAGCTTGTCGAGCTTCTCGGAGCTCTTGCCGCACGCGGCTTGCGCCTGCGTGATGCACGCGGGGTCGGCCGGGTTCTGCTGATGGCAGCCGAGAACGCGGCGCGCGCAGCCGCCGGCGAGCGTGCTGGCACCGGCCACGAGCTTGGCCCCCGCCTTCCGGATCGTTTGCGCGCAGCTCGCGAGGAGCTTCCCACGCGTGCCGAGCCCGCTGCCGTCGCCCGCGGTCGCGATCGGATCGCAGCGGAGCACGTCCGCGGCGGTGAGGCCGGCGAGTGTCAGCAGCTCGCCGGCGCGGGGTGTTTCGAGCGCGACGAGGCGCTCGACCGCGCACGCGTGCTGGGCGACCACGCAGGCGGCGATCGCGTCCGGACCGTCCAGGACGCCGCACGCCGGCACCTCGTTCGCGAAGCCGAGGCCGCTCGCGAGGCGAAGCTCGTCGAGCCCGAGGGGCGTGCAGGCCTTGACGATGCTCGCCCGGGACTTGTCGTCGAGCGTCCCGAGCTTCGGCAGCGCCTTCGTGCACTTCGCGCCCGCGCTCTGGAGGCAGCCGGGGTCGCCGGCCTTCTTCTGGACGCAGGTTTCGAGGCTCGCGAGACAGGTCTGGAGCGTCTTCGTCCGGCCGCGCACGACCTTGGCGCCGGCCTTCTGGAGCGCGACGGCGCATTTCAGCAGCGGCTTCGCGCGCTCGGGGTCGGCGAGGCCGCTGCCGCCGCCGTTCGCACGGAGGTCGCACTCGGGGTCGGCGCGGTCGACGGCGCCGTCGCCGTCGTCGTCGACGCAGTTGTCGCAGCGCTCGTCGCAGAACGACTGGCCCGCGCAGTCGTAGTCGAGACAGTCGACGAGGTCGTTCGCGTTGTCGTCGGTGCCGTTGTCGCAGTCCTCGATCGCGGAGCCGCGCTCGAAGGCGCCGACGTCGCACCGCGGGCTGCCGTCGTTGTCGCCGTCGACCGGCCGCGGTCCGCCGCGCTGGTCGACCGGTTGGCAACCGGTGTCGCGGCCGGCGTCGACGGCCGCGCTCTCCGCCGGTAGCGCGTGGGTCTGCGTCGGGCCGCCGTAGTCTCCGAGCGGGGCGAGTGTCACGGCGATGCTCGTCTGGTCGCCGATGCCGCTGATGGCGCAGGTCGCGTCGCTGCTCAGGTTGCCGCCCTCGGAGAACAGCGGGTCGACGTTCGGCGCGGCGCCGCAGTTGCCGTCAGCGCCGCCCGTCAGGACATTGTCGACGAAGAGCGTGTTGCTGAGCGTCGTCGGGGGTACTCCTTCATAGTAGCTTCGCTGGAAGAACCCGCCACCACGGGCCGCCTCGTTGCCGGTGAACGTCACGTTCTGCATCACCAGCACATCCTCGTTCTCGAGGCCGCCGCCGTCGCGAAACGCGCGGTTGCCGCTGACGGTGGTGTTGATCAACGTCACGGCACCGTCCGCCTCGATGCCGCCTCCATCGCCGCGAAACGGCGCCGTTCCCAACGCGGTGTTGCCGCTCACCGTCGAGCGTTCGAGCGTCAGCATGGAGCTAGAGTCGACGCCGCAGCAGGTGAAGATCCCACCGCCTCCCGTCGGCCCAGCGTTGTCCCGGATGGTGCTGTCGCGGATCGTGAGGGTGGTATTGGCGCAGCAGTGATGGATGCCGCCGCCCTCGCCATTGAAGCCATCAACCATCGGCTCGACGGCGACGTTGCCCTCGATCGTCGTGTTCGTGATCGTCACGCCCAGGTTCGCGCAGCAGAGATGCAGCCCGCCGCCGTCTCCGTCGTCCATCGTGTTGCCGCGGATGACACTGTTCGCGATCGTGACGGAGGACGATGCGGGCTCGTCCTGCTCGATCAGGATGCCGCCGCCGTCACCGTCGCCGGCGGAGTTGTCGGTGATGGCGACACCGTCGATCAGGAGGAGCAACGTCTTCCCGGAATCCGGCTCGTTCCAGAGGATCGCGCCGCCGCCCTGGGTGTCGCCCGTTGCGACGCGGCCGTTTCGCAGCGTGAGATCGGAGATCGAGACGATCGCCGACTCGACGACGTCGATCAGCCGATCGTTGCCGCCGCCGTCGATGATCGTGACGCCGGCGCCGGCGCCCGTGATGCTGACCGAGTCGCGCAGATCGAGGTCGCCGCTCGCCGCCAGGTCCTCGTTGCCGGCGCCGCCGAGCACGTAGGTGCCGGCGGGCACGACGATCGCGTCGGCGCCGGGGGCGGCGTTGGCGGCGATCACCGCGTCGCGGAGCGTGCACTGCGCGTCGCAGGCGCCGTCGGCGCCGTCGCTCGTCGTCGTGACGGTGAACGTCGACGCGGCGTCGGCGCGGGGCGCGAAACAGAGCAAAGTCAGCAGAAACACGAACGACAGGCGGGGCATCGGGAGTCTCCGGTGCTACCAGCGGGCTCGCGCGCCACGCAATGGGCCGTGCGGCACAGGGGCCGCCATGGCGAGCACGTTAGATCTCGGTGCGCGAGGCGTCGGCCGGGAGCGTGACGCGGATCTCGGTGCCGCGGCCCGGACGCGAGCGGATGGCGAGGGTCGCGCCGATCAGCTCCGCGCGCTCGCGCATCGTGACGAGCCCGAGCCCGCCGACCCTCCCCGCGTCGAGGTCGAATCCGACGCCGTCGTCGCTGACGGCTGCGGTGACGCGCGCTCCCGTCCGCGCGAGACGCACGCTCACGCGCCGCGCGGAGGCATGGCGGGCCACGTTGGCGAGGGCCTCCTGCACGATGCGGTAGAGGTGGAGGGCCTGCTCGGGCGTCAGCAGATCATCGACCGCGGCGGTCGAGAGCCGCAACGCCAACCCGTGGCGTTGGGTGAACTGCCGGGCGTGCGTACGGACCGTGTCCTCGATCCCGAGCGCCTGGAGCTCCTCGGGATGGTAGTCGCGCACGATGCGGGCGACCGACTCGGTGATGTGTCGGATGGTCGCGTGCGTGGCGGCGAGCTCGGTCGACGACTCCGGCGCGGCGTCGGGCGTGCTCTCGAGCGTGTGGAGCAGCACGCCGACGGTCGCGATGGCTTGCCCGACCTCGTCGTGCAGCTCGCGCGCGACCCGTCCGCGCTCGGCTTCGAGCGTGTGCAAGAGGCGGCGCGTGAAGCCGCGTTCGGCGGCTTCGGCCTCCTGCCGGTCGCTGATCTCGCGGACGACGGCGAAGAAATACCGTTCGCCGTGGGCGAGGATCGGCGTCGCGCTCACCTCGACGGGAATGAGGACGCCGTCGCGGCGCCGATTGCGGGTAGCGAAGGCCGGCACGGGACCCTGCGCGGCGCCGGCCCACTGGTCCCAGATCGACTTCGGAAAGTCGGGGTTGATGTCGGAGACCGTCATGTTCAGCAGCTCGGCCCGCGAGTACCCGGTCATTCGCAGCGCGCGGTCGTTCACGTAGACGAAGCGGCCGTCGCGATCGACCAGCTCGAACGCCTCGCTCGCCATGTCGGCCATCTGACGAAAAACCTCGAGGTCGAGCGCCGGCGGCAGTGACGCGAGGCGCGCGGGCGCGATCGGCGAGCGGACGAATTTCATCGTCGCGCGCCACGATGGCTCGATCTCGAGCGGCAGCTCGGGCGCGAGCGGCACTTCGAGCGTGCCGGTCGTGCCCGCCGCGGGGTCGCTCTCGATCGAGAGCTTGCCGCGCAGGAGCATGGCGCGCTCCTGCATGGTCGCGAGGCCGAGGCCCCGGCCGAGCACCTGCGGAGGAAAGCCGTTCCCGTCGTCGTGGATGCGGATCACGAGGTGCTCGGCCGTCGCGCTGATCGCGACGTCGACGGCGGCCGCGTGCGCGTGGCGACCGGCGTTCGACAGCGCCTCCTGCACGACGCGATAGATCTGGAGCTCGGCGTCGGGGCTCAGCAGACCCTCGACGGTCACCGTCGTGAACCGCCACCGCACGCCGTGGCGCTCGGCCCACTGGCGAACGTGGGTGCGGAGGGTGTCGGCGAGACCCAGCCCGAGGAGCTCCGCCGGATGGTACTCGCGGACGATGCGCGCGAGCGATTCGGTGATCTGACGGATCGTGGCGCGGGTCGACGCCAGCGCGAGACGCACGCTCGCTGGCACCGCGTCCGGCTGGAGCTCGAGCGTGTCGAGGAGGATGCCGACGGTCGCGAGCCCCTGGCCGACGTCGTCGTGGAGCTCGCGGGCGACGCGCTGCCGCTCGCGCTCGATCGTGGCGAGGAGCTGCGCCGCGAGGCGCTGTCGCGCACTCGCGGCCGCCTTGCGCTCGCTGACGTCGCGCGCGACGCCGAACAGGTAGACCTCGCCGTCGACCTCGAGCCGCGCCGAGCTCACCTCGGCCGGGAAGATGGAGCCGTCCTTCCGCTGCGTGCGCGCTTCGATCGTCGGCATCGGCCCCTGCGCCAGCGCCTCCAGGTTGGCGGCGAACGCCTCGGGCGTGAGATCCGGACAGATGTCGACGACGGTGAGACGCAGCAGCTCCTCCATCGAATAGCCGCCCATCTGCGCCAGCCCCTGCGCGTTCACGTAGAGGAAGCGTCCGGTTCGATCGAGCAGGTACAACCCTTCGGTCGCGAGGTCCGCCATGCGGCGAAAAAGGTCGAGGTCGACGGCCGGCGGCAGCGCGGCGGAACGCGACGGTCGCGACGAGCTCTGCGCCACGGCCCGACGCTACTGCCGCTCCGCGAGGGTGGTCAACAAGGCGTCCGAACCATGCAATCACGCCCATCTGATCGTCGCAGCGCGCGATCCGCACGCGCCAAACGGCGGCAGTGGAACGCGGGATGGTGCTCGAGTGGAGCCTCAGCCTCGCAATTCCGGGCCGAGCAAGGGCGAACAAGTAGTGATCCAATCGGCTGAAGGGCTCGGTTGAGGCAGCGCCGCCCGCCTGCTACCCATCCTCCCCATGCCCAAAACCCAAGGACCCCTCGCTGGCATCAAGATCGTCGAGCTCGTCGGGATCGGACCGGGACCCTTCGCGTGCATGCTGCTCGCGGATCTCGGCGCGGACGTGATCCGTGTGGATCGCGCGCAGAACGTCGCGGGCGGCGATCCCGAGTCGCCGCCGCTCGATCTGCTGGCGCGCGGCCGGCGCTCGATCGGCGTCGATCTGAAGTCGCCGGCGGGGGTCGAGACGGTGCTCCGGCTCGTCGATCAGGCCGACGTGCTGATCGAGGGCTTCCGGCCCGGCGTGATGGAACGGCTCGGGCTCGGTCCGGACGTCTGCGCGAAGCGGAACCCGAAGCTCGTCTACGGGCGCATGACCGGATGGGGGCAAGAGGGTCCGCTCGCGAGCGCGGCGGGACACGACATCAACTACATCTCGCTGACGGGCGCGCTCCATACGATCGGCCGGCACGGCGAGGCGCCGGTGCCGCCGCTGAACCTGGTCGGCGATTTCGGCGGCGGCACGATGTACCTCATCATGGGCGTGCTCGCGGCGCTGGTAGAGCGGCAGAGCTCCGGCAAGGGACAGGTCGTCGACACCGCGATGACCGACGGCTCGGCGTCGCTCATGACGATCTTCTACGGGCTCATGCACCTCGGCTTCTGGAAGGACGAGCGCGGGACGAACATGCTCGATACCGGCGCGCACTTCTACGACGTCTACGAGACGAAGGACGGCAAGTACGTCTCGATCGGCTCCATCGAGCCGCAGTTCTACGCGCTGCTGCTGAAGCACACCGGGCTCGACGGTGAGACGTTGCCGGCGCAGTTCGACCGCGACCAGTGGCCGGCGCTCAAGGAGAAGGTCGCCGGCATCATCCGCGCCAAGACGCGCGACGAGTGGTGCGCGATCATGGAGAACACCGACGTGTGCTTCGCGCCGGTGCTCAGCATGAGCGAGGCGCCGTCGCACCCGCACAACGTCGCGCGCGGCACGTTCACCGAGGTGAAGGGCGTCGTGCAGCCGGCGCCGGCGCCGCGCTTCAGCCGGACGCCGGGCGCGATCCAGCGTCCGCCCGCGCATCCCGGGCAACACACGGACGAGGCGCTCGCCGACTGGGGCTTCTCGACCGCCGAGATCGCGAAGCTCCGCGAGTCGAACGCGATCGCGTAGCCGGTGACCTCACTGGCAGCCGGTCAGGCCGTCGATCCAGGCTTCGATCAGGTTGCTGCCGTGTTCGTCCGGGACGAGCGTCGCGAGCGGCGGCATCTGATCGTCGCCGCGCATGGCGGCGCGGAGCCACGTGATCGACTCGTCGGCGCTTCCGGGGCGGACGAGGCGCGCGTTCGGGACGCCGAGGTCGCCGTTCTGGGGTACGGCGTCGCAGAGACCGGTCGCCGTCCATGCGGTTTCGGCACGGAGGTCGATCGTGGTCGGCGCCGGGCCGCCGGGCAGGTGGCAGTGCGCGCAGTTGGCGTGCAGGTAGCTCCGCGCGCGGGCGGCGAGCGGCGCGGTCGCGTCGAACGGATCGGCGAGCTGGGGCAGTGACGCCGGCCGCGTCGAGAGGCAGCCGCCGAAGAAGCCGGCGTGCTCGAGCGTGCGGAGCTGGTTGTCGGTGACGGCGCCGTAGTCGAAAGTGCGGTTGAGCTGCCCGGTCTGCATGCCGAGCGTGCCGCCGGCGGCGCTCGTGTGGCAACGGACGCAGTCGCTCCGGCTCGGATAGACGTGCGTGTGCGCGATCGGCTGCGGCTCCTCGGGGTCGGTCACCGTGAACGTCTTCGTCGTGCCGTTGTCGAGCAGGAACGCCTCGGTCTGCTCGTCGTTCCATTGATACGTGTAGCCCTGCCAGCCGTTCGCGCGCCGGACGAAGAAGCGGGTCTCGAGCGCGTGCGTCGACGCGGGGTTCCCGCGCTCGAGCTCCAGCGCGAACTCCTTCACGAGGATCGTCCCGACGGGCATGTCCCACGCGCCGTTCGCGCGGAACCCGATCGTCGTGCCGTTCGGGATCACGAAGAAGCGGCGCTTCGCGGCGCCGTCCGACCAGAGCGGCGAGCGTACGTCGTACGGCACGAGCTCCGGCGCCGGGACGCGGTTCGGGACGTCGCTGAAGCAGCCGGTCGCGGTGAGCGTGCGCGGGAACGTGCCGGCCTGGCCGCCCGACGGACGGCGCAGCCGATGGATCGTGCCGCCGAGGTGGACGATGTAGACCTCCCCGTCGCGGTCCTCGCCGAAGCTCGAGATGTTGAGGCCGCTGCCCGAGACGATCCGCTGCACGCTCGTCGTCGCTCCGTCGTACCGCAGTGCCCAGATGTTGCCGCTACAGTAGACGCCGTAGAGGTACGCGCCGTAGAGCTCGGGAAGCCGGCTGCCGCGATAGACGAAGCCGCCGCTCACCGAGCAGCCCTCGCTGTGCGAGTAGACCGCGAGCGGATCGATGAGCGCGCCGGTGTCGCAGTTGGAGCCCGGGTTGTAGCAAGCGAAGCCTTCCTTCCGGCGCCAGCCGTAGTTGCCGCCGCGCTCGATGAGGTCGATCTCCTCCCATTGGCCTTGGCCGACGTCGCCCGCCCAGAGCGCGTGCGTCAGGCGATCGAAGCTCATGCGCCACGGGTTGCGGAGACCGACCGCCCAGATCTCGCCGCGGGCGCCGCTCTGGCCGACGAAGGGATTGTCGGGCGGGACGGCGTAGGCCTTGCCGGGGTCGGTGCGATCGACGTCGATCCTCAGAATTTTCCCGAGGAGCTCGTTCATGTTCTGCGCGCGGTTCTCGGGATCCCCGCCGCTGCCGCCGTCGCCGAGCGCGACGTAGAGCATCCCGTCGGGACCGAAGGCGAGCTGGCCGCCGTTGTGGTTCGAGTACGGCTGCGGGATCTCGAGGAGGATCTGGCGGCTCGCGGCGTCGGCGACGTTCGGGTTCGCGCTCACGCGATAGCGCGCGATCACGGAGCGGCGCGGGCTTCCGGCGGAGTAGTAGACGTAGAAGTAGCCGTTCGTCGCGTAGCTCGGGTGGAACGCGAGGCCGAGGAGGCCTTCCTCACCGCCCGAGATGATGCCCGTCACCACGAGGAACTCGCTGCTGCTCGCCGGGCTGCCGTTCGGGAAGACGCGAATGCGGCCGCCCTGCTCGACGACGAAGACGCGGTCGGTGCCGTCGGGAGGATGGGTCAGCTGGATCGGGCTCGAGAAGGAGAGCGACGGGAAGACGCGCTCGACCTCCATCGCGGGGAGCTGATCGGGATTGCCGTCGAGACGGCAGCTCGTCGCGGGCACGCGCGTGTCGAAGCCATAGGGCGCGCCGCTCGCGTCGCAGGTGCCGCCGTCCGGCGTCGCGGTCGGCACGGGCGTGGCCGTGCGCGTCGGCGTCGGCGAGGCGGTGCGGGTCGCGGTGCGGGTCGGCGTCGCGGTGCGGGTCGGCGTCGCGGTGCGGGTCGCCGTCCGGACGGGTGTCGCGGTGACGGTGCGGGTGGCCGTCGGG
>DAIQBH010000046.1:0-6246 GCA_036781285.1 Thermodesulfobacteriota bacterium | reverse complement strand
CGTCGGGGTCACGGTGCGCGTCACGGTCGGTACGGGTGTCGCGGTGCGCGTCGTGGTGGGCACGGGCGTGGCCGTGCGCGTCGCGGTCGGGATCGGGGTCGTCGTGCGGGTCGCCGTCGGGACGGGCGTGCTCGTGCGGGTCGACGTGGGCACCGGTGTCGCGGTGCGTGTCAGGGTCGTGGTCACCGTCGTCGTCGGCACGGGCGTCGTCGTCACCGCGGCGGTTGCTGTCGGCACGATCGTCGCGGTCGTCGTCGCGAGCGGGGTCGCGACGAGCGTCGCGGTCGGCATCGGTGGTGCGGTCGCGCTGGCTACGTCGGTCGCCGTCGCGCTGGGCGTCGGCGTCGGTTGCGGCGGCGCGGAACAATACGCGGGCCGGAGCGGTAGGCCCGCCTGGCCGAACAAGTCGTCGATGCGCGGCGCGAGCGTCGCGGCGAGCTCCACGCTCCGGCACGTGAGCCGGCGCTCGATGCACCCGAGCCAGTCGTCGAAACCCGCGATCGTCGGGACGCCGACCTCGCCGCACCCGTCGGCGATTGCCGCGCCGCCACCGCCCGCCGCGTCCATCAACGTCGCGAACGTGACCGCCGGCTCGCGGCACACGCCGCCGACGCGCGCGGACCCGAAATCGAGATCGGCGAGGCGGCCGGCACACGCCGCCCCCGTGGCGCGGATGCACGCGCTCGCGGCTTCGCCGCCGAGCTCCAGGCAGGACGTCATGTTGGCGGCGCAGGTCGCGAGCGTCTTGCTCCGCGACTCGAAGAAGCGGCTGCCGTCGCGGAGCGCGATCGTGAGACAACGCTCCAGCGGACGCCCGATGCGCCGCGCGTCCGCGACGCTGGCGCCCTCCCCGCCGTGGTCGTCGAGACAGGAAAGTCCGATCGGCTCGAGCGCGAGCGCGCGGAGGATCTCGGCCGTGCGCGGAACGAGCAGCGCGGTGTTCGCGGCATCGGCGCAGCCGTCGTTCCGCGCGAGGCACGTGCCGAGCGTCGTCGCGTCCTCGACCCTGATGCCGTGGCGCGCGGCGCATGCCGGCGCGACGCCGTCGAACCCGAGCCCCTCCGGCGACCAGAGCGCTTGGCCGATGCCGTCGCACGCGCGCGCCACCGCCGCCGCGGCCTTCTCCTCGGCGCTCCTGTGCATCGCGGCGGCGAGCCGGCATTCCTTCGCGGCGCGCTCGGCGCACGTCGCGTCGCCGGGGCGCGACTGGAGGCAGCGAAACGCGGTCGCGCTACAGCGCTGTAACCGGAGCGCACGCTGGCGTCCCGTCGATGCGGCAGCGGCGACGATCGCGCTCTGACACTGCGAGAGAGAACGGCCATCGGCCGCAGCGGACGCGGTGGCCGACAGCAAAGGTCCTGACAGCATCGTCAGGACACCCGCCACGACGAACGTCGCTCCCCGCCGGCACGCGCGCATCGCCGTTGTGTGCAACGGCGGTGCCACGCGACGTCGATGGCGCGCCTGCCATGGCGTTCACTTGCGATGCGCGCTCCGCGTGCATCTTCGTGCGGCGTGACGCGGTTGCGACGGTCGGGTGGCGTACTCGTCCGGCGGTTTTTTGTTCAATCGTTTTTCGAAATGACCAGGCGGCGTGCAGGACTGGCGCGTGCGCATACGCTCGCGCACGTACGTATGATGCGCTCGAGGGGGACCCCCTACGGAAGCGGCTTCCGAGGGAGCACCGTGACGCCGGTCAGAGCTGCCAGCTGACGTTCGTCTCGGGGTCCGGCACGTAGGCGCAGAAGGTGCCGGTCTTCACCGTCACGGTGAGGTGGCGGCCGAAGCTCGGGTCGTGTTCGCGGATGAGGTCGATGGCGGCGCGGATCGCGCGGGTGGCGCTGATGCGCGCGCGCTCGATCGGCGACCGGCTGTCGCGGTTGCGGTTGCCGAGGCCGAGGCTCCGCGCGATCTCGCGGGTGATGGCGTCGGACTCGCGTTCGGCCGCGGCGATCCGGCCGAGGTCGTTCCGGCCGCGGGCGTCGGCGATGACGTCACGGAGCTCGCGGAGGCGCTCGCGATACGCGTGCTCCGCCTGGTGGTCGAGCGTCGCCTCGGCGTTGGTGAGCTGGCGCGGGCGTCCGAGCTCTCGCGGAATCGCGGTCGGTACGACCGGCGGGGCGTCGCCCTCGCTCGATCGGCCGCCGGCGCGGACGAGGGCGACCGCGAGGCGCTCGACGGCCGGGTCGGCGATCAGGGCGGCGAGGTAGCGGAGGCCGACGCGATCGCGGAGCCGGAACTCGGACGCGTCCCAGGCGAGCCGCCAATAGTCGCCTTCCTTGCGGAAGAGCGCACGGCGCGTGTCCGGAGGGCGCTCGGTCGTGACGGCCGGCGTCGCCGCGAACGGCAAGGTGTCGAGCAGGCGGAGGAGGCGGCGCATGCCGCAGCGCTCGGCGTCCCGGCGCGCGGCATCGGCGAGGGCCGCGGCGCGCTGGTCGTCGCCCCGGCCACGGCGCGCGAGTGCCAGGCTCGCCAGCTCGTAGCGCGTATAGGCCGCGAGCATCGTCGCGCCGAGCCGTTCGTGCGCGGCCAGCGCTTCCGTGAGGTGCTCTTCGGCGGCGTCCCATCGCCCGAGGGCGGCCGCGAGGATGCCGAGGAAGTGCGCGGCGGACCCCGCGTAGACGACGCCCATTCCCGCGACGATGTTGCGGCCGCGATACGGTAGCAGAAGGTCGTACAGCGTCGTCGCGTGCGGCGCCCCAGGCGTGAGCGCCGATGTCTGCGCGAGCACCGCGATCGACGTCAGCCACTCGGGATTGCGCGGCAGCACGCGAAAGCGGTCGGGTGCCAAGCGGTCCATCTCGGCGATCGCCGCGTCGAAACGGCCGCGATCGGCGTGGAGGAGCGCCAGCGCGGCGTGGCCGCTCGGGATGTTCGGAAACTGCGCGACGACCGTGTGGACGAGCGGCTCGAGCTCCTCGTGGCGTTCGCTCTCCATGCAGAGGGCGTAGCGATGACCCGCGAACACGTGGGTCGCGTCGACGGCGACCGTGCGCTGCCCGCGCGCGAAGCACGCCTCGGCGAGCGTCTCGGCCTCGGCGAGCCGGCCGTCGAGGATCGCTTCCATGGTGCGAATCGCGGAGAGCCACCAGTCGAAGTACGGGTGGCGCGCCGTCGTCGCGAGCTCGCTGAAGGCGGCGATCGCGATACGCGCCTGGTGGACGTCGCCGAGCGCCAGGCTCTCCGCGATGGTCCAGCCGTGGCCGATCATCGCGAACTCGGCGTTGTCGCACTGCGCGGCGAGCTCGACCATCTCGCGCGATGCCGCGAGCCGCTCCTCGACGTCGTCGGGACCCGAGAGCGCCGCGATGCGGCTGCTGAGCGAGTACGCGAGGGTCGGCACGTATCCGAGCCGCCGCGCCATCGCGACGGCCTCGTCACTGAGCGCGCGCTTCCGGGCCTCGGGTCGCGCCCAGTAGAGCGCGACGGCGAGGCGGCTCAGCAGCCGCGCGCGGAGCACGCTGTCGCCGGTGTCGAGCGCGGCGAGCGCCTCTTCGAGCAAGGGCACGACACGGTCGCTGTGGCGCTCGACCTCGCCGACGCCGAGGGCGGCCCGCGCGAGCTCCTCGGGGAGGCCGAGCTCGCGCGCGAGCGAGGCGGCGCGCAGAAACGTCGCCTCCGCGGCGGCGGGGTCGCCGAGGCGGACGCGGGCGAGACCGAGCGCGATCAGGAGCGGGCAGCGGCGCGCCTCGTCGATCGGCTGCTGGCGCTCGAGCACCTGGAGCGTGCGCTCGTAGTGCGCGACGGCTTCTTCGTGCGCGAGGGCGCGCGACGCGCGCTCGCCGGCGAGGATGCCGTAGCGCACCGCGCGCGCGGCGTCGCCGTCGGCGGCCGCTTCGCGGAAGTGATGGGCGAGAACCGCGATCGGCGCGTCGTCGCCCGCGGCGGCCTCGATCGCGGTGCCGATCTCGCGGTGGAGCGCGATGCGCTCTGCGAGCACGAGATCGGCATAGAGCGCCTCGCGGACGAGCGCGTGGCCGAAGCGGTATCGATCGCGGTCGGCCGTCACCGTGATCAACCGCGCGTCGAGCGCTTCCCCGATCAGCGCGAGCACGTCCGCGCCGGCGAGCGCCGGCAGGCGCCGGAGCAGTGACAACGAGAAATCACGGCCGACGACCGCCGCGACCTCCAGCAGCCGTTGGCAATCCGACGAGCGCTGGCGGAGTCGGCGCGCGATGAGCTCGCGGATGCCGTCGGGAATTCCCGCGAGCGCCGCGGCCGTGCTCGCCTCGAGCAGGCGCACCATCTCGACGAGGAAGAACGGATGGCCCTCCGTCTCGCGATGGAGCCGGGTCGCGAGCGCCCGTGCCCGCTCGTCGCCGAGCGTCGCGGCGACGTAGCGCGCGACGTCGTCCGGCGCGAGGCCCGAGAGTGGCATCGCGTCGCCGTGCCGCAGGAGGTTTCGGAGCGGGGCGCGGAGCGCGTGCGCCTTTTCGAGCTCGACGTCGCGGTAGGTCGCGATCACGAGCAGCGGGGCGCCGTGCGCGTGCCGCACGAGGAACTGGAGGAGCACGACCGAAGGCGTGTCGGCCCAGTGCAGGTCCTCGAGCACGAGCACGAGTGGCCGGGTCGCCGCGACGCCCGCGAGCACGGTCGTGACCGCGTCGAACAGTCGGAACCGTGACGGCGCCGTATCGATCGTCGCCGCGTCCATCGGCCCGGCCTCGCTCGCGCCGGCGAGGCGGCCTTCGAGGTCGCCGACCGCGGCATGGACGGCCGCGGGGACGTCGCGCGCGAGGCCCCGAAGGATCTGGATCCACGGCCAGAACGCGGGCGCGCCGTCCCCTTCCCAGCAGTGACCCCAGTGTACGGCGGCGCCACTCGTCTCGGCGACGGCCGCGAACTCTTCCGCGAGGCGCGTCTTGCCGATGCCGGGATCGCCGGTCACGACGATGAGGCCGGGTCGACCGAGGTGCCCGCGAAGCGCGTCGAGCTCGCCGCCGCGTCCCACGAAGGGGCGCCGGCCGGACTGCGGACGAGGGGACACGTCTGGCACGAGACTCGGCATATCGGCACGGGCTCGCGTGCCAGGGGCGGCGGGTCGAGCCCGCTCGCCCTATACCGCGGTGTTCGTCCGGATGACCAGAGAAATGGCGCTCACTCGACGACGGCCTGACCGAACGCCGGCGTTGCCGGGGTCCCGTACGACCACGGCGCGGCGCCGAGCGCCGCCGCGAGCCTGCCGACGAAGACGTCCTGCCGGCGCCGCGCCTCGGGAACCGGAACGTCGCGGTTCAAAACGGCGAACGTCACGATGCCGTGCCGCGTCGTGCGGAGCGCGCCGGCGAGGCCGCACGCGCCCTCGGACCCGTACGTCCCGGTCTTGCCCACTACGATGCCGCGGCCGGCCGGGGGCGCGAGGAGCCGTTCGCGGAGCGTGCCGGGGTCGATGCCGGAGACGGGCAGGACGGCGGTCAGGTCGCGGCCCTGCTTCGCGAGCTCGGCTCGGAGCGCGGCGATCGATCCGACGGCGACGCGCGGGCTCAGGCGATTCACCGTCCCGCCGCCCGCACCGTTCGCGATCACGACCTCGCTCGCGAAGGCGGGCGGTAGCGCGGCGCGCGTCGCGTCGGCGACCGCCGCCGGTCCGCCGATCGTGTCGGACGCGAAGTGGAAGACGTTGTTCGAGTACCCGTTCAGCGCTTTCAGGATCGCGAGGAGCGGCGGCGAGCGATAGGTGAGGAGCAGATCGCCGGCGCCGGCGCCGCCGGCTTTCGCGGCGCGGCCGAACGTGAGCTTTGCGTCGCGGAGCGGCGGCGCGTCGGCCGGCCAGACGGTGCCGAGATGGCCGCCCAGCGCCCGCGCGAAGCGGACGCCGCTCGGGTCGCGCTCCCAATCGAAGACGAGCGAGCCGCGAACCACGAGCCCGCCCGCGACCGACCGGATCCCGAGCGCGTGGAGCCGGCGCAGGATCAGCGCCGCGCCCTCGTCGACGAGGAACGGATCGTTGCCGGCGTCGACGACGAGATCGCCGCGGAGGATCCCGGCCTCGATCGGTCCCGTCGCGAGGAGCCGGGTCGTGAAGCGATGGTCGGGACCGAGACGTTGCAGGAGCGCCAGCGACGTCGCGATCTTGGTGACCGACGCCGGATGCACCGCGCGGTCCGCCGCCTCGGAGGCCAGCACCGCGCCGTCCTCCGCGACGACGTAGACGCCCTGACCGACGCCGACGACGTCGCGCGCGAGCGCCTGGATGTCGGGATCGACGGCGTGCGCGGCGCGGCTGCACGCGAGCACCGCCGCGAG
>DAIQBH010000045.1:14441-29263 GCA_036781285.1 Thermodesulfobacteriota bacterium | reverse complement strand
CGAGCTCTTCTTCCGCTTGGTCGCCACCTACTGGGCGGAGCGCCACCGGCCGAACCTGCTGTTCGTCCACTACAACGACCTGAAGGCGGACCTCGCCGGCGAGATGCGGCGCGTGGCGGCGTTCCTCGGCGCCGACGTGCCGGAGGCGTGCTGGCCGACGGTCGTCGAGCGCTGCACCTTCGAGAAGATGCGCGCCGGCGAAGCGCGCATGGGCAAGGTCGACATGATCTTCAAGGGCGGGCTCCAGTCCTTCGTCTTCAAGGGCACGAACGGGCGCTGGCGGGACGTCCTCACCGCGGACGAGCTCGCGGCGTACGATCGTCGCGTGGCGGATACCCTGTCGCCCGAGTGCGCGGCATGGCTCGCCGGCGGGCGGCGCGCGGCTGCGCGCTGACGATCGTCAGCCGGCGCGCTCGTCGGCTTCGACGAACCCGATCGCTTCGCGGCCCTGGAGCATCGGCGCGCGGTCGCGGCCGTTGAAATAGAGATACCAGTGTCCGCGCGGGTCGCGGCGCGCGTCGCAGGCGTAGACGAACGCCGCGCGCCAGCCGCTCGTCGGGGCGACGATCGGTGCGGGGTGCGCGTAGCTCCAGGTCAGGCCATCCGGAGACGTGCGGACGGAGATCGCGGACGTACTGCGGCCCGTGGCGGCGTTCCAGGCGATGCCGTTCTGGAGGCCGACGAAGCCGTCGTCGGCGCGGAGCACGCGAAGCGCGCCCGCGCCGAGGTTGCAGCGCGGATCGCCGGTCGCCGGTGAGAGGATCGGCGCGGGATCGGGGCGGTACGGACCGGTGATCGTGTCGGCGCGGGCGCGGCCGACGTGCAACGGCTCGTCGAAGCCGCAGTCGGGAACGCGCACGAGGGCCGCGCTGTACCAGAGCGTGAACCCGCCGCCGTCGTCGCGCAGCACGGTCGGGTTGCCGACGGCGGCGCCGAGCCCCTGCGTGCGGTGCCAGCCGAGGCTCGGTCGCAGTATCACCGCCGGAGCGCCCCAGTGCGCGAGATCGGGCGACGAGCGGTGCTCGATCCACGACCGCCAGCGGAGACCGGGGAAGGCGGTGAGCGGCAGGCGGAACGCGGGGTAGCGCTCGTAGAAGAGATGATACGTGCCGCCGTCGCGCAGGACGTACGGCCGCATCGCGTGCCGCACGGCGAGCCGGGCGCGCGACCAGGCGAGCCCTTCGCGCGACGTGAAGTGGTGCACGCCGTAGATCGAGTGCGCGAAGAGATGCCAGCGGCCGTCCGGCGTCTCGTGCGGCAGGAGAAAGGTCGGATCGGCGATCAGCGGCGACCCGATCGGCGGGCGGATGACCGCGGCGTCGTGTCGAGTGCGCCACTCGAGCCGCACGAACTCGTCGATGGTCGCCGGTCGCCGATAAAGGGCCATCTGCGTCGTTGCTCGGTCGCTCACTTGTGCGGCGTAGCTCCGCTACGCCTCCGCGTTCGCTCGCTCGCGCCTAGCAGCTGACCCTTTCTCAGCGACCGGCATCGCGTTCGGCGGGGACGACGTCGAGGCCGCCTTCCGCGTGGCGGGCGCGCAAGACCTTCTTGTCGAACTTGCCGACGCTCGTCTTCGGGACCTCGGGAATGAATGCGAAGCTCTCGGGCAGCCACCAGCGCGCGACGCGGCTCGCCAGGAAATCCTGCAACGCTTTGGGGGTCGTCGTCTTCCCCGGGCGCAGCACGACGCACGCGAGCGGCCGCTCCTGCCAGCGCTCGTCGGGGATGCCGATCACCGCGGCCTCGACGACGTCCGGGTGTGCCATGATCTCGTTCTCGAGCTCGACCGACGAGATCCACTCGCCGCCCGACTTGATGACGTCCTTCGCGCGGTCGGTGATCTGCATGAAGCCCTTCGCGTCGACCGTGCCGACGTCGCCGGTGCGGAGCCAGCCGTCGCGGAACTTGTCGGGTGCGGGGTCCTGATAGTAGGCGCCGGTGATCCACGGGCCGCGGACCTCGATCTCGCCCGCCGTCGTACCGTCCCAGGGGAGCGGCGTGCCGCCGTCGTCGACGATGCGGAGCTCGACGCCGGGGAACATGCGGCCCGTCTTCGTGCGCCAGGTCATCTCGTCGGCGGCCGCGGTGCCCTTCGGCGGGAACGCGATCGTCCCGAAGGGGCTCATCTCGGTCATGCCCCACGCCTGGATGATCCGCACGCCGTAGCGCTCCTGGAAGCGTTCCATGAGCATGCGCGGCACCGCGGAGCCGCCGCAGACGACGAGCCGCAGTGACGAGAGATCGAGCGGCGTCTCCTCGCCGTGACGGAGGAGGTCGTTCCAGATGGTCGGGACCGCCGCGGCGATCGTCGGCTTCTCTTCGGCGATCATGCGCGCGAGCGGTGCCGCCTGGAGGAAACGCGCGGGCATCACGAGGTCGGCACCGACCTGCCACGCGGCGTACGGCAGTCCCCAGGCGTTGGCATGGAACATCGGCACGACCAGCAGCACCTTGTCGTGGTCGGTGAGCGCGTACGCCGGTCCGCTCGTCACCGCGAGCGAGTGCAGCCACGTCGAGCGGTGGCTGTAGACGACGCCCTTCGGGTTGCCGGTCGTGCCGCTCGTGTAGCACATGGCGGCGGCGCTCCGTTCGTCGAGCGCAGGCCAGGCGAAGCCGGGCCGCTCGGCGGCGAGGAGATCCTCGTAACGCAGCACGTCCGTGCCGAGCGCGCTCGCGTCGCCGTTGCCGACCACGATCACGTGCTGCACCGTTTTCAGCTCCGCGCGCACCTTGGCGAGCGCGGGTACGAGCGAGTCCTCGACGATGACGACCCGGTCCTCGGCATGGTTCGCGATGTAGACGAGCTGCTCGGGGAAGAGGCGGATGTTGAGCGTGTGGAGGACGGCGCCCATGCACGGCACCGCGAAATAGGCTTCGAGATGCTCCTGGGAGTTCCAGCCGTACGTCGCGACGCGGTCGCCCGCCTCGACGCCGAGGCGCGCCAGCGCGGCCGCGAGCCGTTCGGCGCGCTCGGCCACCTGCGCGAACGTCGCATGGCGCGTGGCCTCCCCCTCGAAGGTCGCGACCGTGCTCTCGGCGTGCACGCTGCGACCGTACGTGAAGAGGTCGGTGATGATCAGCGGATGGTCCTGCATCGTGGAGAGCATGGGCGGGTTCCTAGCCAACCCGCGCCTTGACTCGCAACCCCGGTCGGGCGACACGCAAGCCGCATGGTGGACAGCGCTCCAGTTGCGGTCGTCACGGGCGGCGCGGGCGGCATCGGCCGCGCCTTGGCGCTGCGTCTCGCGCGCGACGGCTTCGCGATCGGTGTCCTCGATCGCGACCGCGGCGGCGCCGATGCGACGGCCGACGCGGTCACCGCGGCGGGCGGGCGCGCCGTGGCTGTGACTGCGGACGTCACGGATCACTCGCAAGTCGTCCGCGCCTTCGCGGATCTCAATTCGCGCCTCGGCCCGACGCGCGTCCTCGTCAACAACGCCGGCTGGGACGTCTTCGGCATGTTCCAGGACGGCGACGCCGCGACGTGGAGCAAGATCATCGACGTCAACTATCGCGGCATGCTGCTCTGCACGCACGCCGCGCTGTCGGACGTGCGCGCCGCGGGCAACGCCGGCCGCATCATCAGCATCAGCTCCGACGCCGCCCGGGTCGGGAGCTTCGGCGAAGCCGTCTACTCCGGCTGCAAGGCCGCGATCGTCGGCTTCTCGAAGGCGCTCGCCCGCGAGCTCGCGCGCGACCTCGTGCCCGTGAACTGCGTCTGCCCCGGTCCGATCGACACCGCGCTCTTGAAGTCGATCGGGGCGACGGAGAAGGGCGCCAAGATCGTCGCCGGCCTAGGGAACGCCATCCCGTTCCGCCGCCTCGGTACGCCCGAGGAGGTCGCCGACGCCGTCGCGTTCTTCGCGAGCCCGGGCGCGGGGTTCATCACGGGTCAGGTGTTGAGCGTCAGCGGCGGCCTCACGATGGCGGGGTAGTCGGAGCGCATTCCCTCGTGCGGATCCCCTATCCCTTCGCGTATCCCCGGTGGCAGGACCTGCCCTGGTCGTCCCGCCGGTTGCTTGGCCTCCCGTTCGTCGCCTCGCTCATCGTCACCGCACCCTTGTTTTACGTCGCCGTCATCGGCCTCGGGGACGCGCTCGACATCCCGCGCGCGGCGCCGGTACGCGACCACCCGAGAGCCATCCCGTTCATGAGCGTTCTGCTCGTACTTATCGTCGGATGGGTGGTCCTCTGCTGGTTCGTCGCGGTAGTGATCGTTGCTGGCGTGCTGTGCGCACGCGGTACGCTTTCCCGAACGGAGGCTTCGACGCTGGTGCGAACCGGACGCTGTCCGGATGGTTGGTACGCGAATTGAACTGGAGCCAGCCCGTCGACCTGTCGTGCGGTGGCTTGGGTTCACCACAGCGTGCGCACGAAATAGCGCGCGATGTCCGCGTCCGGTGTGACGATCGTCAGCGCGCTGATAACGCCTGGCAGACGAGCATGCGATCGAACGGATCGCGATGCAGTTCCAGAGAAACGTGTCACCATGGTCCCATGTGAACCATGAAGCGACGAACTCAAGCGTCGCCGAGCGTCGACCAATCGATGTCCCAGAATTCCGGCACCGGTGGCCGCAGCTCGAGGTGCCCGCCGAAGCACTCGAAGCTCGGCTTGTGGGAGAGCCGCTCCGCCACGTAGTGCACGAACTCCTCGACCGGCTTCGCGCCGGGATCTCCGACGGCGAGCCGCTTCCGGCCGCCGCACTTCTTGCAGTGCACGTCGACGTGGAGGAGGGGCATCAGGTCACGATCTCGACTGGGTAGTGACGGTGGCCGCGGCGAATGCGGTAGGTCACGAAGTCGCGCCGATCGATGGTGAAGACACGCTGCGTGCGCACACTTTCCGCGGCCACGATCACCGAGGCGTCCGCAAGGTCCATCGGATGATCGGCGTACTGCGCCATCAACTCGAAAGCGCCGGAGAGGCGCAGGTCGTCGAAGTACCAGACGCGCATGCCCCCGTCCGCCACGAAATCACGGAGCCGATCTGACCCGATGCTGTTCGGGGAGAGAATGTGAAACGTCTCGGTCAGGACGGCCACGGTGGTCGCGAGTGGCGACCGCAACCTTCGCAGGATGCGCTTGCACCGCTCGTGCAGGCCGTCCTTCGGATCGAACAACGCGACGAGGGGCCCGGTATCGACAAGAGTCACTGGCGCGGTCGCTCGCGAATCGCACGTGCGGCCGTCGCTCGAGTGTCGGTCGAGGGTCCTTGGGCGTAGCCGCCGGGGCCGAGATCCAGCCGTGCGTAGATCTGCCACGCCGAGAACTTCGTCTTTGCCGCCTGCTCGCGCATCGCGCGCCGGGCACGTTTCAGAACCGTCGACATCCAGAAATGTCCTGGTCGCTGGCATACACACCGACCGTCGCTTCGGACAAGCCTACGAGTATTGGTTCTACTTGCGCTGAGGGCTCGCATCGGTGAAGGGAGCCTCCATGGCGGTCGAGGCTATCGATCACGTGCAGCTCGCGATGCCCGCGGGCGGGGAAGATGCCGCGCGTGGCTTCTATCGGGACCTTCTCGGTCTACCGGAGGTGCCGAAGCCGGCAGTGCTGGCGGTGCGCGGTGGGTGTTGGTTCGAGAAAGGCTCGGCCAAGATCCACCTAGGGGTGGAGGACGGGTTTCGACCGGCGAAGAAGGCGCACCCGGCGTTGCTCGTGACCGATCTTCCCGCGCTCGTCGACGCGTGTCGCGCGCGTGGGATCACGGTGACCAACGCCGAACCGCTCGACGGGTTGAGGCGCGTGCACGTGCACGACCCCTTCGGGAATCGCATCGAGCTCGTGGAGCGGCTCGCCGTTCGCTAGACGCGTGGCCCTGGGCCTTGCTTCTGCCGACTCCGTCCCGCAGGTTCGTCGTCACACCCACCACGACGGCACGGAGGTCGGCTCATGGTCCAGTTCGGCACGTTCGCACCGCAGGGTTGGCGGCTCGAGCTGCGTGGCGTCGAGGGCGGCGCGGCGCAGTGGCAGCGGCTCAAGTCGGTCGCGCAGAAGCTCGAGGAGATCGGCTGGGACTCGCTCTGGCTCTACGACCACTTCCACACGGTGCCGCGGACGGAGATCCAGCCGACGTTCGAGTGCTGGACGACGATGGCCGCACTCGCGGAAGCGACCAAGACGATCCGCCTCGGTCAGCTCGTCACGTGCGCGCTCTATAGAAACCCCGGCTACCTCGCGAAGATCAGCGCCAACGTCGACGTCATCAGCGGCGGGCGCGTCGACGTCGGGCTCGGCGCGGGATGGAAGCAGGACGAGTTCGACGCGTACGAGTATCCGTTCCCGCGCATCCGCGAGCGGCTCGATCGCATGGCCGACACGGCGCGCATCCTGAAAGCGATGTGGACCGAGGAGAAGGCGACCGTCAGCGGCAAGTACCTCTCGGTCAAGAACGCGGTGAACGAGCCGAAGCCGCTCCAGAAGCCGCACCCGCCGCTCTGGATCGGGTCGCAGGGGCCGAAGGTCGGCCTCCGCATGGTCGCCGAGCTCGCCGAAGGCTGGAACCACAACCGCGGCCCCGCGATCTTCGAGGAGAAGCTCGGCATCCTCCACCAGCACTGCCGCGACCTCGGCCGCGACCCGAAGACGATGCGCGTCTCGGTCGAGCGCACGTGCGCGATCTTCAACGACGAGAAGGAGCGCGCGGACCACATCGCGCGCTGCTGGCCCGGCGTCAGCCCGGAGCGCTTGAAGACGTTCATCGACGAGGCTTGCACCGGCACGCCCGACAAGATCGCGCAGGAGCTGAACTTCTACATCGAGCGCGGCGCCGAGCTGATCATTCTGTGGTTCCAAGATCTGGCGGACGTCGGGAACGGCACCTCGATGGCGGAGCGATTCATGAAGGAAGTGAAGCCGTTGTTGAAGAAAGGAGTCTGACCATGGCGATGCCCCAACCCGAGCAGCAGCCCTTCGGCATGACCCTCGAAGAGGCGATGCGGACGCAGCGCGCGATCCGCCGTCTGAAGCCCGATCCCGTCGACGATGCGCTGATCCTCAAGTGCATCGAGCTCGCGCTGAAAGCGCCGACGGGCTCCAACGCGCAGAACTGGGAGTTCGTGGTCGTGAAGGACCGCGAGGTGAAGGGCAAGCTCGCGCGCCTGAACCGCATGGCCTGGTCCGCGTACGGCGGCATCGGACGCTGGATGGCGCGCCGCCAAGGCGACGACAAGATGCTCCGCATCATCGACGCCGTGCAGTGGCAGGCCGACCACTTCGAGGACATCCCCGTCGTCGTGGTCGCGTGCCTCAACACCTGGGTCCCACCGCTGCCGTCGATCGCGTCGAGCAGCCTCTACGGCTCGATCTATCCCTCGGTGCAGAATCTGCTCCTCGCGGCGCGCGCCGCGGGCCTCGGCGCCGCGCTCATCACGCTGCCGCTCTGGAGCCGGACGCTCGCGCGCTGGGCGCTCGGCTTGCCGTGGACGGTGACGCCCGTCGCAGTCGTCCCGATGGGATGGCCGACGGGTCGCTACGGCCCGACGACGCGGAAGCCGGTCGAAGAGGTGGTGTCCCTCGACCGCTACGGCAATCGGGCGTTCCTGAAACGCTGAAGGCGGAGCCGACCGACATCGGCCTCGCGTTCCCAGGCGCCACGTCGAGCTCAACGGCGGCGCGTGAGGAGGTTCACCTCCCCGCCGCGGTAGGCAACCTGATAGTGCCCGAACACCGCGCGGGAAATGCGCGGCCACGGCGCGTCGCTCGGGTTCGGGTCGACTTCGACTACGCCGGGGCTCACGATCACGGCGTCGAAGGTTTCCGTTTCGATCGCGCGTACGAGCCGGTCGACCGTCTCCGGGCGGCTGTTCCAGAGGACGGTGATGTACATCCAGAGGTCGTTCAGGGCCATGTCCCCGTCGAAGTCGTGCGGGATCTGCGAGTTCTTGAGGTTCAACATGCGCCCGTGCTCGACGCCGAGACGGCGCGCGGCGTCCTGCGCGGCGGCGCGCTCGCGGACGTAGCGAGCGGTGTGCGCGGGATCCGTGAACGACCAGAGGCGGGTGTTCGTTTGCTGGAGCTCGAGCGAGACGCACCAGGCGAGGCTCGCGAGCGCCGCGGCGCGGACGACGCCGATGCGGAGTACCGGCTGCTCGTGTTGCGCCACGACGACGATCCAGAGGAGCGTCGCCAGCACGGGCTCGATGAGGTTGTGGTTCTCGGCGCCGACGCCCGTCATGACGGCACCCTGGAGTCCCCAGGAGAGGAGCGCGTACGGCAGGTACGGCGCGAGCAGCAGCCGCCATTGCCGGCGCACGACCGCGGCGACGGTGGCGACGACGCCGGCAGCCGCGATCCACAGGAACACGGGCTGCGCGAGCATCATCTCGCGGTGGACACGGTATCCCTCCCAGTCGCGTGGGTAGTCGGACAGCGGGATCGTGACCGCGAACCAGAAATCGACCCCGAAACGGAGTGTCGCGGCGACGCCGAGCACGATCCCGACCGCGAAACCCGCGGCGAGGAAGGGAAGCAGGTCCCGCGGGCGCCGCAACGCAACGGTCGCGGTGCAAACCAGACCGGCCGCGAGAAACGATTGCTTGCCCGCGACCGCGAGCGCCGCGAGCACCGCCGCTAGGGCCACGTCACGCCGAGCGCGCGCGCGCGCGACGACGACGACCGCCCAGACCGAGCACGCGATGCCGAGGCTGTCGGAGCGGAGGTACGCGATGTTGCCCGTCACGGCATGGATCAGGAGGAAGGCTCCGACCATGAGGGCGGCAGTGGCGCGGTGCCCGCGCTCGGCGACCGCGAAGAGCGCGACCGCGGCGAGCGCCATGCCGACGGCGGCAACGATGCGGCCCGTGAAGAACGGATTGGCCGGGTCCTGCGGGAGCACCGCGACGAGCGCGTGGTAGAGCGGCGTGTACGGCGTCATGAAGAAGGGAAGGTCGAGAAACGACTCGCGGGCGTAGATGTCGAAGCCGCGCCAGATCGCCTTGATCGTCGACATGTGCGGGCCCTCGGAGATGAGGTCGAAGGGCGCCGCGAGCTGGTCGCGGACGACCGGCACGAGGCGCGCGAGCGCGATCCAGAGCGCGGCCAATGCCGCGGTCCAGGCGACTCCGAGCGGCCAGCGCGCGCGCACGCGCGGGTGCTAGCAGCAAGGGACGACGCTTGTCACTGTCGCCGCAGCCGACTCACCCGTCGTACGCGTACGTCGCGATCGCGCCGTCGGAGAGCCGGACGCTCACGAGGAGCATGCGGCGGTCGTCGGTGACGCCGGGGGGCAGCCCCGTCAGCACGACGTAGTCACCGGCTGCCTCGACCGTACGCGCGAAGCGCAGCGGGATGGTCGCGGTCCAGCGCTCCGTGCCGTCCGGCGTGACGCGGGTGAGCAGGAACGCGGCGCGCTCGTCGATGGCGTCGTAGTGCTCGATCACGACGTCGGGCGATCCGGCGACGGCGACGGCCTGCAAGCGATGGCCGTCGCGGAGGACCGCGCCGCGGAGGTAGACGCGATCACCCGCCGCGCGCACGTCGCCGAGGCGCGTCGTTCCGAGCGCGGCCGCGTCGGGCACCGGCTCGCGCGCGTCGGCGATCCACAGACGTCGGCGCTTCGGCTCGTAGTACTTGGCGACGCGCGGCTTCGACCAGTACGGGTCGATCTGCGCGCGCTCGTCGTCGCTCAGCACGGCGATCCAGCGGCCGTCGTTTCGCCACGAGTCGAGCCCGAACTCGCCGGCGACCGACGCGGAGCGCGGGCCCGTCGCCTCCATGCTGAGCCGGTCGTACTCGGCGAGCTGGCGCCGGTATTCGTCCATGTCTTTCGCCTGCGCCTGCGGGGTCGGGCTCGGCGCGGGGCGCACGGTCCACGCGGCGGGATCGAGGTCGACCCGGTAGCCGTCGCGCGTCACGAGCGTCATGCCGCCCGCGTCGTTCAGCGTGTAGTGGCGGACGTCGTCGGAGAGCCCGACGGCGAGCGACGGGATCCGGGCGGCGAGCGACGCCGGATCTACGTCCACGACGCGATCGCGGAGCCGGACGCCGCGCAGGCCCTCGACGAAGAGCCACACCCGGTCCGCTGCCGTGCCGAGCAGGGAGACATTCAGCACGTTGGCCTGGCTCCGATGCACCGGAACACGGCCGGCGTCACGCCCGTCGAGGTGGTTCAGCTGGAGCTCGACGACGTAGTCGTTGGCGTAGCTCCGGCGGGTCGGGCGGCTCCAGTCGGCACGCTCCTGGACGACGACCGTTGCGACGAGGAGCGCGCCGTCCGCATCCGTGGCGACGACGGGGCCCGCCTTCACCTCCCACGAGCCTAGGGTTTCCACGTACCTCTGCCCGCGCTCGACGTACGTCTGCCACCGCGGGAGGCCGAAGTGGACGAGCGCGACGATGCCCGTGACGACCCAGAAGACCAGCCACGCGACGCGCCGTGACGAAGGGTTCGGTGTGCCGGGTCCGGGGTGCGGGGCAGGCGCGGTCACGCGGGTTTCTCGGCCGTGGGACGGCCGAAGTCCAGCCGCCTGGCTCCGAGAGCATGGGCCGAACCGCAACGACCGCGCGGTCGCCCTTTGGGTCCGAACGTGCTAGGGGCGATGCCCAATGGCCAACCCGAAGATCAAGACCGGCTCGACCGTCGACAGTTGGTGCACCAAGTGCAAGCTCGTCCTCGCCCACACGGTCGAGGCGATGGTCGAGAGCAAGATCACCCGCGTCCACTGCAATACGTGCCGCGGACAGCATGCGTACCGTGCCGAGGCTCCCGGCACCGCCAAGTCCGGCGCGACCCCGCGCCGGAGCGCCGCGAAAAAGGCGTCCGACGCGGCGCCAAAACGTAGTGAATACGAGACGTTGCTGCGCGGGCGCACGGGGGACAAGGCGCGCACTTACGCCACCTCGGAGCGGTTCGCGCCGGGGGAGCTGATCAAGCATGCCTCGTTCGGGCTCGGGGTCGTCGTGGCGGAGCGGGACAGCGTGAAGATCGACGTCGCATTTCCGGACGGGCCCAAAGTACTGATGCACGGGCGCTGACCCAGACGGGTCGGCTCACGCTACTTTCTGGCGGGCCTCCGCGCTCGCTTCGCGTAAGCCACCCGACGGGTTGGGCATCGGGCCCGTCAGCCTCGCTTGGCTTCCAGTTCTTCCCAGCGGGCGTAGAGGCGGGTGACTTCGGCGGTGGCGGCTTCCGTCGCGGCGTAGCGGCGGGCGAGCTCGCCGGCGTCGGAGATCACGGCCGGGTCTTCCATGGCGCGGCGGCATTCGGCCAGGGCTGCTTCGGCTTCGAGGATCGCGTCTTCCATGCGGTCCCACTCGCGTTGCTCGTGGTAGCTGAGGCGTTTGGTCGGCGTGGTGGGTTTCGCCGGTGGCTGACGGCGCGGCGCTTCGCGGGCGGCTGCTTCGGCTGCGGCCTGGGCTGACTGCCATTGGGCGAGGTCGGCGTACTCGGTGACGCCGCCGGCACCGTCGAGCGCGAGGAGGGAGGTCGAGACGCGGTCGAGGAGGTAGCGGTCGTGGGTGACGAGCACGAGGGCGCCGGGGAACTCGCAGAGGGTTTCTTCGAGGACCTCGAGGGTCGGGATGTCGAGGTCGTTCGTCGGCTCGTCGAGGAGGAGGAGGTCGGCGGGCGCCAGCATGAGGCGTGCGAGGTGGACGCGGGCGCGCTCGCCGCCGGAGAGGCGGCTGACCGGCTGGCCGAGCTGCTCGTTTCGGAAGAGGAAGCGCTTCGCCCACGACGCGACGTGGATGGAGCGGTCGTTGTAGATGACGCTGTCGCCGTCGCCGGCGAGCGCCTGGCGGAGTGACCATGCCGGATCGAGGCCGCCGCGGTCCTGCTCGAAGTGGACGACGCGAAGACCGTCGGCGCGCGTGATCGTGCCGCGATCGGGTGCCAGCGTGCCGGCGAGCAGCTGGAGGAGCGTGCTCTTGCCGCTGCCGTTCGCGCCGAGAAGGCCGAGGCGCGTGCCCGGACGCAGCACGAGGTCGAGGTCGCGAATGATGGTGCGCGCGCCGCGGTCCTTGCCGACGCCCTCCGCGACGAGCAGGCGCTTGGTCTGCCGTCCCGACGCGGTGAACGTGATGCCGGCCTTCGCGACACGGCTCCGGTCGCGCGCGTCCGCGAGCTCGTCGATGAGATCGTCGGCGCGCGCGATCCGCGCTTGCTGCTTGGTCGTGCGCGCCTTCGCGCCCTGCCGGAGCCAGGCGATCTCGCCGCGGACGCGGTTCGCGAGCGTCTCGCGATAGGCGGCCTGTTCGCGAAGCGCGTCGTCGCGGCGTTCGAGGAAGTCGCTGTAGCGCCCGACGGTCTCGAAGCGGCCGCTCGGGTGGATGCGATCGATCTCGATCATGCGCTCCACGACGTTCTCGAGGAACCAGCGGTCGTGGCTCACGACGAGGAACGCGCGGCGCTCGGCGCGGAGCAAGGTTTCGAGCCAGACGATGCCGGCGAGGTCGAGGTGGTTCGTCGGCTCGTCGAGGAGGAGCACGTCGGGCTCGCGCGCGAGCTCGCGGACGATCGCCAGCCGCTTGGCCCAACCGCCGGAGAGCCGCTCGACCGGCGTCGTGGGATCGTCGAAGCCGGCGCGGCTGAGCGCCTTCGCGACCCGCAGGTCCGCCTCGCCGGCGTCCTTCACCGTCTCGGCGACGGCCGCCGCGACGACCGCCTCGGGCGTCGTCCCCGCGGGAAAGCTCGGATCCTGCGGCACGTAGCCGACGCGCGCGAGACGGCGGAGGGCGCGCGTCCCGCGATCGGGCGCCTCGAGATCGGCGAGGATGCGGAGCAGCGTCGACTTGCCGGAGCCGTTCGGGCCGACGACGCCGACGCGGTCGCCCTCGGCGATCCCGAGCGAGAGGTCGGTGAAGAGCGGCGCCGCGCCGAACGCCTTGGAGACGCTCTGCACGGAGAGGACGACGGGCGCGCTCGAACCGCTTGAACCGCTCGGGCCGCCCATCTATCTCGTTTTCGTCGTCGGCCGAGACCGGCTCGTGTCTCTCGTGCGACGGACCCGAAGAGCTCCGCCGGCGACGAGCGCGTCCTTCGCGGCCCGCGGCAACTGCTTGATCCAGTACTCGGCCTGGAGCGCGCGGCCCCAGGTCCGCTCGCGCCGCGACCAGACGAGCGTCACGGGAAGGCGCGTGCGCGTGTACCGCGAGGCCAGGCCCGCCTCGTGTTGCGCAAGGCGGCGGGTGAGATCCCTGGCGGCGCCGGTGTAGAGGGAGCCGTCGGCACAGCGGAGGATGTAGACGACGTTGACGGCCACGGGCGCGGTCAGGGTGGGGCCATTCGATCGTGCCGCTTCATGGCGGCACGATCCCGACGAGCGCGCACGTCACCCAGCCGGCGAAGCCGACGAAGAGCGGGATCGTGAGGTTGTCGTCGAGGCGGAGCGGCAGCATCTCGAGCACGGCACCGGCGATGCCGATGATCACCGCGGCGAGCGCGATCGGGCCGGCGGCGACGACGGTCGTCATGCGCAGCACGGTCGCCGTGATAGCGGCCGTCGCCGCGAAGAACGCGGCCGAGCCCTCGAGCGACTTGCCGGGCACGATGCGCCGTCGCCCCCACGTGATGCCGACGAGCGCCGAGAGCGGATCGGCGACCGCGAGCGTGTAGATCGCGATCATCGCGATCGTCTTCGGGAACGTGATCAGCGTGAGCAAAATCGCGATCGCGTACGGCGTCATGCCGGACTCTTTGAATTGCTCCTCGGCCCGGAAGAGCAGCGGATTCACCCACGGCGCGCGCTCGAGCAGCTCGGGATAGAGCACGCGGATGCGGTCGAGGATGTAGACGAGACACGCGATCGATCCGAAGACGTGCACGATCTGCTGGTGCGTGAAGAAGAGCGCGTAGGCCGTCGCGATCGCGGAGCCGTTGGCGCAGTGGACGAGGCGGCGGCCGAGCTGGAGATCGGTGCGGGTCGCCGTCGTCGGGGTCGTCGCCGGAATCATGTGGTTGGCGGTCGTCACGGCGGCAGCGCCGGCCCCGGCTTCAGGGTCTTGAAGCGCCCCGCGAGCCAATCGGCGATGCCCGACGTGTACCACGGCGAGAAACGCCGATCGGACGGACCGCCCGCGATGCACGTGCGGGCCTTCGTCTCCGCGAAGTCGGTCACGAGCCGATAGGATGGCGCGAAGCTCGTGACCCGTCCACCCGAGCGATAGACCTGTCCCTGGTGGATCGTCGCGCGGTTCCCGCGGAGCTCGACGGGCCCGTAGTCGAAGCCCATCCACACCGGGAAGCGGCCGCCGAGCATCAGGTGCTTCATCATCACGCGCTGCTCGTTGCCCCACGTCGTGAGCGGACCGTCGAGCGAGCGCGCCAGGACGCGGGCCCAGATCTGCTCGCGGCGCTCGCCCCCGAACCAGACGCTGTCCTCGGCGAGCAGGATGCGATCGAGGTTGTAATAGAAGTCGGCGAGGATCGCCGTTTCGCCCATGACGTGGCGCATGACGTCGGCGCCCAGGACGGGCCCGAACACCTCGCGGACGAGCCCGCGGTAGAAGCGCTCGAAGAGCGTCGCCGCGACCGACGCCGGGTCGTAGCAGTAGTTCCAGGTGCGGAGGATGTCCGCGGCAGGCGTCTTCGGAAGGAGCGGCCGCAGGATCGCGAGGAAGCGTTCGGCGTGCGGCGAGAGGACGTCCATTTGCATCGACTCGACGTCGGAGGCGGTCCAGTCGTCGAGCGATTCGAGCAGCTCGGCGATGCGCTCGGCGCGGTACGGTCCCATCGGCAAGTTGATCGGATGCGCGCGGCCGAGGTGGTTCAGGTCGTCGTTGGCGGTCGCGATGTAGCCGCGCTCGGGGTTGAGCTCGCGCGGCAGGTCGTGGAAGTCGACGAACCCGCGCCAGTCGTTCTCGGCATCCCACCCCGCGAGCGGG
>DAIQBH010000045.1:0-14431 GCA_036781285.1 Thermodesulfobacteriota bacterium | reverse complement strand
ATGTTGCCCGACATCTGGTAGCCGATGTTGCCGTGGCGGTCGGCGAGGACCCAGTTGAACGCGCTCTCGAGCTTGCCGAGATGGTCCATGCCCGTTGCGACGTCGGGCGCCGTGAAGAGGCCGAACTGCGCGCTCAATGACGCCGCACCGGTGCCGCTCCCCGACGCCCAGCGCGTCGCGAGGTAGAGCCCGGGCGTGTTCGGGTCGCCGTCGAGCACGCCGTGCTCGTTCTCGTAGAACGTGACGGTGACGTCGGGCTTCTTCTTCCGGCGGATGACCTCGGTGCGCGTCTTGAACGGCACCCAGGTGTCGCGTCCGCCCTTCTTCATGCGGCGGTGACGGCCGTCGCGGCAGTCTTCGATCCACGAGTCGATGCCGTCGAGGAAGGTGTACGTGGCGCCCCAGGCGAGGTCGTTGGTACGGCCGAGGATCGGGCCGGGCAGGCCCGGCATCGTCGCGGCGATGCACCAGCGCTCGGCGAGCTCGACCACGATCTCGTACCAGGCGTTCGGCAGGCGGTTGACCTCGAGGTGCGGGTCGTTGGCGAAGATCGCGCGCTTCAGCTTCGTTTTCTTCGGCGCGATCGCCCAGTTGTTCGACGCGACCGCGCGCGGCACGACGTTCGACCAGCGGAGCGCGTCGGGCACGAGCCGCTCGCCGAGCGTCACGCGCGCGACGAGCGCCGGATCGAGCCCGCCGAGCTGGCCGGGGAAGAGCTCTTCGAGGTGGGCCTTCGAGATCCCCGCCTGCACCATCTCGACGAGCAGCCGCTCCATGTCGCCCTGCGACTGGGCGAGGCCGACGAACCCGACCACGCGCGAGACCATGATCATGTCGGCGAGCGTCCACGGCTCGGGTTTGTAGCCGGCGAGACGGAGCTCCCAGGGTCCGCCCTCGTCGAACGCCGCGTTCACGCCCTCGCAGTACGCGGTCGCGAGCTCGAGGACGCGCGCCGGCGCCTTCGCGAGCTCGTCCTCGATGCCGGTGCCGAGGTTGAGGCGGCGAAAGAAGCGGTCGATCCGCAGCATGTCGTCGCTCGCGTCGAGGAGCTCCGAGCCGCGGCCTTGCCCCAGGATGCGCGTCAACATCATCTGCAAGCCGCGGTCGATGCCGTGGCAGTTGCCGATCCCGCGGTACAGGTCGGGCTCGGTCTGCGCGTACACGTGCGGGATGCCGTGCTCGTCGCGCTTGATCGGGATCTGCCGCTCGCCGGCCAGGATCCACGCGCTGCGGACGCCGAAGACGCGTTCCATGCGTCGCGGGTCAGCCGTCCGTGCGGCGGGCGGGGTGGGCGATGGAGCGCGGCATGCGAATCGGCGCCACCGTAGAGGACGGACGGGTGGGGCGCAACGCATCGCGCATGCCCCGGAGCCGCATTGCGCTCGTCCGCGTCACGCCGGCGTCGCGCGTCCGCTGTGGCGTTCGCCGCGGGACCGTCGCGACCTTCGGCTTCGCGCGCGGGCACGGTGGTTGCTCCCTCGTGCGTCGCCCGCAACCCGCGGCGCTCGCCGCCTTCGAGGAGGTCGCCATGCGATCGTTGATCGTATTCGTCGTTGTTGTGTTGCTCTCGCTTGCTCCGCCGCCCGTTCGCGCCGACGACGGCGACGAGCTCTCGTGCCCCGATCTCTGCGAGCTCGCCGCGAACGCGCGGCGCGACGCCTGCCTCGAAGAAGGCGGCGGTGAGGACGCGTGTCATGCGCTCCGGCAGGAGAAGCTCACGCAGTGCATCGCCTCGGAGTGCGAGGACGGCGAGGACGAGGACGAGGGCGAGGACGACGAGGAGGAGGAAGGCGAGGAGCCGACGTGCGAGGAGCGGTGCCAGAAGCACGCGACCGAGGAGCGCCACGAGTGCCTCGAGAAGGGCTACAGCGAGGGGCTCTGCGATCTGCTCGGCGCCGAAGCGCTGGCGCGCTGCCGCGACGAGCGCTGCACCGATCCCACGCCGACCTGCGAAGAGCGGTGCCAGGACGAGGCCGAGACGAAGCTGCACGCGTGTCTCGAGGAGGGTGGAGGCGAGGCGGCGTGTCACGCGGAAGCGAACGCGTCGCGCGAAGCTTGCGTCGCCGAGGAGTGTGCCGCGCCCGAGCCGACGTGCAGCGAACGCTGCGCCGCCAAAGGCGCGGAGAAGTACGAGGACTGCATCGAAGATGGCGGGAGCGACGAGCTCTGCCGCGCGCGCCAGGAGGAGAAGACGCGCCGCTGCATCGCCGAGCACTGCGAGGACGCGGAGCCGCCGCCGGCGTCGTGCGAGGAGAAGTGCGAGGACCACGCGGGCGACGCGTTCGGCCGCTGTCTCGAGGAGGGCGGAAGCGAGGAGGCGTGCAAGGCGAGCGCGCGCGAGACGTTCGAGCGCTGCGTCGCGATGCACTGCGAGGTGCCGAAGCCGTGCGACGCGCGCTGCGAGAAGAAGGGCGCGCGGGTCGAGCGCCGCTGCCTGAAGCGGGGCGGGGACGCCGCGCTCTGCGCCGAGAAGGCGGACGCGGTGCACGAGGAGTGTCGCGACGCGCGGTGCGTTCCCCCGCCGCCTCCGACCTGCGCCAACGACTGCGAAGAAGCGGTCGCGGCCGAGCGCGCGGCGTGCATCGCGGCGGGCACCTCGGAGGAGGAGTGCGACGCGGCGGCCGAGGAAGCGCTCACGACGTGTCTCGACGGGTGCGGCGTGGCGCCGGAGCCGACCTGCGGCGAGCGCTGCGAGGTGGCGGTCGGGGCGAAGTACCGCGTGATGGTGGGACGCGGGACCACCGAGGAGCGCGCCAACAAGCGGGCGCAGCGGCTCTTCCGCCGCTGCATGCGGAGCTGCGAGCGCGACTGAGTCGCCCCGTCGACGCGGCGCGGCCGAACCGCTTGACCTGTCACCCCGGCGGGTGTCCCTAACCAGGGATGCTCGACGGGGTGCGCGTCGTTGAAATGGGACTCTGGGTCGCCGGTCCGGCGTCGGCGGGAATTCTCGCCGACTGGGGTGCCGACGTCGTCAAGATCGAGGCGCCTGCGGGCGACCCGATGCGGTCGTTCTTCCAGCTCGCGACCGGGAGCAAGGTCGACCGCAATCCCCCCTTCGACCTCGACAACCGCGGCAAGCGGAGCGTCGCGCTCGACGTGCGTCTGCCGGAGGGGCGCGACGCCGCCTATCGCTTGCTCGCGTCGGCCGACGTCTTCGTCACCAACATGCGGCCCGACGCGCTCGCGCGGCTCGGGTTCGACCCGGACACGCTGACGGCGCGCTTCCCGCGCCTCGTGTACGCGAGCATCACCGGCTACGGCCGGACCGGACCCGACGCCGATCGGCCGGGGTACGACGTCGGCGCGTTCTGGGCGCGGGCCGGCGTCGCGTCGACGCTGACGCCGGAGGGGGCGGCTCCTCCACAAATCCGCGGCGGCTTCGGCGATCACGTGACCGCCGTCACGACCGTCGCCGGCATCCTCGCCGCGCTCTACGAGCGCGAGCGGTCGGGGCGCGGACGCGTCGTCGAGACGTCGCTGCTGCGGACCGGCGCCTACTGCCTCGGGTGGGACCTCGGCATCCAGCTCGCGTTCGACAAGATCAAACCGCCGGTCGCGCGTACCGACGTCGAGACGCCGCTCGTGAACTGCTACCGCGCCGGGTGCGGCCGCTGGTTCTGGTTGATCGGGCTCGAGGCCGACCGGCACTTCCCCGGCGTCGCGCGCGCGATCGCGCGTGAGGACCTGCTCGCCGATCCACGCTTCGCGACCGCGCGCGAGCGCCGCCGCCACTGCCGCGAGACGATCGCCGAGCTCGACGCCGCGTTCGCGACCCGGCCGCTCGCGAAATGGGCCGAGGCGTTCGATCGCGAGGGCGTGTGGTGGGCGCCGGTGCAGTCGCTGGAGGATCTGACGCGCGATCCGCAAGCGGCGGCGGCTGGAGTCTTCGTCGCCCAGCCGACCCGCGACGGCGGCACGCGGCGCGCGGTCGCGAGCCCGGTCGCGTTCGGCGGCGCGTCGGCGGCGCCGGCGAAGCCCGTTCCCGCGCTCGGCGAGCACACGGAAGCGGTGCTCCGCGAGGCCGGCTGCGACGATGCCGTGCTCGCGGCGCTGCGCGCGGCCGGTGCCATCAAGGGCTGATCCCTCCACTCCGGAGGACGTTCGTTCCGGAACATGTTGCGAAAGAATTCCCGGGCGGGTGGTGTCGCGGCGTCGCCTTGCGGTAGCGGCGAAGCCGGAGGTGGCCCATGCGTGCTCGCTTCGTGATGGTGCTGATGGTCTTCGCGCTTTCGATCGCGACGCTGCCGTTCGGGGGATGTGGCGACAACGACAACAGCGCGCCGGTACCGTGCTGTCCCGTGTGCGGCGACGGCGTGTGCGGCGGCGACGAGAACGGCTGCAACTGCGGATCGGATTGCGACGGCGGCGAGGTGTGCACGACGATCAAATCCGTCTGCGGCGACGGCGTCTGTCAGCGGGGGGCGTCTCCGAGCGAGTCGCACGAGCGCTGCCCCGAGGACTGCCCACTCGACTGCCGGGTGTGCGCCGAGGATTTACAGGTCTTCTTGAACGGTGAGACCTTCCGGGGCTCGGCGTGCCCGCCCGGCTCGACGCGGGCGTACCGCGACGGCATCCATCTCGTCTGTCACGGGTGTAACGCGATCGACGAGTGCCCGGACGGAAAGCTCTGCACCGAGTTCTGCGGCCCTGGCTGCGAAGACGACACGTCGGGTTGCTGCCCCGTCCGTGCCTGTCTGAACCGATTCTAGGACGGGTCGCTCGCCTCGGGATCCGTCGCGTCGAGCTCGTCGCGCCAGAGCGGGAAATACGTCAGCCGCTCCGGCGCGTGCGAGTCGTCGGCCGCCGTCCGCTCGACGCGGTTGCCCTCGCGGTCGCGGAGGGGGAACGGCCACAGGCGATAGCCGCTGCCGGGCGGCCCGTCGCGCTGGATGATCGGGTAGGGGTAGTAGTAGCGGTCGAGCTGCGGCGTCTTCAGCCGGACGTACGCCGGGAAGAGCACCATCTCGACCTTCTCGTAGCCGTAGAAGTCCTCGAGATCGACGTAGAGCGGCGCGACCGAGATCCGACCGCGCGGCGCGGACTGGTCCCACTCGTAGAAATAGAGAGGGAGGAGGCGGGCGTTCTGCGCCTCGAGGGTGCGGCCGTCCACGCTCGTGCGCGTGCGGTAGGTGAAGAGCCCGCCGAAGCCCGTCGTGACCTGCTCGGTCTGTCCCCAGTGCGACCGCAGGACGGGCCCGAGGAAGCTCACATGGTCGTCGTGGCCGACGCGCGCCTGATCGATCGACACGAACGGCCGGAAGAAGATCGCCTGGCGATCGGCGTCGGCGCGGTACTCGAGGAGCGGTCCGAACACCTTCCAGTGGCTTTTCCGAGTTTGCGGGTCCGACTCGTACTGGAAGAGCGGCCAGAGGTTGATCGACCGCGGCTTGGCGTCGGCGTCGACCGGCTCGAGCGGCTCTGCCCGCGCGGCCACGCCGGGCTCCGCCGGGGCATCCGGCAGCGCCGGGGCCGCAGGCGGTTCCGGCGTTGCCGCGATCGCCGGTGCCGCGGGTGCCGGTGGTCCGCTCACGCTGCCGCCGCCGCGGAGCGACGACTTCGCATCATCGGCGGCGCGGCTCGAATCGACGGCGACGACGCAGGCGACCGCGACCATCGTCATCGACGCGACCACCCACCGCCACGAACGCGAGACCGTCACGACGCCCGCATAACAACGCGGACTCGCACGGGCAACTCGGGGTCGGCCCGGCATTACCGAAATCCTACCGATCGCTTAGGACTCGCGATGGACGCGTCCTCTACGAAGCGGGGCACGGTGACGGCGATCGACGCCGTCCCGAACTCGAACCGGAGGACATCCTCATGCACCCCATGATCCGCTCCCTGACCCTACTCTCCGCGGCGCTCGCCGTCGCCCTCGCGTGCACCACCCCCGCGCACGCTCTCGAAAGCTGCAAAGCGAAGATCGCCAAGGACGGCGCCATCCTGATTTCCGCGAAGGACGTGAGCGGCGTGCTCGAATGGGGCAACACGCTCGGCCAGGAAGTGAACGCCTTCGGCAACGCCGGGGCGTGTCTCGACGGCACGACGGCCGCGAAGTGCGAGCTCGGCGCTGCCGGCTCGGCGCAACGGATCACGCCGCCCGAGCTCTGCACCGTATTCCTCCGCGACGGCGCGAACGCCACGTGCTCGGTCTTTCTCAAGGGCTGCACGCCGGGCGTGCGCTCGGTCGGCTCGGGCGCAGGCTTCGTCTCGAAGAGCGGCGACGTCATGACGGGCGGCCTCCGCGCCATCTCGATCGACACCGGATTCGGCGTGCCAGGCTGCGGCCCCGGCGACGTGTGCGCGCAGTCGCGCCTGGTCGCGCAGTTCGGGGGCGCCGAGATCACCGGCGACCTCGAGCTCAACGACGGCGTTCGCCAGAGCGCGAGCAACAGCGGCATCGTGAAGGGCGGCCTCGTCATCAACTGCAACGGCGGAGGCTCGTCGATCGTGCGCTTCTTCAACACGACCGGCAGTGGGGGCTCGTACAGCGTGCTCGGCGGCGGCGACTTCGGCGAGTGCACCCTGACGACACCGTTCACGATCACCAACCGCTACTTCTCCGCGACCGGCCTCGGGAACGGGAAGGTGCTCGTGACCCTCGAACAGATCGGCAGCAACACGCTGGAAATCCGCCGGACCCAGGAGAGCCTCGGCGTCTTCACCGGCGACGACGGGCCGGTCTCGGTCGTCATCTACTGATCCGCCCCGCCTGCGGGCACGTACGTCGGCGCAGACGCCATGGCGCCGCCGGAACAGGGTTGACAGCGAGCCTTTCCGCAGAGAAGTCTGCTCGCTACCTCACCTTTCGGCGGCATCATCATCGGAGGCATCCATGGCGTCTGCGACCGACATCGAGTCCGTATTGAAGGAGCAGCGCGTCTTCGCCTGCGACCCGTCCTTCGCGAAGGACGCGCACGTGAAGAGCGCCGAGGAGTACGACCGGCTCTACGCGGAATCGGTGAAAGACCCGGAGGCCTTCTGGGGCAAGGTCGGCGCCGAGCTCAGTTGGTTCACGCCGCCGACCAAGACCCTCGAGTGGAGCTGCCCCGACGCCAAGTGGTTCGTCGGCGGCAAGATCAACCTCTCCTACAATTGCCTCGACCGGCACCTCACGACGTCGCGCCGCAACAAGGCGGCGATCATCTGGGAAGGCGAGCCCGGCGACACCCGCGTGCTCACCTATCAGATGCTGCACACGGAAGTGTGCCGCTTCGCCGCCGCCCTGAAGAAGCTCGGTCTCGAGAAAGGCGACCGGGTCGCGATCTACATGCCGATGATCCCCGAGGCGGCGATCGCGATGCTCGCGTGCGCGCGCCTCGGCGCCACGCACTCCATCGTGTTCGGCGGATTCAGCGCCGAGTCGCTCCGCGATCGCATCAACGACGCGACCGCGAAGCTCGTGATCACGGCCGACGGCGGATGGCGGCGGGGCAGCATCGTCCCCCTCAAAGCGACGGTGGATGCGGCGCTGGAAGAAACGCCCTCGATCGAAAAGGTCGTCGTCGTGAAGCGCACCAAGTCCGACGTCGCGATGAAGACCGGGCGCGACATCTGGTGGGACGACGCCGTCGCCGGCGTGCCCGCGGTCTGCGAGGCCGAGCCGCTCGACAGCGAGCATCCGCTCTTCATCCTCTATACGAGCGGCACGACCGGGAAGCCGAAGGGCGTCGTCCACACGACCGCCGGCTACCTGACCCACGTCTACCTGACGACCAAGCTCGTCTTCGATCTCAAGGACACCGACGTCTACTGGTGCACCGCCGACATCGGCTGGGTCACCGGCCACAGCTACGTCGTGTACGGCCCGCTCGCGAACGGCGCCACGACGCTCATGTACGAGGGCGCGCCGAACCAGCCGCAGAACGACCGCTTCTGGGACATCATCGAGCGCTACAAGGTGAACATCCTCTACACCGCGCCGACCGCGATCCGGACGTTCACGAAGTGGGGCGACGAGTGGCCGAACAAGCACGACCTCTCGAGCTTGCGCTTGCTCGGCACCGTCGGCGAGCCGATCAATCCCGAGGCCTGGACCTGGTACCGGCGCGTGATCGGCGGCGACCGCTGTCCGATCGTGGACACGTGGTGGCAGACGGAAACCGGCGGCATCCTCATCTCGCCGCTTCCGGGCGCGGTGCCGGCGAAGCCGGGCTCGTGCACGAAGCCGTTCCCGGGCATCGTGCCCGACGTCGTCACGCGCGAGGGCAAGTCGGTCGGGCCGAACGAGGGCGGCTATCTCGTCCTCAAGCAGCCGTGGCCCGGCATGCTCCGCACGGTCTGGGGCGATCACGAGCGCTTCAAGCAGCAGTACTGGAGCCAGATCCCGGGCATGTACTTCACCGGCGACGGCGCGCGCCGTGACCAGGACGGCTACTTCTGGGTGATGGGCCGCATCGACGACGTCGTGAACGTGTCGGGCCACCGGCTCGGCACGATGGAGATCGAGAGCGCGTTGGTCTCGCATGTCAGCGTTACCGAAGCCGCCGTCGTCGGCCGGCCGGACGAGCTCAAGGGCGAGGCGCTCGCCGCGTTCGTCACGCTCGCCGCCGGCACGAAGACGGACGACGCGCTCAAGAAGGAGCTCCGCGAGCACGTCGGCAAGGAGATCGGCGCCTTCGCGAAGCCCGACGACATCCGCTTCACCGACGCGCTCCCGAAGACCCGGAGCGGCAAGATCATGCGCCGCCTGCTCCGCGATCTCGCGGCCGGCAAGGAAACCGTCGGCGACACGACCACGCTGGAAGATTTGTCCGTGCTCGCGAAGCTGCGCGAAGACGACGAGTGAGCGGCGCGCCCGCGGAGCCGATCGAAATGTCCCTCGTTCTCCACAACACCCTTACCGGCAAGCAAGAGCCGCTCGCCACCAAGGAGCCCGGCAAGGTCGGGCTCTACGTCTGCGGCGTCACCGTTTACGACCGCTGTCACATCGGCCACGCGCGCTCGCTCGTCTTCTTCGACACCGTCGTGCGGTACCTGCGGTTCTCCGGCTACGAGGTGAGCTTCGTCCGCAACATCACCGACATCGACGACAAGATCATCAAGCGCGCCGCCGAGGAGACGATCCCGTCGGAGGAGCTCGCGTCGCGCTACATCGGGACGCTGCGCGCCGACGTCGCCGCGCTCGGGTGCCTCCAGCCCGACATCGAGCCGCGCGCGACCGATCACGTCGCCGAGATGCTCGACCTGATCGCGCAGCTCGAGAAGGCGGGCGTGGCGTACGCATCCGACGGCGACGTCTACTGCGCGGTCGGCAAGATCAAGGACTACGGCAAGCTCTCGAAGCGGAAGCTCGACGATCTGATGGCGGGCGCGCGCGTCGAGGTCGGCGAGCGGAAGCGCGACGCGCTCGACTTCGCACTCTGGAAAGCGGCGAAGCCCGGCGAGCCGTTCTGGGAGAGCCCATGGGGTCCGGGACGTCCCGGCTGGCACCTCGAGTGCTCCGCGATGTCCACCAAGTACCTCGGGCAGCCCTTCGATCTGCACGGCGGCGGCGAGGACCTCATCTTCCCGCACCACGAGAACGAGATCGCGCAGTCCGAGGGCGCGACCGGCACGCCGTTCGTGAAGCACTGGATCCACCACGCGTTCGTGCGCATCAACGAAGAGAAGATGTCGAAGTCCCTCGGCAACTTCCTGACGATCGAGGAGATCCTGAAGCGCGTGCCCTCGGAGGCGCTGCGCTTGTTCCTCGTGTCGACGCACTACCGGAGCCCGGTCGACTTCAGCGACCAGTCGCTGCTCGACGCGCAGCGCGGGTGCACGCGGCTGCACGAGACGCTGGCGCGGGTCGAGGAGAAGGTCGGCGGCGCGATGGCCCCGGCGGGAGCCGCGGAGCGTGCGCCCGCCGTCGAGTCGTTGCCGGCGAGCGTCCGGCCGTTCCACGAGCAGTTCGTGACCGCGATGGACGACGACCTGAACACGGCGCGCGCGCTCGGGGTCGTGTTCGACGAGGTGCGCGAGATCAATCGCCTGCTCGACGCCGGCGGCGACGTCGCGACCGTCCGCGAGCACCACGCCAACTTCGCGCGCCTCGGCGGCGTGCTGGGCGTGCTCCGCCACCCGGCGACGAGCTACCTCGAGGCCGAGAAGGGGCGGCGCGTCTCCGACACGGGCGTCGACCCGGCCGAGATCGAGCGCCTGATCGCGGAGCGAGCGGCTGCGCGCAAAGCCAAAGACTTCAAGCGCGGCGACGAGATCCGCGACGAGCTCCTCGCCCGAGGCATCGTGCTGAAGGACGGCGCCGGTGGCACCACATGGAGCGTCGTGCAAAGCTGACCGCGTGAGGCGGTTCGCGGTCGCGACGTTCGGGTTGGTTGCCGCGCTGGCTTGCGCCGGCGCGGTGCTGCCGTCGTCGGACGCGAGCGCGGGTTGGCGCTCAGCCGACCGCCGCGCGCTCGAGGACGAGGAGGTGCCGGTCGAGGAGCCGTACGGGCACGAGGCTACCGACGACCCGCGGGACATGCTCTACCGCGACTATCGCGACGAGCCCGTCCGCCAGGCTCCCGCGGACGCCGCGACGCAACCCTATTGGGGCACCATGCAACCGTACTGGGGAACGCAGCAGCCCTACTGGGGCCAGAGCCAGCAGCCGCGCGTCATCCGCCAACCCGGCCTACGAACCGCGCCCCTGAAGAAGTAGCGGCTAACGGCGACAGGGTCCGCGCGCGTCAGGACTCCGCCGTGATCGCTTCCATGTGGAACGTGGCGTTGTCGCACTCCGGGCGGCTGAAGAAGAACGCGTAGATCGCGATCCCCGATGCCTTGTCGAAGTCGACCCGGCTCACACCCTCGACGTGCCACTTCTTGTCGGGCTTGTCGGCACAGGTCAGGTAGTTGTGGGTGTTGATCCACGCCGGGTGCACGCGGTTCCCCTTGGTTGGGATGTAGCGGAGGTAGATCGCGGCGCGCTGCACGAAATCCTTCGCGGGCCCCGTGCGCTCCATCTTGAACGCCTTCGACGAGGTCTTCGCGATGTCCACCGACATGTCGAACTCGGCGTGAGCGAGCGCGGGCGTGAGAGCGATCAGGGCGGCGACCAACCAGCGTGCGGATTTCGGCATCGTTCGAACCTCGCGAGGGGAATGGGAAACGCGGCCGGAAAATCGCCGGTAGGACCGGCGGTGTCAAGAGAGGTTGCGGGGCGCAGCTCGGCCGGGTCGTGGCGCGGTGCGCCGGGGAAAACGCCGCGGACCCGCTGGCTTCGGCCCGGTCGTTCGCCTAGGACGGCGCCCATGGAAAAACGAACGGTCAATCCGTGGACGTGGCAAGACGCGATGGGCTACTCGCAGGCGATCGAGCTCGGCCAGGCGAAGCGGACGCTCGTCTGCGCCGGCCAGACCTCGGTCGACGACAAGGGCGCCCCGCTGCACGCCGGCGACATGGCCGCGCAGCTGAAGCAGGCGATGGCGAACCTCGAAGCCGTCCTCCAGGCTGGGGGCTTCGACCTCACCGACGTCGTACGGCTCAACTTCTACACGACCGACATCGGGGCGTTCATGCAGGGCGCCGCGGGCGGCGGGCTCGTCCGGCTCGCCGAGACGAATGTGCGGCCGGCGTCGACGCTGCTCGGGGTCGCGGCGCTGTTCCACCCGGACATCATGGTGGAGATCGAAGCGACGGCGATGAAGTAAGCTACGCTTCGCATGGCGAGTGCGTCTTGACCGAGGCCGGGTCATCCCGGCAAGGGTCGGAGGTATGACGAACCTTCATGCTCTTCGCCGCCTCGGCGGCACCGTCGTTCTCGCGGGATTCCTGCTCACATCCTCGGCGTTCGCCGCCGTCGACGCGCCCACGCCGCCGAAGCTCGCGGACGTGCTGCGCCTCAAGAAGGGGCACGTGCTGATGTTCCAGCCCGTGCACATGATTCGCGGCCAGTCGCTGGTCGTCACCCACACCAAGTTCGCCGACGGCAGCGTGAAGCCCGGGGAGCGGCGGATCGTGCAGCTGATCGTGTACTCGTCGAAGCCCGACGAGCAGACCGGCGACTATCCCGTCCTCTTCAGCACCGCCGAGGTGTCGACCGGCGCCGGCGCCGGCGGCGGGCCGCACGTGCGGGTCTTCGACGGCTACGCGCCCGAGGAGAACCAGGGGATCATCGCGGTCCTGATCGGGCTCCTGTTGCCGGCCGTGCAGGGCGGTACGCCGAAGGTCGTGCCGCTGCCCGCGGGCGACGTGCTGACCGCCGAGGTTTCCGGGCCCGATGCGATCGGCTTGCTGCTGCCGGCGGTGCAGAAGGTGCGGGAAGCCGCGGCGCGCTGATCCGGTACGAGTAGCTCTCGTCTCTCCGCGCCCGCGTCGCTAGCGGGCGAGGGTGCCTCCGTCGAGGAACGGGCGGTCGCGCGAGCGCCGGCCGTTCGCCGCTTACTATCGCGCGTGGCTCGCGACCTACGCGCGCCACCACTGCAAGCCCGGGACGGTCGCCGGCTACGAGGCGGCCGGCCGGCTGTACCTCATCCCCGCGTTCGGCGACCGCGACGTCCGCTCGATCACGCGCGAGGACGTGAAGCGGCTCGTCTACGAGACGCTGCTCCCCGGCCGGGCACGCGCCACGGTCCGCGCCAACCTCGCGCCGCTTCGCGAGCTCTTCAATCACGCCGTCGAGGACGGCGTCGTCACGAGCAACCCCGCCGCGCACGTCCCTGAAGCGCATGCGCGGCGAGCGGGTGCGGGCCGCGCGAGCGCCGCGCTTCCTCTCGGCAGCGGAGCTGCGGGCGTTGCTCGAGGCGTGCCGGACGCGCGAGCCGCGCTGGTATCCGTTCGTGTTGACGCTCGCGCGGACGGGTATGCGGCTCGGCGAAGCGTGCGCGCTTCGCTGGGCGGACGTCGATCTCGAGGGCGGGATCGCGGTCGTGCGGGCCGCGTTCTGGCGGGGAAGGTTGCAGGCGCCGAAGAGCGGCACCGGCCGTCGGGTCGATCTCAGCCGGCAGCTCGCCGCGACGCTGCGGGAGCTTGCCGCGTCGCAGGCGGCAGACGCGCGCTTCGAAGGACGGCCGCCGTCGGCCTGGGTCTTCGCGAGCCCGGCCGGGCGTTCGCTGGACACCGACGCGTTCCGCCGCGGTCCGTGGCGCCGGCTCTTCGTCGCGGCCGGCGTGCCGTACGCGTGGCCGCACTCGCTCCGCCACACGTACGCGTCGCTGCTGATCCAGCACGGCGAGAGCCTCGCGTACGTGAAGGCGCAGCTCGGGCACCGAAGCATCGCGACGACGGTCGACGTGTACGGGCACCTCGTCGCGGGGGCGAATAGGGCGGCGGTGGATCGGTTGGATAATGCGTGAGGCGACATTCGGGTTGACGTCGGTTGCCGTCTCATAAGTGAGACATGCGCGATTCGTCGTTCTGCCAGGCGAGAGATCGGGTGATGCGGCGCCCGCGGACATCGGCCACCGACCTGGCGCGGAAGCTCGACATCCCGAGGGGCCGTGCACTCCAAGCCACTATGAAGGCCCAGCTCATCGCGGCCGTGGTGAGGGAGGCCGAGCGTCGGGCGCTGACGCATTCGATCCTCGCGACCCGGTCGGGGTTGCCGCGGAGCGCGGTGACCGGGATTCTTTCCGGAAGTTTGCAGCGGGTGACGATCGACCGGGTGTTGCGGCTCGTGGAGGCGGCAGGGCTCGAGGCGGAGATCAGGATCAGGCGGGCTGCGTGAGTTCTGGCTTGACGTTAGTCCATTTGGTGGACTAACTAGGGGGCATGGCTGTTCGCGCGAACGTGCACGAGGCAAAGACGCGGTTTTCAGAGCTCCTCGAGCGGGCGCACCGCGGCGAGGAGGTCATCATCGCCAAGGCGGGGAAGCCGTACGCTCGGCTAATCCCGATCGTCGAGCCGGTTGATCGGAAAGCGGGTGCGTTCCGCGGGCAGATCACGGGAGATGTGCTCGGTCCGGTCGGCTCGGATGATGCGGATTGGGGATGAGCACGTACCTGCTCGACACTTGTGCGCTGCTCTGGTGGATGGGCGACGCGCCTGAGCTCGGCAAGGCGGCGCGGAAGGCGATCGAGAGCGCGCGGAGCACGACCGCGGTGTCAGCGGCGACCTTGTGGGAGATCGCCATCAAGCGGCGTCGTGGACGGCTCCAGGGCGTCGATGTCTACCTGGCTCGGTATCAGGAGCTTCACAGGACATGGGGATTCACGACCGTCGCGATCGAGCCGGACGATGCCGTGGCAGCTGGCTCGTTGGCTCTTCCGCACGACGACCCATTCGACCGGATGCTGATCGTGCAGGCCGAGCGGCTCGACGCCCGCCTGGTGACGTGCGACGAGGCGATCATCCGGCACGTCAAGAATTGCGTGTGGTAACGGTGCTGGCGCCTGGCGGAAACTCGCGCTAAGTACCCGTCCCGTAACGCCTGCGCCCGTAGCTCAATTGGATAGAGCGGCAGACTTCGAATCTGTAGGTTGGGGGTTCAATTCCCTCCGGGCGCACT